>NZ_JBIISY010000109.1:0-19533 GCF_044340795.1 Tardiphaga sp.
AGAGCGAGACCGGCCACCAGCATGCCGGTGATGGCGCCGGCCTTGAAGGCGAGTTCGAGACCACCCGCCAGCGAATTGGTCGCCGCCTGTGCGGTGCGGACGTTTGCGCGCACCGAGACATTCATGCCGATGAAGCCCGCGGCACCCGAGAGCACCGCGCCGATCAGGAAGCCGACCGCGACAAGCATGCCGAGGAAGTAAGCCAGCAGCGCGAAGATCACGACGCCGACGATGCCGATGGTGAGATATTGCCGCCGCAGATAGGCCTGTGCGCCTTCCCGCACCGCCGCTGCGATTTCCTGCATTCGCGCATTTCCGGCATCCGCCTTCAACACCGAACCCGTCGCCCAGATCGCGTAAACGATCGACAGTGCCCCGCAGAGCACGATCACCCACAATGCTGTCATGGAATCTGCCTCAGTCCTTCCTGCCCGGCGCCTTGTTTGGTGGCGCATATGATCGGAAGCCTGTCCTGAGTACGTGAGGACGGCCTCTCGTAACAGGAAGCATGTCAAAATCGGTATCGGCGTGCAACGGCCGCGGATGGACTATGCGCGGATTTTGGAGAGGATGTAGCGGGCGACAAGCTCGGTGCCGTAGGATGGGTTGAGCGGAGGCGACGAGCACCGGAGTGATAACCCATCGGCGGAGGTTGCCGCATCGTCGGCTGATGGGTTTTCGCTGCGCTCAACCCATCCTACGGCAGTGGCGCCTAGAAGTGACTATACGAGTGTCGCTTCAGTTCGACTGTCTCGCCGTCGACATCAACAAAGCGCGGCGGCGCGTCACCCGCGACAATCTCGCCAATCACCGCCGCAGGCACCCCCGCCTCTTCCGCCTGCGCCAGGAAGGATGCCGCACGCTCCTCCGGCATGGTGCAGAGAATTTCGTAGTCGTCGCCGCCCGCCACCAGGGTTTCGATGCCGATCATGCCGGCGTCCAGCAGCGCGCTGGCCGGTGCCGACAAGGGCAGCATCGCCGTCTCGACTTCCGCAGAGACACCCGACACCCCGCACAATTTGGCGAGGTCGCCGGCCAGCCCATCCGACACATCCATCGAGGCCGTCGCATGATCCCGCACTGCACGCGCCAGCGCAGTGCGCGGCTGTGGCAGACGATAGCGATCGATCAGCGGCTCCTCGTTGGACGAGGCCAGCCGCCCCTGCAGCATGGCGAGGCCCAAGGCCGCATCGCCGATCGTTCCGGTCACCACGATGAGGTCGCCCACCTGCGCGCCCGCGCGACGAACGATCTGCCCTTCCGGCACCCGGCCGAAGGCGGTGACGGAGACCATCAGCGGCCCCGGCGTGGACACCGTGTCGCCGCCGAGCAGCGGGCAGCCATAGGTGTCGATATCCTCACCGAGCCCGCGTGCGAATTCGGCCAGCCACACCTCGTCCTGCGACTTCAACGCAAGCGTCAGCACGAAGCCGGCCGGCTCGGCGCCCTTGGCGGCGAGATCGGACAGATTGGTGCGCAGCGCCTTGCGCGCGACGGTGTCCGGGGGATCGTCGGGGAGGAAGTGCACGCCCTCGACGATGGCGTCGGTGTTGACGACGATATCCTCGCCAGCGGTTTTCAGGACCGCCGCATCATCGCGCAGGCCGAAGGCGCCGGGATCAGTGGCGAGCGGCGCGAAGTAACGGGAGATGAGACTGTCTTCGCCGGATGCCATCAGGTGCTAGTCCCACTCTTGTCATCGCCCGGCTTGACTGGGCGATCCAGTAAACGGCGGCGGCGCGGTTCTATCGACGGCTAACGGGGTCTACTGGGTCCCCGCTTTCGCGGGGACGACAGACGGAGCTACCGCGTAAACTCGTCCGGCCGATACTGCCGCCCGATCTGGTCCAGCACCGCATTGACCATGCCGGTCTCGTCGCGTTCCACGAAGGCATGCGCCACGTCGACATATTCCGACACGATCACGCGGCCCGGAATGTCCTTGCGATGCTGCAGCTCATAAGCCCCTGCCCGCATCACCGCGCGCAGGATCGCCTCGACGCGGGCGAGCGGCCAGCCGCGCGACAGCACGTCGTCGATCAGCGGATCCAGCTGCTTCTGGTCGCGCAGCACGCCCTGCACGATGTCGCGGAAGAACGCGCCCTCGGCCGGCAGATACTGCTCGCCCTCGACCTCGCTGCCGATCCAGAAGCTTTCGAACTCCGCCAGCACTTCATTGATGCCGGTGCCGCCCACATCCATCTGGTACAGCGCCTGCACAGCGGCGAGACGGGCCGCACCACGGCGGTTGGCCTTGCGCTCGCCTTTGGGTTCGATTTTCTTGAATTCAGCCATCACTTACGCTTTCGCCAGGCGGCGCTTGATGCGCAGCATCGCGAGGGCCGCCCGCGCGGCGTCGCCGCCCTTGTTCAGTTCGGAGGCCCTGGCGCGCGCCCAGGCCTGTTCTTCGGTATTCACGGTGATGATGCCATTGCCGAGCGGGAACCGCTCCGTGACAGAGTAGTCCATCAGCGCCCGCGAGGATTCCATCGAGACGATCTCGAAATGGATGGTATCGCCGCGCACCACGCAGCCCAGTGCCACGGCGCAATCGTAAGGCTTGCCGTTCCTGGCTGCCGACTCCACGGCAATGGCGATCGCCGCCGGGATCTCCAGAGCGCCGGGAACCGTGAGGACGTCATGGGTAACGCCAGCGGCCTTCAGCTCTGCGATGGCAGCCTCCAGCATGGCATCCTGGATATCGTCATAGAACCGGGCCTCGACGATCAGCGCACGGGCGCCGGTGATGTCGGTCTGGTCCTTCAGGGGGGCACGTCGCGGGTCGGCCATCTATTCTCAATCCGTTCAATATGTTGGAGAACCGCAATCATGCGGTAGGTCAACAATCGCGAGGTTTTAGTCGCCACCACGGCCAATGCCAAGGGACAATGACAGAAGCCTCTACGCTCCTACGTCATGGCCGGGCCTGACCCGGCCATCCATCTTCGTCGCCACCACCGATCGTCAAAGGTGGGTGCCCGGGTCAAGCCCGGGCACGACAACTGAGAGCTCCCGGCCTCTACTTCATCTCGCTCAGCCGTGCCGCATAGCGGGCCATCAGGTCGACCTCGATATTGACCTCCGAGCCCGTCTGCCAGCTCTCGCCGAGCGTGGTGACGCTCAGTGTGTGCGGGATGATCAGCACGGCGAATTCGACGTCGGAGACCGTGTTCACCGTCAGCGACACGCCATCCAACGTGATCGAGCCCTTGGTGGCGATGAATTTGGCCAGGTCCCGCGAGGTGCGGAAGGTGATCCGCGCCATGTCCGGCAGGTTTTCGCGGGAGACGATGGTGGCGATCCCGTCCACATGGCCGGCCACGATATGGCCGCCGAGCTCGTCGCCAATCTTCAGCGCGCGCTCGAGATTGAGTTTGGTGCCGACCTGCCAATGCCTGGCCGTCGTCAGCGCCAGCGTCTCCGCGGCGGCATCGACATCGAACCAGGTTTTGCCATTGGCTGTGCCGGAGGAAACAACCGTCAGACAGACGCCGTTGTTCGCGATGGATGCACCATCGGCGATGGTGGTTTGGTCGTAGTCGCAGCGAATACGCAGCCGGTGCAGCTGGCCCTGCGCCACGGGCGTCAGGCTTTCGATCTCGCCGATATCGGTGACAATGCCGGTAAACATCAGATGCGCTCGTAAATCGTCAGAGTGTCGTTGTCGAAGGACTCGCTACCACGCGCCACAAACCCCGGCGACCCGGTGATCGCTGATAGCGGCAATGCGTCCAGCGCGTTGACACCGCCCTCGCCAATCGCGTTCGGGCCCTGAAACAGCCAGACTTCATCGACGAGACCAGCGCTCACGAACGACGACGCGACTTTCGCGCCACCTTCCACCATCAGCCTGGTAATGCCCTTCTCTGCCAAGCTATGCAGCACCGCCGGCAAATCCAGCCCCGGCACCGGCATTGTCACCGCCGGCACGCGCAGCACCTGTGCACCCGCGGCACCCAGCGCCATGGCGGCCGGCGCCTCGGCGATATCCGAGGTCATCACCCAGAGCGGTGTCGTACGTGCGGAATGCACGAGCTTGCTATTGCCGGAGATGCGCAGCGCCCGGTCGAGCACCACGCGTACCGGGGAGCGTTTTGCCATACCCGGCAAACGGCAGGTCAGTTCGGGATCGTCCGCCTTGACCGTGCCGATGCCGACCAGGATCGCGTCGCATTGCGCGCGCAGAAGATGCACGCGCGAACGCACGCGCTCGCCGGTCACCGCGACCGTCTTGTGGCCGTCAGCAGCAATTTTGCCGTCCGGCGACACCGCGAGCTTCAGCACCACATGCGGGCGCTTGTCGCGGATGCGACGGAAATGCCCGGCGTGATCGCGGGCGGCTTCTTCGGCACACAGCCCGACTTCAACTTTGATACCGGCCGCGCGAAGACGCGCATGGCCCTGCCCGGCGACTTCGGGATTGGGATCCTCAACGGCCGCAACGACGCGCGCGATACCGGCCGCAACGATCGCGTCCGCGCAAGGCGGCGACTTGCCGAAATGCGAGCAAGGCTCCAGCGTCACATAGAGCGTCGCGCCTTTTGCTGCAGCACCGGCCTGCGCCAGCGCAACCGGCTCCGCATGCGGACGGCCGCCCGGCTGTGTCCAGCCACGGCCGACAATCACCCCATCCTTGACGACGACGGCGCCCACGGCCGGGTTCGGCCAGGTCCGTCCCTGCCCGCGGCGGCCAAGCGTCAGCGCGAGTTGCATGTAGCGGAGATCATCCGCTTTAGCGTCTGCGAGCTTTTGTCTGTGCTGATCTTCCAGGATGCGGAAGATCATTTTCGTATCGGCGTGGGCCGACCATCTTCGTCGGTGTGCAGCTCACCGAGCAGCGCCTCGAAATCCTTGGCTTCGCGGAAATCACGATAGACCGAGGCGAAGCGGACATAGGCGACGTCGTCGAGCACGCGCAGATGCTCCATCACGATCTCGCCGATCGCTTCCGACGAAATCTCCGCCTCGCCCCCGCTTTCCAGCTCGCGGACGATGGCCGAGACCATGGTCTCGACCTTCTCCGGATCCACCGGGCGCTTGCGCAATGAGATCTGCAGCGAGCGCACCAGCTTGTCGCGGTCGAATGGCACGCGGCGGCCATTGCGCTTGATCACCGTGAGCTCGCGCAACTGCACGCGCTCGAAGGTGGTGAAGCGGAAATTGCAGGCGATGCATACGCGCCGCCTGCGGATGACCGACGAGTCCTCGGTGGGCCGCGAGTCCTTCACCTGCGTATCGAGGCTGTTGCAGTTCGGGCAGCGCATTCCAGAGGACCTTCCAAAAAGCTGTACTGCGCGGCCTTCTGACCGCGCAGGCCGTCCTTACTGATAGATCGGGAAACGATCCGTCAGAGCCTTCACCTTCTCCTTCACCGCGGCTTCCACCAGCGGGGCCGCGCCGTCGCCGGACTGCGCCACGGCGCTCAGCACTTCGGCGATCATCTCACCGGCCTGCTTGAACTCCTCGGTGCCGAAGCCACGGGTGGTCGCGGCGGGGGTGCCGAGACGGATGCCCGACGTGACCCACGGCTTCTCGGGGTCGAACGGCACGCCGTTCTTGTTGCAGGTGAGACCGGCGCGGACGAGCGCCTTCTCCGACACATTGCCCTTCAGGCCCTTCGGCCGCAGGTCCACCAGCATCAGATGGTTGTCGGTGCCGCCCGAGACAATATCGAAGCCCTGCGTCTTCAGCGTCTCGGCCAGCGCCTTGGCATTGGCCACGACGTTTGCGGCATAGGTCTTGAATTCCGGCTGCAGCGCCTCCTTGAAGGCGACGGCCTTGGCGGCGATCACATGCATCAGCGGGCCGCCCTGCAGGCCCGGGAAGATCGCCGAGTTCAGCTTCTTGTGCAGCGCCTCGTCATTGGTGAGGATCAGGCCGCCGCGCGGGCCGCGCAGCGACTTGTGCGTGGTCGTGGTGGTGACATGGGCATGCGGCACCGGCGATTCATGCACGCCGCCGGCAACGAGACCCGCGAAATGCGCCATGTCCACGAGCAGATAGGCACCGACGCTGTCGGCGATCTCGCGGAAACGCTTGAAGTCCCAGGCGCGCGAATAGGCGGAGCCGCCGGCGATGATCAGCTTCGGCTTCACCTCTTCCGCCTGCTTGGCGATGGCATCCATGTCGAGGAGCTGGTCGTCCTCGCGCACGGTGTAATGCGCCGGCTTGAACCACTTGCCGGACATGTTGACGGGCGAGCCATGGGTGAGATGGCCACCGGCCGCGAGGTCGAGGCCCATGAAGGTGTCGCCCGGCTGCAGCAGCGCGAGGAACACGGCCTGGTTCATCTGGCTGCCCGAGTTCGGCTGCACATTGGCGAACTGCGCGCCAAACAGCTTCTTGGCGCGCTCGATCGCCAGCGTCTCGGCGACGTCGACGAATTCGCAGCCGCCATAATAGCGCGCGCCCGGATAGCCTTCGGCATATTTGTTGGTCATCACCGAGCCCTGTGCTTCCAGCACGGCGCGGCTGACGATGTTTTCCGACGCGATCAGTTCGATCTCATGACGCTGGCGACCGAGTTCCCCCCGGATGGCGTCGGCGATTTCCGGATCAGCCTTGGCGAGCGAGGCAGAGAAGAACGAGGCATTGGGAGCCGAACTGGTCATCGTGAGCATATCTCCACCGCCGCGGCCGGAAATAGCGGGGCGCGGGCGGTCTCGGGTGGTGGTCAGGAACTGCGCGGGGATACCATATCTGGCTGGGGCGTCCAAGGATTTGGCAGGTATGGGCGAGATTTAGGGAGCCTCTTGTAGGATGGGTAGAGCGAAGCGAAACCCATCAGCGGAGCCTGCCGCACCGACGGAATGATGGGTTTCGCTCCGGCGCGATGCGCCTGCGCTCTACCCATCCTACGATCCGAACGGGTGTTCCTATTTTGTTCTTGACAAAATTCCCATCATCGTCAATATCTCGCCTGTCTCGTTCGCGAGGGGCGCTCTCATGAGGCGTCTTTTGGGCGGAACGTGGATGCGGCGCCTGCGGGCGGGAGGCTCACGCGGCCTCACGCACTCGGGTGGTCGAGGGTCACCGTCCGGCCCCACTATGGGGGTCTGCCGCTATTGCGCGGCTGGACGTGGCACTGGCGAAAGGCAGGAAACTGCCGGGCCTGCGGGCCAAGAGCCTTTGCCCGGAAGAACGGTCCTTCGACTGGAAAAACGTCGCGGTGGCGCGCCGTAGGGCGTTGCGCGGTTGGTTCTTGCCGGCGATCCGGTGATGAGCCCGCTGCGTCCAGTCCACCCCATCGCGCCTTGCGGCGTGCCACCTCCCCTCATGTCTCGAGGGGAGACCTGCTCACACCTCGGACGCTTCGGCGCCGCGAGAACGGGATGACGTGGCTGTTTGACATGTTCGAAAAGAAACGACGCGCAGGAGCGCGTGGTGCCCCTCCCCGGAGCGAAGCGAATGGGAAGGGTCCGCCGATAGGCGGGGGTGGGGTCTCTCCCCACGGCAGAACGGAGTTTGGGGAAGCACCCCACCCGTCTCGAACGCTGCGCGTTCGATCCACCCTCCCCCTGCGCCGCTACGCGGCTTGAGGGAGGGAAAGAAGCCCTCACGCCAGTTCGATCACCTTGCCGTTTTCCAGCGACACCCGGCGGTCCATGCGGCCGGCGAGTTCCATGTTATGGGTCGCGATCAGCATCGCCACGCGCGTCGCCTTCACCAGCTGCATCAGCGCATTGAACACATGATCGGCGGTATGCGGATCGAGATTGCCGGTCGGCTCGTCGGCCAGTAGCACCCGCGGCGCGTTGGCAACCGCGCGGGCGATCGCCACGCGCTGCTGCTCGCCGCCGGAGAGCTCCGCCGGCCGGTGGGTGATGCGATCGCCGAGGCCGAGATAGGCCAGAATTTCCTTGGCGCGATCGATGGTTTCCTTACGCTTCAGGCCGCGGATCATCTGCGGCAACATCACGTTTTCAAGCGCGGTGAATTCCGGCAGCAGGCGGTGCGACTGATAGACGAAGCCGATATCGGTGCGGCGTATCTGGGTGCGCTCGGCGTCCGACAGGCCCAGCGTCGCGGTGCCGCCGACATAGACCTCGCCCTCGTCCGGGCTCTCGAGCAGGCCGGCAATATGCAGCAGCGTCGACTTGCCCGAGCCCGACGGCGCCACCAGCGCCACCGACTGCCCGGCCCACAGGCCGAGCCGCGCATTGTCGAGAATTGTCAGGACGCTTTCGCCCTGGGTGTATTGTCGTTTGACGTCGTGCAGATACAAAGCCGGTGTATCATCTTCCCCCTGCGCCATGTCAGCCATCACTCGTATCTCAGCGCGTCGACCGGATCGAGTCGCGCGGCGCGCCATGACGGATACAGCGTGGCGAGGAACGACAGCGTCAGGGCCATGATGACCACTGCTGAGGTTTCCCCGACATCGATCTCCGCCGGCAATTTGGACAGGAAGTAGAGTTCCGGCGAAAACAGTTCGGTGGAGGTCATCCACGAGATGAACTGCCGGATCGCCTCGATATTCATGCAGACCAGCAGGCCAACGCCGAAGCCGACCAGCGTGCCGACCACGCCGATGGCGGCACCGGTGATCAGGAAGATGCGCATGATGGAGCCCTGCGAGGCGCCCATGGTGCGCAGGATGGCGATATCGGCGCCTTTGTCCTTCACCAGCATGATCAGGCCGGACACGATGTTGAGTGCGGCCACCAGCACGATCAGCGTCAGGATCAGGAACATCACATTGCGCTCGACCTGCAGCGCATTGAAGAAGGTCGCGTTGCGCTGCCGCCAGTCGACGAGAAAGATCGGCCGCCCCGCAACGTCGGTCACGGCTTTCCGGTAGACGTCGATCTTGTCGGGATTGTTCGTATAGACCTCGATCGAGGTGACGTCGTTGTTGCGATTGAAATAGGCCTGCGCCTCGGCCAGCGGCATGAAGACGAAGGTCGAGTCATATTCGGACATGCCGATCTCGAACACCGCCGCGACCTTGTACGGTTTAATGCGCGGCGTCGTGCCCATGGGCGTCACGGCGCCCTTCGGCGCCACCAGCGTGATATTGTCGCCGGCATGCAGCGAAAGCTGATCGGCCAGACGACGGCCGATGGCCACGCCCTGCCCTTCGTCAAAGCCTTCCAGCGTGCCCTGCTTGATGTTCTTGGCGATCGACGTGAGATTGTTCAGGTCCGCCGAACGGATGCCGCGCACGAACACGCCGGATGCACCGAAGGCCGAGGAACCGAGCGCCTGACCATCGACGACAGGTGCCGCAAGGCGAATGCCATCGGCGCCATTGATGCGGTCGGCGACTTCCTTCCAGTCGGTGAGCGGACGTTCCAGCGGCTGCACGAGGATGTGGCCGTTGAGGCCGAGGATCTTGTCCAGCAGTTCCTTGCGAAAGCCGTTCATCACGGCCATCACGATGATCAGCGTGGCGACGCCGAGCATGATGCCGACAAAGGAAAATCCGGCAATGACCGAGATGAATCCTTCCTTACGGCGTGCACGGAGATAGCGTCCGGACAGCAGCCATTCGAAGGCGGCAAAGGGTGGGGTTCGAACTGGCTCGCTCATGGCATCATCCGTCGCCCGACTCCCATACGAATCGGGCTTATTCTAGCCGTATCACAGACGATGCGGCGACCACCTAGTGGATAAGTTGTCAGGACGTCAGCTTTGCGACGACCTCGGCCGGCGAGATGTTCTCGCGCGATCCGTCACTACGCTTCTTCAGTTCGACCTTGCCCTCGGCCAGTCCCTTCGGACCGACGAGGATCTGCCACGGCACGCCGATCAGGTCGGCGGTGGCGAATTTGCCGCCGGCGCGTTGGTCGGTGTCATCATAGAGCACATCGACGCCCTTGGCCGAGAGTTCCTTGTATAGCGCCTCGCAAGCCGCGTCGGTGTCAGCCGAGCCCTGCTTCAGGTTGAGGATCGACGCGCGGAACGGCGCGACCTCTTCCGGCCAGATGATGCCGTTGTCGTCGTGGCAAGCCTCGATGATCGCGCCGAGTAGACGCGACACGCCGACACCGTAAGAACCGCCATGGATCGCCACTTCGGTGCCATCGGGACCGGCAACCTTGGCTTCCATCTTGTCGGAATACTTCGTGCCGAAATAGAAAATCTGGCCGACTTCGATGCCGCGCGTATTCAGCCGGCGCTCTTCCGGCACTTCGCTCTCGAAGCGCGCGGCGTCGTGCACGTCTTCTGTCGCGGCGTAGATCGAGGTCCACTGATTGATGATGGGCGTCAGGTCACCGCTGTAATCGACATCGGCCGACGGGATCGGCAGATCGAGCACGTTCTTGTCGCAGAACACGCCGGACTCGCCAGTCTCGGCAAGCACGATGAATTCGTGGCTGTGGTCACCGCCGATCGGACCGGTTTCGGCGCGCATCGGAATCGCCTTCAGGCCCATGCGGGCGAAGGTGCGCAGATAGGCCACGAACATCTGGTTGTAGGAGTGCTTCGCGGCGGCCTCGTCGATGTCGAAGGAATAGCCGTCCTTCATCAGGAATTCGCGGCCACGCATCACACCGAAGCGTGGACGCTGCTCGTCGCGGAACTTCCACTGGATGTGATAGAGGTTCAGCGGCAGGCTCTTGTAGGACTTCACATAGCCGCGGAAAATCTCGGTGATCATTTCCTCATTGGTCGGCCCGTAGAGGAGCTCACGCTTGTGGCGATCGGTGATGCGCAGCATCTCCGGACCATAAGCGTCATAGCGCCCGCTTTCGCGCCAGAGGTCGGCGAGCTGCAGGGTCGGCATCAGGAGTTCGATGGCGCCGGCGCGGTTCTGCTCCTCGATCACGATCGCCTGGATCTTCTTCAGCACGCGAAGGCCGAGCGGCAGCCAGGCATAGATGCCAGCGGCTTCCTGACGGATCATGCCGGCACGCAGCATCAAGCGATGCGAGACGATCTCCGCTTCCTTCGGCGTTTCCTTGAGGATGGGGAGAAAATAGCGCGACAGCCGCATGGTTTAGGCCCGGGAATCGGAGTGAAACTGGAAGGCCCGAGTGAAACCGGATCGAGCGGCAAAACACAAGGGCAGCGGGTCGATCGACGCCTTTACAGGCATCCGCATCGTGGCCTGCGACGACCGGCGCAACCTGTGCGCTTCATATTCCGCTGAAAGGCACACAAACGACAACCCTCAGTAGTGAAACGTCATCGAATTCTATGCATGCCTCAATTTTGAACAGACTATGCCGAATTTGATGACAAACACAAAAAGTTCAGCTACGACTCGAAGCTCAGGCAAGTCCGCACGGGCGAGCCTGGAACGGTCCAAGCCTTAACGGTCCAAGTCTCGGGAGGAACCCTGACGCGCCAAAGCAGCGTCAACCCGCCAATCAAAGGATAAAATCCAACGATCGGGGTATATAGGGTCGACACAATTTTCCGAGCAGGGCTATGTGCCCTGCTCTTTTTTTTGAGCAGCAGCCTGCCGGGAACGCGCCCTCTTTCGCCAATTCGGGTCATGGACGCAACGCGGCCAATTGCTGCACACGCATGCAGGGCGGATTAGGCCGTAGGGCGGATGAGCCGAAGGCGTCATCCGCCGGCCGATCGCATGTGGCGAAGAACGGCGGATTACGCTTCGCTCATCCGCCCTACGCAACTACGCAACAGCACGCTTCGGCTTGATGCCGGACAGCCACGAACAAACCAGCCCTTGCGACGCACCGACGATGCCGAAGGTCAGCACCTGCGAGAGCGGGATCGGCACCGACGTCCAGATTTGCAGCATGGCGATGCTGACCACATAGCCGGTGATCGCCGAGGTCATGACCTTCGGCCACAGGCCCATCTTGTCTTCCAGGAACCAGTCTTCGCCCCACATGATCAGCGATGGGATCAGTCCGAACCAGTAGGCAAATGGCAGCCCCATGATGAAGCCGGGAAAACCGCCGATCACCTTCCCGCTCAGCACTTCGCGGATTTCGAATGTGGCAAAGCCGACGGCCGGGCCGAGCAACAGGAACAGCAGGAAGCGCTTCATGCGATCGCCCTCCATGTTGCTGTGACCGAAACCGCGCTCACAGCGGAACGCCCATCAGCTTCGACAGCCGCTCGATATTGAGATAGCCCGCATTATGCGCGGCCATGCCGGCTGCAAAGAACGCGGCTGACAGCACTGTCGTCCAGATCAGCTTGCGTCCCATGCGCGCCATCACGGGCGCGCCCGGATCGGTGCCTTCAACGCCCTCGCCGGCTTCCTGCTGGCTGCGCACACCGAATGGCAGCGTGAGGAACAGCGTGACCCACCAGATCACGAAGTAGATCGCCAGCGATGTCGAGATCGTATAGGCCATCGCGCCCTCAGGACTGTTCGATTTCGACCAGCGCGCCGGAGAAGTCCTTCGGATGCAGGAACAGCACCGGCTTGCCATGGGCGCCGATCTTCGGCTCGCCATCGCCCAGCACGCGCGCGCCTTCCTTGATCAACTGGTCACGCGCCGCGATGATATCCGGCACCTCGTAGCAGACATGATGGATGCCGCCGTCGGGATTGCGCTCGACAAATTTGGCGATCGGTGACGTCTCGCCCAGCGGCTCGATGAATTCGATCTTGGTGTTCGGAAGCGTCGCGAACACGGTGTAGACGCCATGTTCAGGCAGCGGCACGCGGTCGGAAATCTCGGCGCCGAAAGCGGTGCCATAGATCTTGGCGGCCTTCGCCGCATCCGCAACCGCGATCGCCACGTGATTGAGCCGGCCCAGCATGATGTTTCCTCCGTTTTTGTGTTCTTATTGTTCGACCGTCAGGACCTGCACATAGCAGATGGTCTTTTTACCCCAATGCTCGGCGAGCGTTGAGCGGACAGCTCGCCGCACCGATTCCGCCATGGCATCCGGATCGCGCTTGCGGGCCTTGGGCAGGTTCTCCACCACTTCGAGCACGATGTCGTAGACGATATCGTCGAGCAGCTGGCCGGAGCTGTTCTTTTCCGGGATGCCGATCAGATCGACGGCGGGATCATCGAGCAGATCGCCCTTGCTGTTGATCGCCAGCGCGACCATCGCGCAGCCGGCGAAGCCGAGCCGACGGCGCTCGGTGACGGCGCGCGACTTCTCGCTTTCGAGGATCGCCCCGTCCTTGAAAATGCGGCCCGATGGCAATTCGTCGATCACGGCGGAATCGCCGGGGCCGAGCTTCACCAGATCGCCGGTCTTGACGATCATCACCTTCGGCACGCCGCAGGCGCGCGCGAGCTTGGCGTGTTCGCTCAGATGCAGCGCCTCGCCATGAACGGGAATCAGCAATTCCGGGCGCACCCACGAAATCATGTCGCGCAATTCATCGCGGCGCGGATGGCCGGACACGTGCACCAGCGCATCGCGATCGGTGATGACCTCGATGCCCTGGGTGACGAGACCATTGATGATGGTGCCGACGGCCTTCTCATTGCCGGGAATGGTGCGCGACGAGAAGATCACCGTGTCGCCCTTGTTGAGCGTCACCAGCGGATGGTCGTCATTGGCGATGCGCGCGAGGGCCGCGCGGCTTTCGCCCTGGCTGCCGGTGCAGAGCGCGAGCACCTTGTCCGGCGGGAAGTGCCCGTAATAATCGGCATTGCGAAACGCCGGCAGGCCGTCGAGATAGCCGCATTCACGTGCCACCTGCACGACGCGCTCCATGGCGCGGCCGACCAGCACGACCTCGCGGCCGGACGCCTGCGCAGCTTCGGCGACGGCGCGTACGCGGGCGACATTCGAGGCGAATGTGGTCACGGCCACGCGGCCCTTTGCAGCCATCACCAGCTTGGTGAGCGTCGCGGCCACTTCCATCTCCGACGGCGAACGGCCATCGCGCACTGCATTGGTGCTGTCGCCGATGACCGCCAGCACGCCCTCGTCGCCGAGTTCACGCAGGCGCTTCTCGTCGGTGGGCTTGCCGATGATCGGCGTCGGGTCGATCTTCCAGTCGCCGGTGTGCAGCACGGTGCCGACCGGCGAATGGATCGCGATGGCATGCGATTCCGGGATCGAATGCGCGACCGGGATCATCTCGATATCGAACGGGCCGACATTGAAGCGCGAGCCGGACTCGACGACAGTCACGGGGATTTTCGGCGAGCCGCGCTCGGCCGCGCATTTCGCCTCGAACAGCGATGCGGAGAACTTGGTCGCATAGATCGGGCATTGCAGCTTCGGCCAGAGATCGATGATGGCGCCAAAGTGATCCTCATGGGCGTGGGTGAGCACGAGACCAACGAGGTTCTTCTTCTGCTTTTCCAGGAACGTGATGTCGGGCATCACCAGATCGATGCCGGGCAGATGTTCTTCGTCACCGAAATAGACGCCGAGATCGATCGCCAGCCAGGAACGCTGATGCCGGTTGCCGAGGCCATAGATCGACAGGTTCATGCCGATCTGGCCGACGCCGCCGAGCGGCGAGAATGTGAGTTCGTCGGGTCGTGTCATTGTCCAGTCCTTGCCGACGCCGCGGAGCCGAAGTGAACGTCGCCCGCCGAGATCGGCACGCGCCGGCCATCTGCAGTCGCGACGATCAGACAACCGGCGTCGTCAATCGTATCGAAGATTCCAGTAATAGTGGAGGTTCCAGCCTGTACGGACACGGGCTCGCCGAGTCCAGCGGCACGGTCCAGCCAGGCGGCGCGAATGGCTCCAAAACCGCGGCCGCCATCCCAGATGGCGCGATATTCTGACCAGGCGTCCGACAGCGCCGTGAAAAGCCCCTCGGCATCGACATCGAGGCCCAGCCTCCGCAGCGAGGTCGCGGGATATGGCGTGTCTTCGGGATGCGCCACCACATTGGTACCGATGCCGACCACCACGGCGAGCCCGAATGGAACCGCCTCGGCTTCGAGCAGGATACCGGAGAGTTTGGCTGTCCCGGCAAGCACGTCATTCGGCCATTTCAGGCGGAACTCCGGCACGGCGTCCGACGCGCGCATGCGCGCTTCCAGGCTGACGCGCTGGAGCGCGGCTTCCAGCGCGAGGCCGGCGGCAAAGCCAAGCGTCGCTGCCTGGGCGGGCGCGAGGTCCATCACTTCGAGAATGCTGCTGGCGAGATTGCCACGCGGGGCGATCCACGGGCGATGGCGTCGTCCCCTGCCCGCGGTCTGCTCGGAGGTCACGAACCACATCGGACCGCGCTCGCCTGCGCGGGCACGGTCCATGGCTTCGGCATTGGTGGAACCGGTGCTGTCGAAGGCGGCGAGCTGCGTGCCCGCCGCCAGTGCTCGTGGCCCGAGCGCGAAGGCCACTAGAAGAGCGACTTCGCGGCCAGCTCTGCCGCGCTGACCAGCGGCGCCGGATAGACGAAGAACAGGATGTTGAACACACCGGTCACCGCGAGCACGGTGCGCAGCTCGACGCGCATCGGATCGAGCGCGCCGGCCGGTTCGTCGAAATACATCAGCTTGACGATGCGCAAATAATAGAACGCACCGACGACCGAGGCGAGCACGCCGACCACGGCGAGCACGAACAGGCCGGACTTGATGGCCGCCATGAAGACGTAGAACTTGCCGAAGAAGCCTGCCAGCGGCGGCACGCCGGCCAGCGAGAACAGGAACATGGCGAAGAAGAACGCCACGACCGGATTGGTGCGCGAGAGGCCGGCGAAATCCGAAATGCTTTCGACCTGCTGGCCGTTGCGCTTCATGGTCAGGATGATGGCGAAAGAGCCGAGAGTCATCGCGACATAGATGGCGATATAGACCAGCACGCCCTGCGCGCCCTCCTGCGTGCCGGCAGCGAGACCGACCAGCGCGAAGCCCATATGGCCGATGGAGGAGTAAGCCATCAGGCGCTTGATGTTGGTCTGGCCGATGGCGGCGAAGGAGCCGAGCACCATGGAGGCCAGCGACACGAACACCACGATCTGCTGCCACTGCTGCATGATTTCCGGGAACGCGGTCAGCGCCACGCGGGTGAACACGGCGAGCGCGGCCACCTTCGGTGCCGAGGCGAAGAAGGCGGTGACCGGGGTCGGCGCACCTTCATAGACGTCCGGCGTCCACATGTGGAACGGCACGGCCGAGACCTTGAAGCAGAGGCCGGCGAGCAGGAACACGAGACCGAAGACGAGACCGATATTGCCGTTTTTGGCTTCGGCGGCGATGCCGGCGAAATTCACGGTGCCGGTGAAACCATAGACCATCGAGGCGCCGTAGAGCAGCATGCCCGACGATAGCGCGCCCAGCACGAAATACTTGAGGCCGGCTTCGGTGGACTTGGCATTGTCGCGGTTCGAGGCGGCAACGACATAGAGCGCAAGGCTCATCAGTTCGAGGCCGAGATAGAGCATGATCAGGTCGCCGGCCGAGATCAGCACCATCATGCCGATGGTCGAGAGCAGCACCAGGATCGGATATTCGAAGATACGGCGAGTGTCGTGCTCGAGGAATTCACGCGACAGCAGCAGCGTGACGCCCGAGGCGACCAGTGCCAGGATCTTCAGGAAGCGTGCATAATCATCGACGATGAAGCTGCCGCCGAAGGTGACGAGCTTGCCGGCCGGCAGCATCGCCTCGGCGACGCCGGTGACGATCAGCAGGCCGATGCCGAGCGCGGTGACAAGACCGGTCGTCTTCGGGCCGTTGAAGGCGCCGATCATCAGCAGCACCATGGCGCCCACTGCCAGGATCAGCTCCGGCAGCACGGGCAGTAGTGAATATCCAGCGGTCGTAATGGTCATAGCGAGATCCTGGTCCGCTGCGGTCAGTGCAGCAGTGCCGCTGCCTTCACGGCAGCAGTTGCAGCAGCATAATTCTTGACGACGAGATCCACCGAGGCCGCCGACATGTCGAGGACGGGCTTCGGATAGACACCGAACAGAATGGTGAGAATGGCAAGCGGCACCAGCAGCAGGCCTTCACGGAAGGTCATGTCCTTCATGCCCATCAGTGCCGGCTTGGTCATCTCGCCGAACACCACCTTGCGGTAGAGCCAGAGCGCATAGGCCGCCGAGAGAATGACGCCGGCGCAAGCGACCGTCGCTGTCGGGATCGAGACCTTGAAGGTGCCGAGCAGCGTCAGGAATTCACCGACGAAGCCCGAGGTGCCGGGCAGACCGACATTGGCCATGGTGAAGACCATGAACAGCAAGGCGTAGATCGGCATGCGGTTGACGAGACCACCATAGGCCGCGATCTCGCGGGTGTGCATGCGGTCATAGGCGACGCCGACGCAGAGGAACAGCGCACCGGACACGATGCCGTGGGAGATCATCTGGAACACTGCGCCGGCAACACCCTGCTGGGTGCCGGCGAAGATGCCCATGGTGACATAGCCCATGTGAGCGACCGACGAGTAAGCGATCAGCTTCTTGATGTCTTCCTGCATCAGCGCGACGAGCGAGGTGTAGACGATGGCGATGGCCGAGAGCGTCCACACCATCGGTGCGAAATACAGCGACGCATCCGGGAACATCGGCAGCGAGAAGCGCAGGAAGCCGTAGCCGCCCATCTTCAGCATGATCGCGGCCAGCACAACCGAACCTGCGGTCGGCGCTTCCACGTGGGCGTCGGGCAGCCACGTGTGCACCGGCCACATCGGCATCTTCACGGCGAAGGACGCGAAGAACGCCAGCCATGCCCACATCTGCAGGTTACGCGGCATCGCGGTCTGCATCAGCGTCGGGATATCGGTCGTCCCTGCCTGCCAGTAGAGCGCCATGATGGCGAGCAGCATCAGCACCGAGCCGAGGAAGGTGTAGAGGAAGAACTTGAAGGACGCATAGACGCGGCGCGGACCGCCCCAGATGCCGATGATGAGGAACATCGGGATCAGGCCGCCTTCGAAGAACAGATAGAACAGCACGAGATCGAGCGCCGAGAAGGTGCCGATCATCAGCGTTTCCAGAACCAGGAACGCCATCATGTATTCCGGCACGCGCTTCGACACCGACTTCCACGAGCACAGGATGCAGAACGGCATCAGGGCGGTGGTCAGGATCACGAAGGGGAACGAGATGCCGTCAACGCCCATATGGTAGTTAATGGTCGCGGCCAGCCAGGGCGCCTTTTCGACGAACTGGAAGCCGGCATTCGATCCGTCGTAGCGCGCCACCATGATCAGCGACACCGCGAAGGTGATGATCGTGGTCCAGAGCGCGATCCACTTGGCGTTACGATCGGCCGCCTCATCGCGGCCGCGCGCCATCAGATAGACAAGCACGGCGCCGACGGTCGGCAGGAAGGTGGTGACCGACAGGATCGGCCAGGTCATGACTGAGCCGGACATTAGTGGCCCCCCAGGCCGAAGATAAACCAGGTGATCAACCCGGCGACGCCGATCAGCATCGCGAAGGCGTAGTGATAGAGATAGCCGGTCTGGATCTTGACCGCGCCGCGCGCGACGTCGAGCACGCGGGACGACACACCGTCAGGGCCGAAGCCGTCGATGACCATGCCGTCGCCCTTCTTCCACAGGAAGTGACCGATCCATTTTGCGGGACGGACGAAGATAAGGTCGTACAGCTCGTCGAAGTACCACTTGTTGAGCAGGAACTTGTAGAGCAGCGGATGCTGGTTCGCGAGTTCAACAGGCAGATACGGCTTGCGGATGTAGAACAGGTACGAGAGCAGGAAGCCCAGCACCATCATCACCGTTGGAAGATACGGCACCCAGGTCGGCAGGTGATGCATCGCATCGAGGATGTGCGGGTTCATCTTCAGCGACTCGCGGAAGAACTCGCCCACGTGATGGCCGGCGAACGCTTCCTTGAACGGGAAGCCGGCCGCGAACGAGCCGATGCCGAGAACGGCCAGCGGGAACAGCATCCACATCGGCGGTTCATGCGCGTGATCATAATGTTTCTGATCATGCGGCTTGCCATGGAAGGTCTTGAACACCAGGCGCCATGAATAGAACGAGGTCAGCAGTGCCGCGACCACGGTCATCAGGAAGCCGTAGAAGGCGAACGGATTCTGCGAGGCGTAGGCCGCTTCGATGATCGCGTCCTTCGAGAAGTAACCGGCGGTGAACGGGAAGCCGGTCAGCGCCAGCGTACCGATGGTCATCATCGCATAGGTGAACGGGATCTTGTTCCACAGGCCACCCATCTTCCGGATGTCCTGCTCGTGATGCATCGCATAGATCACCGAGCCCGAGCCGAGGAACAGCAGCGCCTTGAAGAAGGCATGCGTGAACAGGTGATACATGGCGACCGAATAGGCCCCTGTTCCCAGCGCCACGAACATGTAGCCGAGCTGCGAACAGGTCGAGTAAGCGACGATGCGCTTGATGTCGTTCTGCACGAGACCGATGGTCGCCGCGAAGAACGCCGTGGTGGCGCCGACCAGCATGACGACGGCCTGGGCATTCGGTGCCAGCTCGAACAGCGGCGACATACGGGCAACCATGAAGACGCCCGCGGTGACCATGGTGGCGGCGTGAATGAGCGCCGACACCGGGGTCGGGCCTTCCATCGCGTCCGGCAGCCAGGTGTGCAGCAGGAACTGGGCCGACTTGCCCATGGCGCCGACGAACAGCAGCAGGCAGCACAGGGTCAGTGCATCGGCATGCCAGCCGAAGAAGTTGATGGTCTTGCCAGCCAGAGCGGGCGCACCGGCGAAGATGGTGTCGAAATCAGTG
>NZ_JBIISY010000110.1:0-19248 GCF_044340795.1 Tardiphaga sp.
AGATTCGGCCATACGGATGAGGCTTTCCGCCTCACGGCCGCGGTCATGGGAAGAAGCTGCGGCGGTCATCGCGCGCCCCTCCGGTAGCCCCGGCGCCGATCGGCCATGCGGTGAGACGTGCCGGCCTTGATGCGCTTGGCGGTCTCAGTCTCGCGCTTGACGACGGGCGCCTTGGCTGCGGGCTGCGATAGGCGGCGGGGAGGGAGGAAGCGGATCATGGGCGGGCTCCAATGGCGAAAAGCCAATCGGCGGCGCGCACCAGCCCGTTCGACGGGTAGCTGATGAGGTCTTTCGTTTTCAGCGCGCTGCGTGGGTTTGTGTAGCTGGTGGACGAGGCCGAGTAGTTGGCGCCGCTGGCCGCTGCTTCGTTGTCGATTGCATCCGGGTGGTGTTGCGCGACCGATCGAAGGATGCGGGCCTCGGGGCCGGGGAGGTTCGACAGCACGAAGTCGAGCAGGGAGCCGGGGAGTGAGATCGCTGCGCCATAGGCGGTCCCCTTGGCCGTCAGCGACAGGCGGTCGCCGCTCGGATACTCGATCAGCCCCCCGGTTTTCAGCGCGCTTCGCGGGTTGGTGTACGACGTCGACGATGGGCTGTAATTCGCCAACCAGGCGACTTGAGCGTTGCTCGGCGCGCCTTCGCCCATCTCCAGCCAGGTCGCCAAGGAGTTGAGAATGCGCTGCTGAGGCCCCGGCAACGATCCTGTTGCCGCCGGTTGTGATGGCTTGAGGGCTGGCCGGGCTGGCGGCGCCGCGACGTGCGGCCCCGGCGTGGGGGCAACGGTGTCTAGGCCGTCCAGCGAACTGGCCGCAACGGCGATGGCGTCGCCAAGCCAGTTTTTGATCGCGGTCAGCGCCGCCTTTGCGCGCTTCTCTCCCTGGTTTACGCCTTCGGCCAGCCCCTGCTTATAGGCGTTCTCTACGGCAGCCCGATCGACGGCAGGCGCTCTCGCGGCCAATGCCTGGGTCAAGCGAGCCACTTCAGCCTTCAGCGCCTTGGGGTCGTTGGCCTTGGTCTCGGCTTCTATGGTCGATAGCCGGTCTTTCAGCGCGCCCAGATCCAGCGGCTTCAACGTCGCTGTGCGCTTGGATTCGCCGCGCTTGGGCGTGCGGGAGGAATCAAAGGTTGCCTTCTCGGGGAAAGCCGCCGTCTCCAGGATCGAGCGGCCCGGCACCCACACGACGCCTTGGCCGCGCTGCATGGCGGGCAGGGACGCCAAGATTGTCTTGCCCTGCTGCTGGTCGGCCTGACCCTCGATCCATGCGCCGATGGCGGCCCGGTCCTGCGAGGCCGTGAGCTTGAACGCCACCATGCCGTCGGCTTGGCTCAGGACGTCTTTGGACAGCACTGCCGGCCGTTGCGTGATCAGCCACGGGATGAAGCCTTTGACCCGGCCGCGCCGGACGATGGTCTCCATGATGCCGAGTAGCCGGGCGGCGTCGCCGTCCTTGTCCATCAGCCGCTGAGGCGCGAACATGTCGGCCTCGTCAACGACCAGATGCAGCGGCTCGCCGGCGGTCTTGCGGTAGAGCGCGGTCAGGAACGCCAGCATGAACCGGCGCTCGCCGGCCTTGGTGCCAATCTGGCTGAGGTCCACGATGCACGACTCGGCCATGCCGGCGACGGTCTCGCCGATCAGGGCGCCGGCGTGTTCGTTGATGGCAATGTCGCCATGCGGGCCGCCGAAGATCACCACATTGAAGGGCGATGGCGTTTTGCCGTCGGCGCGCAGCCGCAAGCCCCACCAGACCCCGAGCGGGTCGGCGATCACCACGCGCGCGGCGCGGTGCAACAGCATCTCGACGCCTGTGCCGGCGTTGTATGTCTTGCCGCTGCCAGCGGTTCCGACGAAGGCGAGTCGATCGTCGAGCGCATCCTTTGGGATGGGGTAGCTCATGACTGGCGGCCCTCCCGGAGCGAACGGGAAGGGCGGGCACCACGATTGACGGAACATGGGCGCGTCGGATCAACCGCGGTTACGATTGAAACGCTATTGAAACGCGCGCGAGAGCCAAATGCGGCCGTCGCGCGTTTCGGGAAATGTGATATATTGGAAGGGCTTGCTGGTGGGCGGCGAGAGATTCGAACTCCCGACCCTCTCGGTGTAAACGAGATGCTCTAACCAGCTGAGCTAGCCGCCCAAGGCAGATGCCTCTGGCGCCTGTTTAGCGCCAGTGCCGCCGAACGGCAAGCCGTCTCGGGCAGTCAACGCTCCATCGTCTTCGCGATTTCGATTCCTTCATTGAGCAGCGCCATGCGCAGCAGGTTGTAGGTCGTTTTCGACCGGCACGAATTCGCCAGTTGCAGCGCATGCAGCATGGTGACGATCAGATCGTCTGCGTCTTTTCCGCCCTGGATCACTTTCAGATGACATTCCTTCATCGGGGTCAGGCAATCTGGCGCGAGGCAACGGCCGCGCCGAACACGGTTTCATGGATCGCCACCTTGTCCCGCACGCGGGCGTGGCATTGTTCATTGACGTGAAACAGCACGGCAATGGTCGACTCGCCGTCGATCATGGCGGGCAGGCCGAGGGGTTCGATCTCGAAGCCGACCCCCTGCAGGATCGGAATGCGCAGCGGATTGATCACCGAGGTGAAACCCGACAGGCCTTCCATCAGTCCATATTCCTGGATCGCGGCGAGCAACTCGAAATAGTGCCGGCTGCGGCGCTCGGATTTTCGCATGGCAAATCGCGTGAGTTCGAGCACGTCGCTGCGCCGGATGATGGCGCCTTCGACCAGATGCGGGAATTGCTCGCTCAGCATGTGCGGCAGCACGGTCGGATAGAGGCGGTAGCCACCCGCCACGTTGCCGGTCGGATCGGCAGCGACGAGATAGACCGCCGCATCGTCGTCATACTGGTCGCGCTCGTGGGTGCCGTCGATATCGAAATCGGTCCAGCCGCGATCCTTGACGAAGATCTCGTGGCGCAGACGGAATTGCTTGTCGAGGAGATCACCGTGGCGCTTCGCGTTACCGCTATTGATGATCTCGATCATGAAAACCGTCCCACGCTGCTCTGCGTGGACAATTTTCATGGTCTGGCGGATCGCGACATTCCGTGGACAGGGGATTGACAATCGCCAAATCAGAAGGCGATGAGGCCTCGCTTGATCGCTTCCGCCACAGCCTGCGCGCGTGTATGCGCGTTGAGCTTGTGCATAGCCGCGGTGACCGTCTTGTTCACGGTGTCCTCGGAGATGCTGAGGATCACGCTCGTGTCCCAGGCCGTCTTGCCGGCGGCGACCCAACTCATGACCTCGCGCTCGCGCGCACTCAGTACGGCCGGCTTCGGCTGTTGGCGCGAGCGCAGGATGGCGAATCGGTTGAACGCATACATGGTGACGAGTTCGATCGCGGAATTGGCTTCCGGCGTGCGCTCCACCTCATGGCCTGCGAGCGACAGGCCGGCCTGATAGCCGTTCATGCCGTGCACGGGCGCGCAGAGACCATAGCGCAGGCCGTAATCGACGGCGGCGATTTCCATGATGTGGCGCGACGTAGCGCTGACGGTATCGAGCTGGATGTCCGACCATGCAAACATTTCTGCCTGCTGGCGAATGCGCGGCGCAACGGGATCATGCGCGTAGAAATTGGAGCTGCGATATTGTTCGGCCCAGCTCTTCGGCCAGGCGCGCCACAGAACGCGATCCTCGAATGGCTGATGGCTGCCTGCGGAAGTCAGGAAGCAGACATGGCCGTAGCCGAACGATGCCGCAGTCCCGGTGATGATGTCGCCGACGGCGGCAGGAGATCTCGCACGGCCGATCTGTTCGATAGCGGACAAAGCGTTCTGAAAATACTTGCCTCTGAATGAATCCATCGGCGCTCCCACATCCGATCTCAAGAATTTTCTGAAAGCATAGACGCGCTCGGCCATTCCCGCGCCGAAGCGCATCGTGAGCCGTTATACGGGCAGGATAGCCAGGCGCGAATTGGACGCAATCAGCCGGAAGGCGAATGCGCGGGCGTCTGGCAAATTTGATCGGGAGACGAGCGCAAGAGTAGCGACCAGGTGCGCCCTGCAACCATGTGCGTGGTTGCCGGGTACCGGATGCATGGGCGAGCCTAAGTCGACCGCTCTTCCCAGATCATCGCCAGATGCACGATGGTTTCAGCGGCCTTCTCCATGTCCTGCACGCTGACCCATTCGGTACGGCCGTGGAAGGCGTGCTCGCCGGCAAAAATATTGGGGCAGGGCAGGCCCATGAAGGACAGCCGCGAGCCATCGGTGCCGCCACGGATGCTGCCGCGCACGGGCGTCAGGCCGGTTCGGCGGATCGCCTCGACGGCGTAGTCGACGCCATGCGGGTGCTGATCGATCACCTGCTTCATGTTGCGATATTGCTGGCTGATGGCGATTGATGCCGTCGAATGCGGATAGGACGCCAGCACGTCATCGACGATCGATTGCAGCAGCGCTTCCTTTTCCCTCAGCCCGTCGTCCGTGAAGTCGCGGACGATCAGGCTGAGCGTCGCTTGCTCCAGCGCGCCGGATATCCCGGTCGGATGCAGAAAGCCTTGCTTGCCCTCGGTGGTTTCAGGCGCCGCATCCTTCGGCAGGCGGGCGACGATCTCTGCAGCGATCTTGATGGCGTGCTCCATCTTGCCCTTGGCAAAGCCGGGATGGGCGGCAACGCCAGTGATGCTGATCACCGCGGCATCGGCGGAAAACGTCTCGTCCTCGATATGGCCGGCAGTCTCGCCATCCATCGTATAGGCGAAATCGGCGCCGAGCTTTTTCAGGTCGACCTTGTCGACGCCGCGGCCGATTTCCTCGTCCGGCGTGAACAGGATCTTGATGGCGCCGTGCCTGATGTCGGGATTGGCGATCAGGAATCGCGCGGCATCCATGATCTCGGCAATGCCGGCCTTGTTGTCTGCGCCAAGCAATGTCGTGCCATCGGTGGTGATGATGTCGTGGCCGATCTGGTCGGCAAGCGCCGGATTGTCCTTCGCGCGAATAACCAGGGTCTTGTCCGCGGGCAGAACGATATCGCCGCCCTGATAGTTGCGGATGATCTGCGGCTTCACATCGGCGCCGCTGCAGTCGGGCGAGGTGTCCATATGCGAGCAGAAGCAGATCACGGGGACCGGCCTGTCCGTGGTCGCCGGGATCGTCGCATAGACATAGCCATGCTCGTCGAGATGCGCGTCGGCGAGGCCCAGCGCCTGCAGCTCGCGCGCCAGCAAGGCACCGAGGTCTTTCTGCTTGGCCGTGGATGGGCAGCTGGGCGAGGCGGGGTCGGACTGGGTGTCGATCACGACATAGCGCAGGAAGCGCTCGGTGACGTCGTGGGTGAAGGAAATGGCCGACGTCGCTGTCATGGATCACTCGCCAGAGATGGACACCCGATGGTCTGTAAAGCGGCGCTTCGGGCCGTGGCCCGAAGCGCGATCACATTTCAGGCGCAGTCTCAGACCGCGTCCTTGAGCTCCTTGGCCGGGCGGAAGGCGACCTTCTTGCTGGCCTTGATCTGGATCTCTTCACCGGTGGCCGGGTTGCGGCCGGTGCGGGCGGCGCGGGTGCGAACCTGCAGGATGCCGAGGCCGACGATACGGATGCGGTCGCCGTTCTTCAGGTGCTCGGTCATCTTGCCGACCATGTCGGTGAGAATCTCTTCGGCCTTCTTCTTCGACAGCTCGTGATTCTCGGCCAGTGCGGCCGCCAGATGCTTGAGGGTGATGGTCGGAGGCGCGGGCGCCTTCGCGGGGGTGTCTGGGGTATCTGCCATGAGAACTGGCCTTTCCGTTATAAACCGTCACAAAACCTGGGACGCTGCAGGGCTTAGACGATTCTATGCAAAGCCGCCTACGTCGTTTTGCCAGTAAAATATGGGGTTATTTGCATTCGCCGCCTTGAAACGGCCGAACCGCAGGCGGGTGGGGACAGGTTTGAAAAAGGTCATGCCAAGCTGCTTGACTTCGTCATGACGTCCCTTTATTCCCACCCTCACTGCGGGACACAGTCCACGTCCACGCGGGAGTAGCTCAGTTGGTTAGAGCGCCGCCCTGTCACGGCGGAGGCCGCGGGTTCGAGTCCCGTCTCTCGCGCCATTCCATCCGGAATGGCGAGACGATGCAAAATCCTCACATATCAATCTGATCGACCGAACCACGCTCCATGCGACGGTATCTGCACGTCCGCATTCCCGTCGTTCAAATCATGCGTCTGTCTCAGAACGAATCCGCCAGCGCGATCTCGTCACGCAGCATCTGGATACGCCGGGCGGCCTCGGCGCGGGTCAGGTCCTTTTCGAACTGCCTGGGCTGGTAGGCTTCAATCGCCAGCGATTTCAGTGTCAGTGCCTGGCTGCGCGTCATCGGGCCGGACAGCCGGTCGAGCAGCGCTTCGGCATCAAAGGGGGCAGGGGCCATCGCCGGCGCGGAGATGGCTGGGATCATCAGAGCTTGGGTCACGGAAGCCTCCGGTCAGATTCGGCTTAAGAAGGTCTTGCGATTTAGTTCTTGTTTTGTTCTATATCGGAAATGACCGAACTCGCCAAGTTAAATTTCCGAATCGCCCGACTCCGTCAGCGTATGCGTGGAGTGCAGTCGGATATCCGGCTGCTGACCAATGCGGGCCTCGACTGCAGTGATGCCTGTGAAAGGCTGCGGCGGACGCAGCGCGAGATGCTTGAACTGATCGCCAGGCGAGGCTTGCTCGGATGAGAGCGCCGGATCCTGAGCCGTTACAGATCATCGCTTTGCGTGCAGAAATTTCTCAACTGGGTGCTGCGATCGCGCAGTTGCGCCGAGCGGGGCTCGGCAACGCCGCCGCTCAGTTGCTGCTCGCCCGCAAGCGCGCGGAACTGGATGGATTAGTGATGCGACGGACACGCAGCGAGGAGACCGCGCCAGCCATGCCGGCGCAGCCGTCAAGCTAAGGCCTCACATCCTCTTCGAGTCGCCGCCGGCCGTATTCGACATCATGGGCATCATTGGCATCATCATGCCACCGCCCATCATGCCCGTATCGTTCCTGGGCTTCATCATGCCCATCTTCTGCGCGTTCATCAGATGCTTGTTGCAGCCACGCATGTCGCCCTTCGACATTGCGACATTGGCCATGCCGATCTCACGATCCATCATCATCTTCTGCTGGCCATCCGGCATGGCGGTGGACATGTTGTTCACCTTCATCATGCCATCGCCGCTGCAACCCATCATCGGCTTGGCCGCTGCCGGGGAGAGGGCGAGAACCGAAAGCGCTGCTGCCGTGATCAAGAATTTCGTCATGGGAACCTCTTGTCATTCAAAGGCCAGCACAGCGCTGGCTCTCTGGATACGGATTTCCTGAGATTTGGTTCGCCAGGAGAATGATTTTTTCGACGGTGCATTGCAGCAACACAGGCCGGGCAGGCGGCTCAACGGGCCTGCGGACGCGGTGGGTGCACCTATACGTTGTCGGCTGAACGGACCGGGCCTTGACGCGTTACCCTGTGCAGACGCCTGCGGCCGCGATGTGCGGCAATTTCAACCTGCGGGAAACCCTGTCGCAAGGTTTGCATGAGAGAGCAGGCGGGCGTTATCGGCGGTTGAGCCTGTTGCCTAGCTTGAAGGCGTATCGCGCATGGCAGGGGCGGAAAACTGTCAACATGGCTCGTCTTGCATGGCTTGTTGCGCTGCGCTAAGGCTCAGAACCATTCCAATGTTCGAATCTGTGGCAGTTTCCGCGCCACGGGGTTAGGGATCGCCGATGAACGGCATCTTGCAGAATTATCTTCCTCTCGTGGTCTTTATTGGCATCGCTTCCGTCATCGGTTTGTCGTTGCTGATTGCGCCATTCCTTGTCGCCTACCAGAATCCGGACCCGGAAAAGCTGTCCGCATATGAATGCGGATTCAACGCTTTTGACGATGCCCGCATGAAGTTCGACGTGCGCTTCTATCTGGTGGCGATTCTCTTCATCATTTTCGACCTCGAAGTCGCGTTCCTGTTTCCGTGGGCCGTGGCCTTCGGGCAGATCGGCATCGCCGGCTTCTGGTCGATGATCGTGTTTCTCGGCGTGCTTACCGTCGGCTTCGCCTATGAATGGAAGAAAGGCGCGCTCGAATGGGATTGAGCCCTCACACTGCCAAGGCTGCCAACGCGGCGCCGTCGATCGGCAGTCCGCTGGTGGCGCCGGCCGCCACTGGCATCATCGATCCGTCCACCGGCAGGCCGGTCGGCGCGAACGATCCGTATTTCCTCGAAGTGAATGCCGAGCTGTCGGACAAGGGCTTCTTCGTCGCTGCGGCTGACGATCTGATCACCTGGGCCCGCACCGGCTCGCTGATGTGGATGACCTTCGGTCTTGCCTGCTGCGCGGTCGAGATGATGCAGGTGTCGATGCCGCGTTACGACGTCGAGCGCTTCGGCTTCGCGCCGCGCGCGTCGCCGCGCCAGTCGGACGTGATGATCGTCGCCGGCACGCTGACCAACAAGATGGCGCCGGCACTGCGCAAGGTCTATGACCAGATGCCGGAGCCTCGCTATGTGATCTCGATGGGATCATGCGCCAATGGCGGCGGCTACTACCACTATTCCTATTCAGTGGTGCGCGGCTGCGACCGCATCGTGCCGATCGACATCTACGTGCCGGGCTGCCCGCCCACTGCTGAAGCGCTGCTCTACGGCGTGCTGCTGCTGCAGAAGAAGATCCGGCGCATCGGCACCATCGAACGGTAAGCTTGCGAACGCTAAGACTGCGAACCTTTAAGGCTATGTCATGGACGATGTGAGGCTCGACACACTGGGTCAGACGATTGTCGGCGCCCTGCCGGGTGCCGCTCTCGCGCATTCGGTCGCTTTCGGCCAGCTGACGATCATTGCGGAAACGTCGAAGATCGTCGAGGTCATGCGCTTCCTGCGTGATGATCCCGGCTGCCGTTTCGTCAACTTCACCGATGCCACTGCGGTCGATTATCCCGGCCGCGAGAAGCGTTTCGACGTCGTCTATCACCTGATGTCGCCTTTCCTGAATGCGCGTCTGCGCGTGAAGGTCGCTGCATCGGAAACCACTCAGGTGCCGTCGATCATCGACGTGTTTCCGGGGGCCGACTGGTTCGAGCGCGAGGCCTATGACCTCTATGGCGTGATCTTCGTCGGCCATCCCGACATGCGCCGCCTGCTGACGGATTACGGTTTTGACGGCCATCCGCTGCGCAAGGACTTTCCGCTCACCGGTTTCGTCGAGGTTCGCTACGACGACCAGGAAAAGCGCGTGATCTACGAGCCGGTCCGGCTCAACCAGGAATTCCGCAAGTTCGACTTCCTGTCGCCATGGGAAGGCGCCGACTATCCGGTGCTGCCCGGTGACGAGAAGGCAGGGGTTAAGTGATGAACGATCAGCCCGGCGTCCGTAATTTCACGATCAACTTCGGCCCGCAGCATCCGGCAGCGCATGGCGTGCTCCGTCTCGTGCTGGAGCTCGATGGCGAAGTCGTCGAGCGCGTCGATCCGCATATCGGCCTGCTGCATCGCGGCACCGAGAAGCTGATCGAGCAGAAGACCTATATGCAGGCGATCCCGTATTTCGATCGCCTCGACTACGTCGCGCCGATGAATCAGGAGCATGCCTTCTGTCTCGCCGCTGAAAAGCTGCTCGGCATCACCGTGCCGCGCCGCGGCCAGCTGATCCGCGTGCTGTATTCGGAAATCGGCCGCATCCTGTCGCATCTGCTCAACGTCACCACGCAGGCGATGGATGTCGGCGCGCTGACCCCGCCGCTGTGGGGATTCGAAGAGCGCGAAAAGCTGATGGTGTTCTACGAGCGCGCCTCGGGCTCGCGCATGCATGCCGCATTCTTCCGCGTTGGCGGCGTCCATCAGGA
Organism: Tardiphaga sp.; assembly: GCF_044340795.1. Taxonomy (GTDB): domain Bacteria; phylum Pseudomonadota; class Alphaproteobacteria; order Rhizobiales; family Xanthobacteraceae; genus Tardiphaga. The sequence continues at coordinate 9,819 of NZ_JBIISY010000110.1, forward strand.
CCTGCCGCCCGCGTTGATCAACGACATCGACGCCTGGTGCGACGCGTTCCCGCAGGTGCTCGACGATCTCGAGACGTTGCTCACCAACAACCGCATCTTCAAGCAGCGCAATGTCGATATCGGCGTCGTGAAGCTGGAAGACGCCTGGAAGTGGGGCTTCTCGGGCGTCATGGTGCGCGGTTCGGGCGCCTCGTGGGACCTGCGCAAGTCGCAGCCTTACGAGTGCTATGCCGAGATGGATTTCGACATTCCGATCGGCAAGAACGGCGACTGCTACGATCGCTACTGCATCCGCGTCGAGGAGATGCGGCAGTCGACCAAGATCATGAAGCAGTGCATCGCCAAGATGCGCGCGCCGGACGGACAGGGGCCGGTGGTCGTCGACGACCACAAGATTTCGCCGCCGCGTCGTGCCGAGATGAAGCGCTCGATGGAAGCGCTGATCCATCACTTCAAGCTCTATACCGAAGGCGTTCACGTGCCCGAGGGCGAGGTCTATGCCGCCGTGGAAGCGCCGAAGGGCGAGTTCGGCGTGTATCTGGTCTCGGATGGCAGCAACAAGCCGTACAAGTGCAAGATCCGCGCGCCGGGCTTTGCGCATCTGCAGGCGATGGACTTCCTGTGCCGCGGCCACCAGCTGGCCGACGTCTCGGCGATCCTGGGCTCCATCGATATCGTGTTCGGTGAGGTCGATCGGTGACATTGACGCCGCCCATCCAGTTTGACCGCGCCTCCGGCGCGCTCCAGGGGGTAAACCTCTGGGAGCGCACGATGGCGTGCGTGCTGGCGGCCGGCTCGAAATTGTCGGCGTCGTTCTCGCATCGCGGCTACAACATGTGCGCCAATCTGATGCGCGCGACGGTACTGCCGGCGCGCAATCTGGTGGTGAAGCTGAATACGGATGCGCTGTTCGCATTCCCGTTCGGCGACGGCTACTGGAGCAAGCTGCTCGACCGCAGCTTCTCCTACGAGGACGAGCTCGAACTCCTGTTCAAGAACTCGGTCGACGTCGATTACACGCTGCTCGATTGCGGCGCGAACTATGGCTACTGGTCGGTGCTGGTCTCGAGCGCGCCATTCGGCTCGCACAAGGCGATTGCCATCGAGCCGTCGGGCGAGAATTTTCCGAAGCTCGCCAACAACGCCAAGATCAATCGCGATCGCTTCGAAGTCATCAAATGCGCCATCGGTTCGGTGCGCGGCACCGCGCGCCTGTCGGGCACCAAGCATGAAGCCTTCAGCATCGCGGGCGACCAGAGCGCTGGCGAGGAAGTGCCGGTCATTGCGCTGGACAATCTGCTCGACGACGGCAAGCTGTCCATGAGCGGCAAGTATCTCATCAAGCTCGACGTCGAAGGCGTCGAGATCGAGGCCATCAAGGGCGGCACGCGATTGCTGCAGGGCGACTCGGTCATCATGTGCGAAGAGCACGGCAATGACCCCGCGCACACGGTCTCGCGCTACATTCTGGATCAAACACCGCTGTCGCTGATCGTGCATGATCCCGCCACCAACCGTTTCGAAACCGTGACCGAGCTGTCGATTCTCGATCGCATCAAGGTGTCCACACACGTTGGCTACAATGTGTTCGGCACCTCCAGTGCGTTCTGGCTCGATCGCTTCAACAGCCTGAATGCGAGCGCGGCGCGCCGCGCTCACTGAGAGTAACCACCATGTCTGTCCGCCGTCTGGCCCCGAAAGAACAGCAGCCCGCATCCTTCGACTTCACGCCCGAGAACCTGGCGTGGGCGAAGAAGCAGATCGAGAAGTTTCCGCCCGGCCGGCAAGCGTCCGCGGTGATCTCGATCCTGTGGCGCGCGCAGGAGCAGCACAATGGCTGGGTGTCGGAAGCTGCGATCCGCTACGTCGCCGACATGCTGGAAATGCCTTATATCCGCGTGATGGAGGTTGCGACCTTCTACACGATGTTCCAGCTGCAGCCGGTCGGCAAGAAGGCCCATATCCAGGTCTGCGGCACCACGCCCTGCATGCTGCGCGGCGCCGGCGACCTCATCGATGTCTGCCAGCATCGCATCCATCACGATCCCTTCCATGTCTCGGAAGATGGCGATTTCTCGTGGGAGGAGGTCGAGTGCCTCGGCGCCTGCGTGAACGCGCCGATGGTGATGATCTGGTCCGACACCTATGAGGACCTCACCAAGGACAGCATGAACAAGCTGATCGACGGTTTTGCTGCTGGCAATCCGCCGAAGCCGGGTCCGCAGATCGAGCGTCAGTATTCCGCGCCGGAAGGTGGTGCGCGCGTGCTGAAGGATACGTCTGCGAACTACACCAAGCAGTTTGACGCTCCGCCGAAGGAGCCGGCGCTCGCCGATGCCGAGCCGAAGAAGGCGGGCGAGTCCGCCAATGTCCAGGAACGTCCTGCGCCGAAGCCGCCTGCGGCTGATGCAACCAAGGACAATCCGCCGAAGGACAAGACTCCGAAGGAGCCCAAAAAATGAAGCGGGCGCGCGCCAAAGCCATTGCATTGAAGTCGGGGGACGATGCCATGAACAAGTGGCTGTACATGTTGCTGCACACCGCAGCTGCGGCTGCATTCATGTTCATCCTGCAGCGTTTCGTGCTGCAGTCCACGCTTGAATCGAGCTTGATCTGGGCGATGGCCTTCGGCCTTGGCGCCGCGGTGATCGCCTTCAAGCAAACCAATCGCTGATCGAGGAAGCCATGCTCGACGACAAGGATCGCATCTTCCGCAATCTGTACGGCCTCGAAGACTGGGGTCTCGATGGCGCACGCCGCCGTGGCGGTTGGGATGGCACCAAGACCATCATCGACAAGGGCCGCGACTGGATCATCAACGAGATGAAGGCGTCGGGCCTGCGTGGCCGTGGTGGCGCCGGCTTCCCGACCGGCATGAAGTGGTCCTTCATGCCGAAAGAGAGCAAGGACGGCCGTCCGAGCTATCTTGTGATCAATGCCGACGAGTCCGAGCCGGGCACCTGTAAGGACCGCGAGATCATGCGCCACGACCCGCATACGCTGGTCGAAGGCTGCCTGATCGCGTCTTTCGCGATGGGCGCGAATGCGTGCTACATCTATGTGCGCGGTGAATTCATCCGCGAGCGCGAGCGCCTGCAGGCCGCGATCGATCAGGCTTACGACGCCAATCTGATCGGCAAGAACAACATCCATGGCTGGCCGTTCGACCTCTATGTGGCTCACGGCGCCGGCGCCTATATCTGCGGTGAAGAGACCGCGCTTCTCGAGAGCCTCGAAGGCAAGAAGGGCCAGCCGCGCCTGAAGCCGCCATTCCCGGCGAATGTCGGCCTCTATGGCTGCCCGACCACCGTGAACAACGTGGAGTCCATCGCGGTTGCGCCGGACATCCTGCGTCGTGGCGCGTCGTGGTTCGCCGGCATCGGCCGTCCGAACAATGTCGGCACCAAGCTTTACGGCATCTCCGGCCACGTCAACACGCCCTGCGTCGTCGAAGACGCCATGAGCATTCCGTTCCGGGAGCTGATCGAGAAGCATGGCGGCGGCATCCGCGGCGGCTGGGACAATCTGCTCGCGATCATTCCGGGCGGCGCATCGTGCCCGCTGATCCCGGCTGCGGATTGCGAAGAACTCATCATGGATTTCGATGGCACCCGTGCCGTGAAGTCCTCGTTCGGCACCGCCGGCGTCATCGTCATGGACAAGTCCACCGACGTGGTCGCCGCGATTGCCCGCATCAGCTACTTCTTCAAGCATGAGAGCTGCGGTCAGTGCACGCCGTGCCGCGAAGGCACCGGCTGGATGTGGCGCGTGCTCACCCGCATGGTCGAGGGCCGCGCCCATAAGCGCGAGATCGACATGCTGCTCGAAGTTACCAAGCAGGTCGAAGGCCACACCATCTGCGCACTCGGCGATGCCGCCGCGTGGCCGGTGCAGGGCCTGATCCGCGCCTTCCGCCCGGAGATCGAACGCCGCATGGACGAGTTCAGCCGCAAGGCTTCGCTCGACGACCAGGGCATTCTCGATCCCGCGCATCTGGTCGCGGCGGAGTAAGGGCAATGACGAAACTGATCATCGACGGTAAAGAGATCGAGGTCCCGGCGGAATACACGCTGCTGCAGGCGTGCGAAGCCGCGGGCGCCGAGATTCCGCGCTTCTGCTATCACGAGCGTCTGTCGATCGCCGGCAACTGCCGCATGTGTCTGGTGGAAGTGAAGGGCGGACCGAAGCCCGTCGCGAGCTGCGCCTGGGGCGTCCGCGACTGCCGTCCGGGCCCGAATGGCGAGCCGCCGGAAATCTCCACGCGTTCGCCGATGGTCAAGAAGGCCCGCGAAGGCGTGATGGAGTTCCTGCTCATCAACCACCCGCTGGATTGCCCGATCTGCGATCAGGGCGGCGAGTGCGATCTGCAGGACCAGGCGATGGGCTATGGTGTGGACACCAGCCGCTTTGCCGAAAACAAGCGCGCCGTCGAGGACAAGTATCTCGGCGCGCTCGTGAAGACCTCGATGACCCGCTGCATCCAGTGCACGCGCTGCGTCCGCTTCGCTGCGGAAGTCGCCGGTGCGCCGGAAATGGGCGCCATCGGCCGCGGCGAGGACATGGAGATCACCTCCTTCCTCGAAACCGCGCTGACCTCGGAGCTGCAGGGCAATCTCGTCGATATCTGCCCGGTCGGCGCGCTGACCTCGAAGCCTTATGCATTCGCGGCGCGTCCGTGGGAGCTCGGCAAGACCCAGTCCATCGACGTGATGGACGCGGTCGGCTCGGCGATCCGCGTCGATACCCGTGGCCGCGAAGTGATGCGCATCCTGCCGCGCGTCAATGAAGCGGTGAACGAGGAGTGGATCTCGGACAAGACCCGTCACGTCGTTGACGGCCTGCGCACCCAGCGCCTCGATCGTCCCTTTGTTCGCGAAAACGGTAAGCTGCGCGCCGCGACCTGGACCGAAGCTTTCGGCGCCATCGCTGCCAAGGTGTCGGCTGCCGGCAACAAGGTCGGCGCCATCGCCGGCGATCTCGCTGCGGTCGAGGAAATGTTCGCCATCAAGGCGCTGCTGGCCTCCATGGGCTCCAGCAACGTTGCGACGGCAAGCACCGCCAGCTTCGACGCCAGCGCGGGCCGTGCGTCATACATCTTCAATCCGACCATCGCCGGCATCGAGCAGGCCGATGCGCTCCTGATCGTGGGCGCCAATCCGCGCAAGGAAGCGGCCGTTCTCAACGCCCGCATCCGCAAGGCCTGGCGCGGTGGGAACCTGAAGATCGGCCTGATCGGCGAGAAGGCCGATCTGACCTATCGCTACGATCATCTCGGCGCCGGCACCGATACGCTGGCTGACGTGATCGGCGGCAAGCACTCGTTCGCTGACGTGCTCAAGAACGCGAAGAACCCGATCGTGCTGGTCGGCGCAGGCGCGGTCTCGCGTGCGGACGGTGCAGCCGTACTGGCGCAGGCTGCCAAGCTTGCGTCTGACATCGGCGCCATCAAGGACGGCTGGAACGGTTTTGCCGTGTTGCACGCGGCGGCGTCCACTGTCGGCGCGCTGGATATCGGCTTTGCCGGCGGGCAGGGCGCTGCCGGCGCGGATGTCGTGTTCTCGCTTGGCGCCGATGACGTCGAAATCGCTCCCGGCGCGTTCGTCGTCTATATCGGCACCCATGGTGATCGTGGCGCGCACCGCGCCGACGTGATCCTGCCGGGCGCGGCCTATACCGAAAAGTCCGGCCTGTTCGTGAACACCGAAGGTCGCGTGCAGATGGCGGAGCGCGCCAGCTTCCCGCCGGGCGATGCCCGCGAGGACTGGGCGATCATCCGCGCACTGTCCGACGTGCTCGGCAAGAAGCTGCCTTTCGACTCGCTGGCGCAGCTGCGTCAGGCGATCTTCAAGCAGGCGCCGCATCTGATGCGCCTCGACCAGATCGAAGCCGGCGATGTCGCCGGCATCAAGACCCTCGCAGGGAAGGGCGGCAGCGTCGACAAGGCGCCGTTCAAGAGCCCCGTCGAGGATTTCTACCTCACCAACCCGATCGCGCGTGCGTCAGCAGTCATGGCGGAATGCTCCCGCCTGGCCTCGGGCCAGTTGCTGACGGCGGCGGAGTAAGACGATGGCTGAACTCTGGACTAGCACTCTCTGGCCGCTGATCATCATGATCGCGCAGAGCCTTCTCGTGCTCGTATTGCTACTGGTGGCAATCGCCTACATCCTGCTGGCTGACCGCAAGATCTGGGCAGCGGTGCAGATCCGCCGCGGCCCCAACGTGGTCGGCCCGTTCGGCCTGCTGCAGTCCTTTGCGGACTTGCTGAAATTCGTGCTGAAGGAGCCGGTGGTTCCGTCGGGCTCGAACAAGGGCGTGTTCCTGCTGGCGCCGCTGGTGTCGTGTATCCTGGCGCTCGCCGCCTGGGCCGTGATCCCGTTCAATCCCGGCTGGGTGATCGCCGATCTCAATGTCGGCGTGCTCTATATCTTCGCGATCTCGTCGCTGTCGATCTACGGCATCATCATGGCCGGCTGGGCGTCGAACTCGAAATACCCGTTCCTGTCGGCGCTTCGTGCAGCTGCGCAGATGGTGTCCTACGAAGTCTCGATCGGCTTCGTGATCATCACCGTTCTGCTCTGCGTCGGTTCGCTGAACCTGTCGGCCATCGTGATGGCGCAGGACTCGAAGTGGGGCATCCTCGGCTGGTACTTCATCCCGCTGTTCCCGATGTTCGTGGTGTTCTACGTCTCGGCGCTGGCTGAAACCAATCGTCCGCCCTTCGATCTCGTCGAAGCGGAATCGGAACTCGTCGCGGGCTTCATGACGGAATACGGCTCCACCCCGTATCTGCTGTTCATGCTCGGCGAATATGTGGCCATCGTCTCGATGTGCGCGCTCGCCACCATCATGTTCCTCGGCGGCTGGCTGTCGCCGATCCCGTTCGCACCCTTTACCTGGGTGCCGGGCATCATCTGGTTCGCCATCAAGGTGATGTTCATGTTCTTCCTGTTCGCGATGGCGAAGGCAATCGTGCCGCGCTACCGCTACGACCAGCTGATGCGTCTCGGCTGGAAGGTGTTTCTGCCGCTCTCGCTGGCCTACGTGATCATCGTCGCCGGCGTGCTGCAATTCGGGGGCCTGGCTCCGAAATGAGGTCGCTATGAATATCAGGGCAACAGCTCACTCGCTTCTGCTGGCGGAGTTCGCGCAAGCGTTCGTCCTCGCCATGCGGTATTTCTTCAAGCCGAAGCCGACCTTGAACTATCCGTTCGAGAAGGGCCCGATCTCGCCACGCTTCCGCGGTGAGCACGCACTGCGCCGTTATCCCAACGGCGAAGAGCGCTGCATCGCGTGCAAGCTGTGCGAAGCGGTCTGCCCGGCGCAGGCCATCACCATCGAGGCCGGCCCGCGCCGCAATGACGGCACCCGCCGCACCGTGCGCTACGACATCGACATGGTGAAGTGCATCTATTGTGGACTGTGCCAGGAGGCCTGTCCGGTCGACGCCATCGTCGAGGGGCCGAATTTCGAATTCGCCACCGAGACGCGCGAGGAGCTTTTCTATGACAAGGCCAAGCTGCTCGCCAATGGCGACCGCTGGGAACGCGAGATTGCAAAATCGCTCGCGCTCGACGCACCGTATCGGTAAGGGGCAATCATGATCTTCCCCGCACTGTTCTTCTATCTGTTCGCCGGCGTTTGCGTCGCCTGCGCGGTCATGGTGATCGCGTCGCGCAATCCCGTGCATTCCGTGCTGTTCCTGATCCTCGCTTTCGTGAACGCGTCCGGCCTGTTCATCCTGATGGGCGCCGAATTCCTGGCGATGCTGCTGATCGTCGTCTATGTCGGCGCGGTCGCGGTCCTGTTCCTGTTCGTGATCATGATGCTCGATGTCGACTTCGCGCAGCTGCGCGAGGGCTTCATCCAGTATCTTCCGGTCGGCCTCCTGGTTGGCGCGATCTTCCTGGCCGAGCTGCTGCTCGTCGCCGGCGGCTGGGTCATGAACCCGAATGCCGGCAAGGCGATCACCGCACCGATCCCGGGCAGTGTCACCAACACCGAGGCGCTCGGCCTCGTGCTGTACACGACCTACATCCATTACTTCCAGCTCGCGGGTCTCGTGCTGCTGGTCGCCATGATCGGCGCCATTGTTCTGACCCTGCGTCACCGCGGCTATGTCAAGCGCCAGGATATCAATGTCCAGAACGCGCGCACCAAGACCATGGCCATGGATGTGCGCAAGGTGCCGGCCGGGCAGGGCCTGCAGGACTCGGATTCGGGGAGCTGGATCAAATGACCATCGGTCTCGGACATTATCTCGCCGTCGCGGCGATCCTGTTCACGCTGGGTATTCTCGGCATCTTCCTGAACCGGAAGAACATCATCGTCATCCTGATGTCGATCGAGCTGATCCTGCTGTCGGTCAACATCAACATGGTGGCGTTCTCGACCTTCCTCGGCGACATCGTCGGCCAGGTATTTGCGCTGCTGGTGCTGACCGTGGCTGCTGCCGAAGCAGCGATCGGTCTCGCCGTGCTCGTCGTGTATTTCCGCAACCGCGGTTCGATCGCGGTTGAAGACGTCAATCTGATGAAGGGCTGAGCCAGTTATGATCCAGGCTCTTGTATTCCTGCCGCTGATCGGTGCGCTGATCGCTGGCGCCATCGCCCTCATGGGTGCGCATCAGCGCAATCCCAGCGGCGACGAGATGGACCACGCGCATGGTCACGACGACCATGGTCACGGTCATGCCGACGCCCACGCGTCGCATGCGCATGATGATCACGGCCACGGCCATGATGATCACGACGATCACCACCACATTGCCGAGCCGGCTGCTTTCGGTTCGCGCGCGGCCGAGCTGATCACTGCCGGCCTGCTGGTGGTGTCGGCGGCGCTGTCCTGGATCACTTTCGCCGACGTTGCCTTCAATCACCACGACCTCCGCGTCGTGCTGCTGAGCTGGATCAATTCGGGCGACCTGCAGCTGTCCTGGACGCTGCGCGTCGATACGCTGACCGCCGTGATGCTGGTCGTCGTCACCACGGTGTCGTCGCTCGTGCACATCTATTCGCTCGGCTATATGGAAGACGATCCGAACCGGCCGCGCTTCATGGCCTATCTGTCGCTCTTCACCTTCATGATGCTCATGCTGGTGACCGCGGATAACCTGCTGCAGCTGTTCTTCGGCTGGGAAGGCGTGGGTCTGGCGTCGTATCTGCTGATCGGTTTCTGGTTCAAGAAACCGTCTGCGAATGCCGCCTCGATCAAGGCCTTCGTGGTCAACCGTGTCGGCGACTTCGGTTTCCTGCTCGGCATCTTCGGCATCTTCATGCTGCTGGGCACCACCGATTTCGACACCATATTCGCCGGTGCGCCCGCTCTGGCTGGCAAGACCATCAACTTCTTCGGCTGGCATGCCGATGCACTGACCCTGTGCTGCCTGCTGCTGTTCGTCGGCGCCATGGGCAAGTCGGCCCAGTTCCTGCTG
>NZ_JBIISY010000354.1:0-4553 GCF_044340795.1 Tardiphaga sp.
TCAGCGCACGCACCACGAAGGGGAATGTGACGAAGGTCGTCGCCAGCACGATGCCGGGCACCGCGAACAGGATTTGGATGCCGTGGCTTTGCAGCCATGGCCCGAAATAGCCCTGCCCGCCAAACAGCAGCACGAAGACCAGACCCGAGATCACCGGCGAGACCGAGAATGGCAGATCGACCAGCGAGATCAGGATCGTCTTGCCGGGGAATTCGAACTTTGCGATTGCCCACGCCGCGATCAGGCCAAAGACGAGATTGAGGCTGACCGAGATCGCCGCGATCAGCAGCGTGAGGCGGATCGCCGCCTGCGCTTCCGGATCGATCAGCGCGCGAAGGTAAGCCTCGAAACCGCGTGAAAATGCCTGGCTGAACACCAGCACCAGCGGCAGCACGATGAGGACGATCAGGAACAGGATCGCCAGTGCAATGATGATCGCGCGAATCCAGCGCGGCTCGGTCAATGTCGGGCTGCGGGCGGGCTGCAGCGGGGATGATGGGGGCATGATCGTCATGGCGCGCTAGGACTGCACCACGCGGCTCTGCGACCAACGCTGGATGCGATTGATGGCAAAGATGACGATGAAGGATGCCAGCAGCATCACCACGGCAATGGCGGTGGCATCGGCATAGCGAAATTCGGACAGGCGGATCACGATCAAAAGCGGTGCGATCTCCGAAATATTCGGCAGGTTGCCGGCAATGAAGATCACCGAGCCGTATTCCCCGACGGCGCGGGCGAAAGCGAGGGCAAAGCCGGTGAGCATCGCCGGCAACAGGCTCGGCAGGATCACGCGCCAGACGGTCTGCCAGCGGCTGGCCCCCAAACAGGCAGCGACTTCCTCGATCTCCTTGTCGATGTCCTGCAGTACCGGCTGCACGGTGCGCACCACGAAGGGAATGCCGATGAACACCATGGCGACAAAGATACCGATGGGCGTGAACGCCACCTTGATGCCGAGTTCAGCCAGTGGCGCGCCGAGCCAGCCCTTCTGCGCGAATAGCGAGGTCAGCGCGACACCCGCCACAGCCGTGGGAAGCGCGAACGGAATATCGACGATGGCATCGAAGATGCGGCGGCCGGGAAAGCGGTAGCGTGTCAGCGCCCAGACGATCACCATGCCCGCGACCAGATTGACGATCGCGGCGAGGAAGGCGAGGCCGAACGATGTCTTCAACGCGTTGAGCGTCCGCCGGCTGGTGATGATGCCCCAGAACTGATCGAACGAGAGTTCAAAGGTCTTGAGAACCAGCCCGGCCAGCGGGATCAACACGATGACGGACAGCCACGTCAGTGTCAGGCCCATGGTGAGCCCGAATCCCGGCAGCGTGCGTCGACGTCCAACTGCGCTCACACTGCCCCCTGCATGCGCGTCGCCGGATCAGTTCTTGTAGATCTGATCGAACACGCCACCTTCGCTGAAATGGACCTTCTGCGCTTTGGTCCAACCACCGAAAACATCGTCGATGGTGAACAGTTCCACCTTAGCAAAGGAATTTTCGTATTTCTTGGCAATTTCAGCATCGCGCGGACGGTAGGAATTGCGCGCTGCGATTTCCTGACCTTCCTTGGTGTACCAGTATTTCAGGTAGGCCTCGGCAGTGGCCCGCGTGCCTTTCTTGTCGGCGACGGTATCGACCACCGCAAGCGGTGGCTCGGCCAGGATCGACTGCGGCGGGGCAACAATCTCGAACTTGTCCTTGCCGAACTCCTTCTGGGCGAGGAACGCCTCATTCTCCCAGGCCAGCAGCACATCGCCGACGCCGCGCTCGACGAAGGTGACGGTTGAACCGCGTGCGCCGGTGTCGAGCACCGGCACCTGCTGATAAAGGTCAGCGACGAATTTCTTCGCCTTGTCCTCACCGCCATATTTCTTCAGCGCATAGCCCCAGGCCGCGAGGTAATTCCAGCGCGCACCGCCCGATGTCTTCGGATTCGGCGTCACCACGCTGACGCCCTTCTTCAGAAGATCGTCCCAGTCCTTGATGCCCTTGGGATTGCCCTTGCGGACCAGGAACACGATGGTCGATGTGTAAGGCGCGGCGTTCTGCGGCAGCTTCTTCTGCCAGTCCTCGGCAATCAGCTTCTTGCCCGCGATGGCGTCGATGTCATAGGCCAGCGCCAGCGTCACCACATCCGCCTGCAATCCATCGATCACCGAACGCGCCTGCGAACCCGACCCGCCATGGGATTGCTTGATCTCGACGCTCTTGCCGGTCTCCTTCTGATAGGCCGCGGCGAAGGCCTTGTTGAAATCGACATAGAGTTCGCGCGTCGGATCATAGGACACGTTGAGCAACGAAACATCAGCCGCATAGGCGGAGCCTGCGAACAACAGAGACGCGAGCACGAGAGCGGAGCGGCGGATCATGAAAACCTCCATTGGCGGGCGGCAACAGCGCCGTCAGGCAACGCAGCAAGGTTCGAAAAGTTGAAGCTCGAAGTCAACGAAACCAGATTTCAATGATCATGCGATGACGACCGCAATGTGCCACGGGAGAGGCCTCCCGTGGATGCGACATTTTCTGCTACGGCGTATTCGCCGCGTGTCGCGATTGCATGCGCCGGTGCAGTGCGGTGATCCGTCCATCGCCGGTCGGCTGATAGAACACCGTGTAGCGCTTCACCGTGGCAGCGAACGCCTCCGCATCCGCATCCTTCCTGACTTCGAAACTGTCGAAGCCCGCACGCAGCATCAGAACGAACTGATCGCGCAGCACCTGCCCCGTCGCACGCAATTCGCCCTTGTAGCCGTGGCGCTCGCGCAGCAGGCGCGCCTGGCTATAGGCGCGACCATCGCGGAAGGTTGGAAACACCAGCGCCACCACCGACAGGCGATCGAGGTAAGGCACCAGTTCATCGAGATCGCGATTGTTCGGCCAGATCACACCCGTGCAGCTGTTGCGCTTCACATAGGCTTCGGGATCGGCAAGGAAACGCACCGCCGGGATCAGCGCCGCGCCATCGGCCGGGATCTCCGCATCGTCGCCGACATGGATATAGGGGTCGGCAATGATCGCGCCCTTTTTAACGAGTGGCATAAACGCGCTCCTTGAACGGCTCGACGCCGAGACGTTCGACGGTCTGGTAAAACAACTCATCCGGCCGCGCCCGCAGCGCCAGATAGGACTCGACGATATCCTCGATGACATTGGCGACGTCATCATAGGGCACTGCAGGGCCGATCAGCGTGCCAACCACCGCGCCTTCATCGGCGCGACCGCCGATGGTGATCTGGTAGAATTCCTCATTGTTCTTCTCGACACCGAGAATGCCGATATGGCCGACATGGTGGTGGCCGCAGGCATTGATGCAGCCGGAGATGTTGATGTGCAGCCGGCCGATCATGTCCGCGAGGTCATGATTGGCAAAGCGGCGCGTCAACTCCTGTGCGATCGGGATCGCGCGCGCATTGGCGAGCGAGCAGTAATCGAGGCCGGGGCACGCGATGATGTCGGTGATCAGGTTGACGTTCGGTGTGGCGAGCTGGAGCTTGTCGAGCTGGCGCCAGAGCGCCGGCAGGTCGCGCTTGGCGACATTCGGCAGTGCCAGGTTCTGCTCATGGCCGACGCGAATTTCGCCGAACGAATACTTGTCGGCGAGATCGGCGATAACGTCCATCTGCTCGGCGGTCGCATCGCCGGGCGGGCCACCGATCGGCTTCAGCGACAGCGTGACGATGGCGTAGCCGGGCTGCTGATGCGCCGCGACGGAATTCTTCAGCCAGCGCTGGAATTGCGGATCGGCCGATGCGGCAACCAGTTCGTCCGGCGTATCGGACAGCACCTCATAGCCGGGATAACGGAAGCGCGCGCGGATATCGGCGACCACCTCGTCGTCGAGCTGCAAGGCGCTGTCGCGCGTCGCCAGCCATTCCTCCTCCACTTCCGCGGCGAATTTCTCGATGCCGAGCTCATGGACGAGGATCTTGATGCGCGCCTTGTAGATATTGTCGCGCCGGCCATACTGGTTATAGACGCGCAGGATCGACTCCACATAGCTGAGGATGTCGCGGCCTGCTACGTACGGCTTGATCACCTTGCCGATGAACGGGGTGCGACCGAGACCGCCACCGACCAGCACCTCGAAGCCGGTTTCGCCCGCGTCATTCCTGAGAATGCGCAAGCCAATGTCATGCACCTTGATCGCCGCGCGGTCATGATCCGACGCCGTGATCGCGATCTTGAATTTGCGCGGCAGATAAGTGAATTCCGGATGCATGGTCGAATATTGCCGCAGCAGCTCGGCCCAGATGCGCGGATCCTCGACTTCGCCCGGCGCCACGCCGGCCCACTGATCGGTGGTGACATTGCGCACGCAATTGCCCGAGGTCTGCATCGCATGGATGCCGACCAAGGCGAGATCCTCCAGCGCATCAGGCAGATCGGCGAGCTTGATCCAGTTGAACTGGATGTTCTGGCGCGTGGTGAAGTGGCCGTAACCGCGATCATATTTGCGCGCGACATGGGCCATCTTGCGCAGCTGCGGCGCCGACAGCGTGCCATAGGGGATGGCGACACGCAGCATATAGGCATGAAGCTGCAGATAGACGC
>NZ_JBIISY010000111.1:0-19233 GCF_044340795.1 Tardiphaga sp.
CTGGGTGATCCTGCAGGTCGTGGTCGTCGATCTCGTGTTCTCGCTCGACAGCATCATCACCGCCATTGGCATGGCGCAGGATATCGAAATCATGGTGGCGGCCGTCATCATCGCCTGTGCGGTGATGTATGTGTCGTCCGGCCCCGTGGCGCGTTTCGTGGCGAGCTATCCGACCACGAAAATGCTGGCGCTCGCCTTCCTGGTGCTGATTGGCGTGTCGCTGGTGGCGGATGGATTCAAATTCCATATTCCGCGCGGCTATATCTATTTCGCCATCCTGTTCTCCGCCGCGGTGGAATTGTTCAACATCCTCGCCAAACGCAACCGCCGCAAGCTGGCCGGGTAGTGCCGGTTGACATCTCCAGGCCATTGGTATCGCTTGTGCCCAAAGACATTCAGGGAGATTGAACGATGACAAAGGCCATGCGCGTCCATCAGGTTGGCGGACCGGAAGTGTTGACCTATGAAGACGTGGAAGTGCCGGCGCCGGGCGCGGGCGAGGTACGTATTCGCCAGCACTGCATCGGCGTCAATTTCATCGACACCTATTTCCGCACCGGCCTCTACAAGGCGCCACAGCTTCCTTTTATTGCCGGCAATGAGGCCTCAGGTGAGGTGGTCAGTGTCGGGCCGGGCGTCACCGGTTTCCATCCCGGCGATCGCGTCGCCTATTATTCCGCGCTGGGCAGCTACGCGGCCGAGCGCGTTTTTGCTGCCGATCGCCTGGTCAAGCTGCCGGACCGCATCACGTACGAACAGGGCGCGGTGCTGATGCTCAAGGGCCTCACGGTCTGGTATCTGCTGCACAAGACCTTCAAGGTCGAGTCGCATCACCGTGTGTTGATCCACGCAGCCGCCGGCGGCATCGGCCTGCTGGCCTGCCAATGGGCCAAGGCCATGGGCGCGCAGGTGATCGGCACCGTGGGTTCGAAGGAAAAGGGCGAACTGGCGCTCGCCAATGGCTGCGATCACGTCATCTATTACAACGAGGAAAATTTCGTTGATCGCGTGAAGCAGATTACCCGCGGTGAACTCTGCGACGTCGTCTATGATGGCGTCGGCAAGACGACCTATCCCGGTTCGCTGTCATGCCTGCGGCCGCTCGGTCTCTGGGTGTCGTTCGGCAATGCCTCCGGTCCGGTGCCGCCATTTCCGATCGCCGAGCTCAACAATCACGGCTCGCTATTCGCAACGCGACCGAAGCTCAATGACTACGTCGCCAAGCGCAAGGATCTGCTGGAGGGCGCCGATACGCTGTTCTCGGCGGTCATCGACGGCAAGTTGCACGTGCCGATCAATCACGCTTACGCGCTGAAGGATGCGGCGAAAGCGCATACCGATCTGGAAGCGCGCAAGACGACGGGCGCGGTGATCTTGAAGGTGTGATGCAGTCCTGACACTCAGCCCTCATGGTGAGGAGGCGCCGTCTTCGGCGCCGTCTCGAACCATGAGCTGGCCGGGGCTGGCGCTCGCGGCCATCCTTCGAGACGCGGCCGAAGATGGCCGCTCCTCAGGATGAGGACAGAGTTTCCTTAAAACCCCGCCACGGTCCCGTGCAGGTCGTAGTTATCCGCACGCTCGATCTTGGCGGTGACGATCTCGCCGACCTTCAGCGGCCGGCGCGCCGTTACATAGACGGCGCCGTCGATCTCCGGCGCGTCGGTCTTGGAGCGGCCCTTCGATACGGTCGGGCCGACCTCGTCGATGATGACCTGCTGCCGTGTTCCGACCTTGCGCTTGAGGCGGCGCGCGGAGATCTTCTGCTGGCGTTCCATCAGCGCGTTCCAACGTTGCTGCTTCAGCTCGGCCGGTACATCGAGGCCGATGCCGTTCGAGACAGCTCCTGCCACCGGCTCGTATTTGAACGCGCCGACGCGGTCGATCTGGGCTTCGTCCAGCCAGTCCAGCAGATACTGGAAATCATCCTCGGTCTCACCGGGGAAGCCGACGATGAAGGTCGAGCGCAGCACGAGGTCCGGGCATTGTTCGCGCCAGGCCTTGATGCGATTGAGCGTCTTGTCCTGTGCGGCCGGGCGCTTCATGGCCTTCAGCACGTTCGGCGCCGCATGCTGGAACGGGATGTCCAGATAGGGCAGCACATTGCTGCCGGGGGTCATCAGGCCGATGACCTCATCCACATGCGGATAGGGATAGACATACTGGAGACGCACCCAGGCGCCGAGTTCGCCGAGCTCTTTCGCGAGGTCGTAGAACTTGGCGCGGACGCTGCGGTCCTTCCACGGGCTCTCGGCATATTTGATGTCGACGCCGTAAGCCGAGGTGTCCTGCGACACCACCAGCAGTTCCTTGACGCCGGCCTTCACCAGCTTCTCGGCCTCAAGCAGCACATCCTTGGCGGATCGCGAGACGAGATCGCCGCGCAGCTTCGGGATGATGCAGAAGGTGCAGCGATTGTTGCAGCCTTCGGAGATCTTCAGATAGGCGTAGTGCCGCGGCGTCAGCTTGATGCCCTGCGGCGGGACCAGATCGATATGCGGATTGTGCACCGGCGGCAGCGCGCGATGCACCGCGTCCAGCACGCTTTCATATTGCTGCGGGCCGGTGATCGACAGCACGTTCGGGTAGGCCGCCTCGATCTGCTCGGGCTCGGCGCCCATGCAGCCGGTGACGATCACCTTGCCGTTGACGGCCATGGCCTCGCCGATGGCACCCAGCGACTCCTGCTTGGCGCTGTCGAGGAAGCCGCAAGTGTTGACGATAACGACGTCGGCGCCGTCATGCTTGCGGGCGAGCTCATAGCCTTCGGCGCGCAGGCGCGTGATGATGCGCTCGGAATCCACCAAGGCTTTGGGGCATCCCAGGGACACAAACGAGATTTTGGGCGCGGCGGCCTGTTGCATTATTCGATCTGCCTGATTGAAGGGCAGCACGTAGTCCCATTTGCCTATAAATACAAGGCTTTATGCCGCAGCGCCTCATGCTATGGAGGGGGTATCCAGCCGAGAGCCCGATGCCCGACAAGTCGCCCAAGATCGTCATCGTCGATGAAAGCCCGATCCGGGCCGCCATCCTTGAAGAAGGACTGCGCGAGGCTGGCTATGGCGATGTGCATCACATTCGGGAAATGCAGAACCTGCTGGCCCGGATTTACCAGCTGGACCCCGAGGTTATCCTGATCGACCTCGAAAATCCGAGCCGCGACGTGCTGGAACAAATGTTCCAAGTCTCCCGCGCGGTGCGCCGGCCGGTCGCCATGTTTGTCGACCAGAGCGACGCCGAGTCGGCCCGAGCTTCCGTGGATGCGGGGGTATCCTCCTACATCGTGGACGGGTTGAAGAAGGAGCGGATCAAGCCGATCCTTGATCTCTGCATCTCGCGCTTCAACGCCTTCTCCAAGCTGCAGGACGAGCTCGAGCGTACCAAGTCAGCGCTGGAAGAGCGCAAGATCATCGACCGCGCCAAAGGCATCGTGATGAAGCTCAAGGGCCTCAATGAAGAGGAGGCCTATGTGCTGCTGCGCTCGACCGCGATGCGCGAAAAGAAGAAGATCGGCGAGATCGCGCAATCGATCATCACCGCAGCGGAGCTTTTGAAATGACCCATCCGCTTCGCATCGGTTTCATCCCGCTGGTCGACGCCGCAGCGTTGATCGTCGCTGTCGACAAGGGCTTTGCGAAGGACGAGGGGCTCGCTGTCGAGCTGGTCCGCGAAGTGTCGTGGTCGAATGTTCGCGACAAGCTCAATATCGGCCTGTTCGAGGCTGCGCATCTCTTGGCGCCCGTCGCCATCGCCTCAAGCCTCGGGCTCGGCCACGTCAAGGTGCCAATCGTGGCGCCGTTCAATCTCGGCATCAATGGCAATGCCATCACGGTGTCGCCGGCCCTCCACGCGGCGATCATGTCGGAGCTGGATGGCGACCCTGCCGATCCCAATTATGCCGATCCAATGGCGACCGCGCAGGCGCTGAACCGCGTGGTTGTGGCACGGGCGCGGGCAGGGGCGGATCCGCTGACTTTTGGAATGACTTTCCCGTTCTCCACGCACAATTACCAGCTCCGCTTCTGGATGGCGGCTGGCGGTGTCGATCCCGACGAGGACGTGCGCCTTGTCGTGCTGCCGCCGCCTTACATGGTGGACAGCCTTGCCAACGGACACGTGGATGCGTTTTGCGTCGGCGCTCCCTGGAACTCGATGGCCGTCGATCTCGGCATCGGCCATATCCTGCATTTCGCTTCGGACATCCTGCAGCGCGCGGCGGAAAAGGTGCTGGCGATGCGGCAGGTGTGGGCAGACAAGAACCCTGACGTGGTGGCTGCTCTGACGCGTGCGCATGTGAAGGCGGCAGCCTTCATCGAAGCGCGGGAGAACCGCGACGAGGTCACGGCCATTCTGGCAAAACCCGAACATATCGGCGTGTCGCCCGAAGTTCTGCAGCGGACGCTGGACGGCAAGCTCAAGATCTCACCGGATGGCACCTGGCGCGAGAGCAGCCGTTATCTGCTGGTCGGCCGCGAGAGCGCCGGGCGACCCGATCCGGCGCAGGCGGCATGGCTCTATGCCCAGATGGTGCGCTGGGGCCAGACGGCGATCAGCCCGGAAGCGCTGGCCACGGCAAAAGCGGTGTTCCGGCCCGATCTCTACGACGCCGCGGTGGGCACGCCGGCGGATGGTGCTGATCACGCTGGCGATCCGGTCGGTGCGTTTGCCGGGCCGGCTTTCGATCCCGCCAATATCGAGGCGCATCTCGCCGCCTTCGAGATTGCACATCTGAAGGGTTGAGACGCCGCACGATTGGGCGTCGCCTAATTATTGTGCGTGCAGTGCAACAACGCCGCATCGGCGCGCCGCGTGGTTCCGTCCGATTCGCTCATGCCGTTGAAATAAATACGAAATCCGAACCCGGGTGGCTGGCATGAGACTTGAATGTCTCTAATTGCCGGCACCCGCTGATGTCTGCTGGCCATCCCAGATGGATATCCGCAGCAACGAGGCTGATCGGACCGCCCTCCAATTCAAACCGGCCAGAAGCGGTCGGCTGATGCGGAGCGGTCCTGTCCGTCACATCCCGTTGCCTCGCAGGAGCTTCGTCGCTGCATGAAAATCGAACCTCTCCCCATCGACTTCTCCGACGAGCAGAAGCGCTATCTCGAAGGTTTTACGACCGGCCTGCAGATCAGCCGCGTCGGCAAGGGTCTTGGCGGCACCACGGCGGCAAAAGCCAATGCCGAACCGACTGGGCCCGATGCGTCGCATATCAAGGCCCAGGACCGCACCACGGCCGCCGGCAAGAAGCTCGTCGATCAGGAGAAGTGGAAGCGAGAGGAGCATCCGTTCGATGCCTATCCGCGGCTGCGTGAACAGGCGGCCGCCGATGCGCGGCCGTCGCCCGCCGACAATTTCCGCTGGCGTTATTATGGTATCTTCTATGTCGGGCCGACGCAGGACAGCTACATGTCGCGCCTGCGCATCCCGAACGGGATCATGAAGCACTGGCAGTTGTCCGGCCTCGCCGATCTCAGCGATGAACTCTGCGGCCCGTTCAGCCACGTCACCACCCGGGCCAATTTGCAGGTGCGTGAGATCCCGCCGAAGAACGCAGTGAAGCTGATCGAGGGCATACAGGATCTCGGTCTTTGCTCGCGCGGCTCCGGCGCCGACAATATCCGCAATGTCACGGGCACGCCGACCGCCGGCATCGATCCGCAGGAACTGCTCGACACCCGGCCCTATGCGCGCGAGTGGCACTATCACATTCTCAACGACCGCTCGCTTTACGGCCTGCCGCGCAAATTCAACGTCGCTTTCGATGGCGCCGGAAGGATCGCGGTGCTGGAAGACACCAATGACATCGCCTTTCAGGCCGTCGAGGTGAAGGACGGTTTTGGCGTTGCGCCTGGCGTCTGGTTCAAGCTTGGCATCGGCGGGATCACCGGTCACAAGGATTTTGCCGCCGACACGGGCATCATCGTAAAGCCGGAGGACGCAACGAAAGTCTCCGACGCCATCGTGCGCGTCTTCATCGACCTCGGCGACCGCACCAACCGGCTGAAGGCGCGGCTCAAATACGTCATCGACGGCATGGGTATGGAGAAGTTTCTCGTCCTGGTCGAGGAGAAGCTCGGCGCGCCGTTCACGCGCACTGCAGCCGATGCGCTGCTGCCGCGGCCAGTGTTTGATCGCACCGCGCATATCGGCGTGCACAAGCAGAAGCAGGACGGGCTCAACTGGATTGGCGTCGTGCTGCCGCTCGGCAAGATGACATCGAACCAGATGCGCGGCCTCGCCAGAATCGCGGCCGATCTCGGCGATGGCGATATCCGGCTGACCGTGTGGCAGAACCTGCTCATACCCGGCGTGAAGGACGCCAATGTCGCGCTAGCCATCGCCGCCATCGAGGCGATCGGGCTGACCGTGAAGACCACGGAAATCCGCGCCGGCCTGATCGCCTGCACCGGCCGCGCCGGCTGCAAGTTTGGCAATGCCGATACGAAGCAGACCGCCACCAATATCGCCGAATGGTGCGACACCCGCGTCGAGGTGGACACGCCGATCAACATCCATCTCACCGGCTGCCATCACTCCTGCGCGCAGCACTACATCAGTGACATCGGCATGATCGGCGCGCGCGTCCAGGTTGAGGACAGCGACGACGCCGTCGATGGTTTTCACATTTTCACCGGCGGCGGTTTTGGCCCACAGGCCGATGTGGGGCAGGAGCTCTATCAGAACGTCAAATCCGAGGACGCGCCTCTCGTCATCGAGAAGCTGCTGAAAGCCTATCTCGCCAACCGCGCCGCGGCCGACGAAACTTTCCTCACATTCTCGCGCCGCCATGATGCGGCTGCGTTACGCAAGCTCGCTGACGAGGTCTCCGCATGAACCAGATGGTGACGCCTCCCAAACTTGACATCATCCCGTCCTCGGCGCCGTTTTCCGAAGCGCAGCGCTCATGGCTGAATGGCTTCTTCGCCGGTCTTCTGTCCGATGCCCCGGCGACGCCGCTATCGGTGGAGCAGGGCGCTGCCATCATGGAGGAGGACGACGGAGCGCCGTGGCATGACCAGACCATGCCGATCGGCGACCGCATGAAGCTTGCCGAAGGCAAACCGGTCCGCCGCAAGATGATGGCGGCGATGGCGCAGCAGGACTGCGGCCAGTGCGGCTATAACTGCAACGACTATTCCGACGCCATCGCCAGCAAGGCCGAGCCGCGTCTCAATCTCTGCGTCCCTGGCGGCAAGGAAACCGCGCGGATGCTGAAGTCGCTCTATGAGGAGCTCGACAAGGCGCCGGCCGCCGGTGCAGCCCCGGCCGCAATTTCCGAGCCGGCTGAGGCGGCTGCGCCGGATCCGTCGACGCTTGGCCGCTCGCGCGACAATCCGGCACCGGCGATCTTCCTTGGCCGGCGCCTGCTCAATGGCGCGGGTTCGGAAAAGGAGACCTGGCACATCGATTTCGACCTCTCCGGCTGCGCGCTCGATTACGTGGTCGGCGACAGCTTTGGCGTCTTTGCCAGCAATGATCTCGGCCATGTCGACCAGATCATTGCGTTGCTCGGCGCCTCGCATACGACCGAAGTCCGCGGCAAGACGCTGCGTGAGGTCCTGCAGCACGATGTCTCGCTGGCGCCGGCGCCAGACAGCCTGTTCGAACTGATGTCCTATCTCACCGGCGGCGCCCATCGCGCCAAGGCGCGTGCGCTGGCGCAGGGAGAGGACCCCGATGGCGACGCCGCGACGCTCGATGTAATGGCGGCGTTGCAGAAGTTTCCGAATGTGCGTCCGCACCCGGAGGCCTTCATCGAGGCACTGGAGCCGCTGCAGCCGCGGCTCTATTCGATCTCGTCCTCGCACAATGCGACGCCGGGAAAGCTGTCGCTCACCGTCGATGCGGTTCGCTATGTCATTGGCAAGCGCAAGCGTCATGGCCTGGCCTCCAGTTTCCTCGCCGATCGCATCAAGCCCGGCGACGAACTCAAGGTCTATGTGCAGAAGGCCCATGGCTTCGCGTTGCCGGAAAATTCGGAAACGCCGATCATCATGGTCGGGCCGGGTACCGGCATCGCGCCGTTCCGCGCTTTCCTGCACGACCGCAAGGCGGTCAAGGCGCCCGGCAGGAACTGGCTGTTCTTTGGCCATCAGCGCAGTGCGTCGGATTTCTTCTATGCCGATGAACTCAATGGCATGAAGAATGACGGCTTTCTCACGCGCCTCTCGCTCGCTTGGTCGCGCGACACCGGCGAGAAGTTCTACGTGCAGGACCGCATGCGTGAAGTCGGTCGCGATCTGTGGACGTGGCTGGCCGAAGGCGCCCATGTCTATGTCTGCGGCGATGCCAAGCGCATGGCCAAGGATGTCGAGCGTGCGCTGGTGGATGTCACCGCGCAGCATGGTGCGAGATCGATCGATGAAGCTGTGGCATTTGTCAGCGAATTGAAGAAGAAGGGACGTTTCCAGCTCGACGTGTACTGAGCCTCCCCCCGGTCCTCATCCTCGGCAACCCGCCGCAGGCTCGGAGCATCTGCATCTCGTGGTTCGAGATGGCGCAAGTACGCCTCCTCACCATGAGGAGCGGAAGGGGTGAGAACGATCTTGCTCCAGCTTGATCGCGCGTAGAACGCATGGATGGCGTTAAATCGCGTTCTCTCCTCGCGGCCACATCCGTTGGAGATAATCTCTCTAACGTCCGCGACATTGAAAATTCCATTTCATTGACCCCATGCGTCCGCGCTGCGCATCCTCGCACCGTCAACAACGGCGGTGTGAGAGTCGAATGACGACCACGCCGCACCAACCGCCAAAATAGTTCACCATCGCATCAGCGCGAGCTGCAACGCCATGCGTTGCGCTAAGGGGCCGTGCTGTGCCTCATCCAGGGAGACGATATGTCTGACGATGACCATCAGCGCGCACAGCGCTTGAGCCGCCGCACGTTGCTCGGGGCAGGTGCGGCGGCCGCCTTTGCGGCACCGCTTGGCGTCTGGGGCGCACAGGCCTTTCCATTCAGGCAGGCCTCGCCCATCGATTTTTCCGAATTCCCGATCTGCAAGGCATCGTCCGATGCACCGGCGCTCACCGGTGCCCCGCGCAAATTGAAGCTGTCATGGAACGCCGGCGCTGTTTGCCTCGCGCCTTTGCCGGTCGCCATCGACCACGGCTTCTTTGCCAAGCAAAATCTTGACATCGAGCTGGTGAATTACAGCGGCTCCACCGATCAGCTCCTCGAAGCGATCGCCACCGGAAAGTCCGATGCAGGGTTGGGCATGGCCTTGCGCTGGCTCAAGCCGCTGGAGCAGGGGTTTGATGTCAAGATCGTTGCCGGCACCCATGGCGGCTGCATGCGCGCGCTGACGCCCGCGAAGTCGGACATCAAGGGCATCGCTGATTTCAAGGGCAAGGTGATTGCGGTCGGCGACATGGCCGGCCCCGACAAGAACTTCTTCTCGATCCAGCTGGCCAAAGCCGGCATCAATCCGGAGAAGGATGTCGAATGGCGGCAATTCCCCGGCAACCTCGTGCAGCTCGCGCTCGAGAAGGGCGAGGCGCAGATCGGCCTGGCTTCCGATCCGCTCGCTTATCTCTGGCTCAAGGACGGCTCGCTCAGAGAGGTCGGTTCCAACCTCGACGGCCCATATCGCGACATCAGCTGCTGCATCGTCGGCGTGCGCGGCAGCCTGTTGCGTGCCGAGCCGCTGGTTGCGCGGGCTTTGACCCAGGCACTGCTCGATGCGGCGATGTTCGCTTCGCAAAATCCGGAGAAGGCGGCGGCATCGTTCCAGCCTTATGCACCGAAGGCCGCCACCATTGAGGATCTACAGGGCATGGTGAAATACCATACCCACCATCATCATCCAGTCGGCGATCAGCTCAAGCGCGAGTTGAAGACCTATGCGGACGAACTCAAGCAGGTCTCCGTATTCAAGCCGAACACCGACACCGCCAAATTTGCGGAGCGCATCTATGCCGACGTATTCCGCGTCTGATATTGCGCCGGTCGGCGCAGACCGCGAGAGCCTCGTGATTGCTGGCGATGGTGGCCTGACATTCGCGAGCAAACTCCGGCCGACGGTTGCGGGAATAGGGGCAGGGCTCACCTGGCTCGCCTTCGGCTATGCGAGCCTGCATTGGCCGGATATCGGCGACTGGTCCCGCACGGAGGCGGTCGCCTATGTAGCATTCGCGGTTGCTGCCTTGATCATCATTGCAACGACCGCGCATACGGCGCTTGGCCGCTTCGGCGAGGGCGTCCAGAGGCGGGCGCCCTGGCTGCTCGCCATCGGCGCATTCCTGACGCTGTGGGAGGTTGCGACGGCCAAATTTGGCTGGCTGCCGCTGCCTTTCTTCCCACCGCCGCAATCGATCATCGAAGTCTATACCGACGACTTTCCAAAACTGTTCGATAGCGTGATTGCATCGATCAAGCTGCAACTCGGCGGCTATTTCATCGGCGCGGCCGTCGGTTTTCTCACCGGCGTCTCCATCGGATGGTCGCGTCTCGCCGGCTACTGGGTGCATCCGATCCTGCGCTTCATCGGCCCGCTGCCGGCGACAGCGTGGCTGCCGATCGCCTTCTTTACGTTCCCGTCCAGCTGGAGCGCCTCGACCTTCCTGATCGCGCTTGCCACCGGCTTTCCGGTGACGGTTTTGACCTGGTCCGGTGTCGCCAGTGTAAGCAGCGCCTATTACGACGTGGCCCGCACGCTCGGTGCCAAACCGGCCTTCCTGGTCACCAAGGTCGCGATACCGGCGGCACTGCCGCATGTGTTCGTAGGCCTGTTTATGGGCCTTGGCGCATCCTTTGCGGTGCTGGTCGTCGCCGAGATGATCGGCGTGAAGGCCGGCCTCGGCTGGTATTTGCAATGGGCGCAGGGCTGGGCCTCCTACAACAACATGTATGCGGCACTGATCGTGATGTCGCTGCTGTGCTCCGGTGCCATCACGCTGCTGTTCCGCGTCCGTGACCGGCTGCTGGTCTGGCAGAAGGGAGTCGTCAAATGGTAGCGCTCGCAAAGGCCTTCCAATCCAGCGGCGCGTCGCTGGATATCGACAATGTCAGCCATGCCTTCGATATCGACGGCAGCGTGCTGCCGGTGCTCGATGATGTCAGCATCAAGGTCGCGCCCGGTGAGTTCGTCGCATTGCTCGGCCCTTCCGGCTGCGGCAAGTCCACATTGCTGCGGCTCGTCGCCGGCCTCGAACCGCCGCGCGCCGGCACGCTGGCCGAGGATGGTGTCGCCATCAGCGGGCCAAATCCGTCGCGGGTGGTGGTGTTTCAGGATCCAACCCTGTTTCCATGGCGCACGGTTTGGGACAATGTCGCGCTCGGCCTGGAAGCACAGGGCGTGCTGAAGACGCAGCGTCATCGCGTGGATGCAGCGATTGAACTGGTCGGTCTCGGCGCGTTCCGAAAGGCCTATCCGCATCAGCTCTCGGGCGGCATGGCTCAGCGTGTGGCACTCGCGCGGGCGCTGGTCAACGATCCCCGCATTCTCATTCTCGACGAGCCGCTCGGCAAGCTCGACTCGTTGACCCGCATCACGATGCAGTCGGAACTGGTTTCGCTGTGGCAGCGGAGTGGATTTACTGGCTTGCTCGTGACCCATGATGTGGAGGAGGCGTTGTTCCTCGCCAATCGCGTCATCGTGTTCAGTGATCGGCCGGCGCGCGTGAAGGCGGACGTGACGGTGGATCGACCGTATCCACGCCATCGCGGCGATCCGCGTCTGGCGGAACTTCGGCGGGACTTCCTCGGCCTGCTCGGCCTTGATTCCACCTGGTAGTGGGATGCGCTGATTGCAGCGAAAATTCCTTCTCCAGCGTTTCTGACGAAGGGAAGAAAATATCTCCCGGCAGGCGCCATTGAGAGCGACTGTCGTTATTTCGTTCGCGGGCTTGCGTCTCGTTTGGAGAAGGATTTTCTGATCTGTGGGCTAGGAGATCGACATGATCGAGCAGTTGGGCAGCGTGATGAAGCAGAACGGTCCGGCGCAGGGGGCGACCGACCATGCGCGATGTCTGTCCGACCGTCTGCATCGGCTGGCCGCTTACGGCGCACTCGCGCTTATCGCCGGAATCGTCTTTGGAACAGGCGCGCTTCCGCCGCTTTGAAACCAGATCGCATTCCGCGATCGCCATCACGGCAGTGTACTCATGGACGCGTCTCCCAACGCCATTAACAAGGCATCGCTGCTTGTCTCGGGCTTCGCCGAACGCGCGCGCGAGCACGACCGCGATGCCAGTTTCCCGTTCGAGAATTTTCGCGAGCTCGCTGACGCCGGGTTGTTGAGATTCCCGGTGTCCCGCACGCTCGGGGGCGGCGGCGCATCGATCAGTGAGGCGGCCCGCGTGGTCGGCCTGATCGGGCAGGCTGATGCGGCCACCGCTCTGGTGCTGACCATGCACTACATGCATCACCTCATCATTGCACGCGGCGGTCTTTGGCCCCAGCATCTCATTCGCAAGATCGTGCCAGATGCCGGTGAGGTTGCCCTCATCAATACACTGCGGGTCGAGCCTGATCTCGGCTCGCCGTCGCGCGGTGGACGGCCGGCGACCAAGGCCCGGCGCACGGCGGAGGGCTGGCGCCTGTCAGGGCGCAAGATCTATTCGACGGGTTCGCCGATCCTGAAGTGGTACAGCGTGTTCGCCAGCACGGACGATGCGGAGCCCCAGGTCGGTCTGTTTCTCGTGCCGGCGGGACTACCGGGTACGTCAATCGTGGAGACCTGGGATCATCTCGGTCTGCGTGCCAGCGGCAGCCACGATGTCATCTTCGAGGACGTGCTCATTCCTGCCGATCATGTCATCGAGCTGCGCAAACCGGAAGACTGGCGCAAGCCCGATATCCAGCAGGCGACCATACAGGCCGTGTTGCTGGGGTCGATCTATGACGGCGTGGCGCGTGCGGCACGCGACTGGTTGCTGACATTCTTGAAGACCCGCGTGCCATCAAGTCTCGGCGCGCCACTGGCGACCTTGCCGCGCGCGCAGGAGGTTCTCGGCGGCATCGAAGCGAAGCTCACGGTGAACGCGCGACTAATCAACAGTCTCGCCGCCGAGATCGATAGCGGCGCGCATCTCGAAGCGGTCGAGGCCAATATCATCAAGCTGACCGTGACCAACAATGCCATCGCCGCTGTCGAAGAGGCGCTGTCGCTGACCAGCAATCATGGCCTCAGCCGCGCCAACCCGCTCGAGCGTCTCTATCGCGACGTCCTGTGCGGGCGCGTGCACACACCACAGGACGACAGCACCCGTATCGCCGCCGGCCGCCGCGCCCTCGGCATCTGATCATCACCATCCGGAATTGGAGGAAGACATGTCCGTCGAATTCATCGGTTTCATCACCAACAATGACGCGTCCGAAACCCGCGTGCGCTCTGGCCCGGTGCTGGATCCCTCGTATATCGAGACAGTTGCCAAGGCCCATGAACTCGCCGGCTTTGATCGCGCGCTGCTTGCTTTCCACTCAACCTCGCCGGATGGATTGCAGGTCGCCCAGCATGCGCTCGGCGTGACGCAGAAGCTGAAGGTGATGATCGCGCAGCGCCCTGGTTTCACCGCGCCAACGGTCATCGCGCGCCAGCTTGCGACCATCGAGAATTTCCATCGTGGCCGCGTGTCGCTTCATGTCATCACCGGCGGCAATGCCAAAGAGCTGCGGCAGGATGGCAATACGCTGGACGACAAGGACGAGCGCTACGCTCGCACCGGCGAATGGCTCGACATCATCAAGCAGGAATGGTCCAGCGAGAAGCCATTCGACTACCACGGCAAATATTATCAGGTCGAGGGCGGCTTCTCACAGGTGAAGCCGACCGTGCCGATCCATGTCTTCGTCGGCGGCGCATCGGACGCCGCCATCGACGTCTCCGGCAGGCATGCTGACACCTTTGCGCTCTGGGGGGAATCCTACGCACAGGTGCGCGACGTGACGGCGCGCGTGCGCGCAGCCGCCAAGAAATATGGCCGGCCGTCGCCGCGCTTCAGCCTGTCTGTGCGCCCGATCATCGCCGAGACCGAGGAAAAGGCCTGGGCCAAGGCTGACGACATTCTCACCCGTGCGACGGCGCTCCAGGATAAGACCGGTTATCGCAAGCCGGCCGATGGTCACGCCACCGCCGGGGCCAAGCGCCTGCTGGCGTTGGCGGAGCAGGGCACGCGTATCGACAAGCGGCTGTGGACCGAAATGGCGGCGCTGACCGGCGCGAACAGCAACACCACGGCGCTGGTTGGCACGCCCGGGCAGGTGGCCGAAGTGTTCGCCGACTACTACGATCTCGGCGTCAGCCATTTCCTGATCCGGGGGTTCGATCCGCTGATCGATGCCATCGACTATGGTCGTGAACTGATCCCCGCCACGCGTGCGCTGATCGTCGCGCGCGAGGCGGACAAGGGAGTTGTTGCAGCATGAAAGGTCTTGCATTTGCCGCCGGTCTAGCACTGGCGGCGCTCGTCACGTCCGCACGGGCTGAGACGACGCTGATCGTTGGTGACCAGAAAGGCAACGCGCGCGCCGTGATGGAAGCTTCCGGCGTTCTGAAGGATGTGCCCTACAAGATCGAGTGGAAGGAATTCGCCGCAGCGGCGCCATTGCTGGAAGCGATCGGTGCCGGCGCGCTCGATAGCGGGCTGGTCGGCGATGCGCCGTTCACCTTCGCGGCCGCGGCCAATGTGCCGGTAAAAGCGATTGGTGCGATCCGGCAGACTGGTGACGGTCTTGCCGTCCTTGTCCCGAAAGACTCCACGATCAAAAGCTTCGACGATCTGAAGGGCAAGAAGATTGCTACGGGACGCGGTTCGATCGGGCATCAGCTCATTCTCGCTGCGCTCGAAAAGAAGGGCTGGACGTCGAGTGACGTGCAGATCGTCTTTCTCGCGCCATCGGACGCGAAGGTGGCTTATACCCGCGGTTCGGTCGATGCGTGGTCGACCTGGGAGCCCTATGTGAGCCAGGAGGAGGTGCTGTTCCAGTCGCGCGTCGTCATCAATGCCGAGGGGCTCACATCGGGGCTGAGCTTTGTCGTCGCGACGCCAAATGCAATCCGCGACAAGCACTCAGAGCTAGAAGATTATCTCCGTCGTCTCACCGCCGCGCGGGCCTGGGCGCTCAAGAATGCGGATGCTTACGCGCAGACATGGGGCAAGTTGATGAACGTGGCGCCTTCCGTGCCGCTCAACTGGCTGAACCGTGCCCAGGTCAGGATCGCTCCGGTCGATGACAGTGTGGTGGCCGACGAACAGAAGACGATCGATCTGTATCTGCGAAGCGGCCTCATCAAGCAGAAGCTGGACGCCGATGCGCTGGTCGATCGGTCGTTCAGCGATGCGATCGCAAAGGGAACGGGGCTGTAGTTGCGAGGCCCCGCACGTCGTTCCGGCAACAGTCGGGACGACGTGAGGGGCCGGTGTCTCCACATCCGTAAATTCACGTATGGCCCGCCTCGTATGCCCGGCACAGGATCACCGCCAAATGGAGATCCTGGATCATGCATCATGGCGATATCTCATCGAGCAAGGACGCGGTCGGCGTCGCAGTCGTGAACTACAAGATGCCGCGGCTGCACACCAAGGCCGAGGTGCTCGCCAATGCGCAGAAGATCGCCGACATGATCGTCGGCATGAAGATCGGTCTGCCCGGTCTCGATCTCGTCGTGTTCCCGGAATATTCGACCCAAGGCATCATGTATGACGAGAAGGAGATGTATGAGACGGCATCTCAGGTCCCAGGCCAGGAAACGGAGATCTTTGCCGAGGCCTGCCGCAAGGCGAAGGTCTGGGGCGTGTTCTCGCTGACCGGCGAGCAGCACGAGCAGCATCCGCACAAGGCGCCCTACAACGCGTTGATCCTGATGAACGACAAAGGCGAGATCGTTCAGAAGTATCGCAAGATCATGCCATGGGTGCCGATCGAGGGCTGGTATCCCGGCAATTGCACCTATGTCTCCGAAGGCCCGAAGGGGCTCAAGGTCTCGTTGATCATCTGCGATGACGGCAATTATCCCGAGATCTGGCGAGACTGCGCCATGAAGGGCGCCGAACTCATCGTCCGCTGCCAGGGCTACATGTATCCCGCCAAGGACCAGCAGGTGCTGATGGCCAAGGCGATGGCCTGGGCCAACAACACCTATGTGGCCGTCGCGAACGCGTCAGGCTTCGACGGCGTCTATTCGTATTTCGGCCATTCCGCGATCATCGGCTTCGATGGCCGCACGCTCGGCGAATGCGGCGAGGAGGACTACGGCATCCAGTATGCGGCGTTGTCGAAGTCGCTGATCCGCGACGCCCGCCGCAACGGCCAGTCGGAAAACCATCTCTTCAAGCTGCTGCATCGTGGCTACACCGGCACGATTAATTCAGGCGAAAGCAACAAGGGCGTGGCCGCGTGCCCGTTCGACTTCTACTCGACCTGGGTCAACAATCCCGATCAGGCCCGCGAAAATGTCGAAGCGATCACGCGACGAACCGTCGGCGTCGAGGAATGCCCGATCGAGGGGCTGCCGCATGAGGGGATGTTGAATGATCGGTGAGGGAGGGCGGTTCTTCCACACTCTGCTCTCATGCTGAGGAGCGGTCGAAGGATGGCCGCAAGCTCCAGCCAGGCCATTCATGGTTCGAGACGGCGCTTCGCGCCTCCTCACCATGAGGACGGAAGGAGCACGTGGACTACAGCACCGTCTTGAACGGCGTCACATCGATCCCTGCGGCCTGCAATCCGGCGCGCACCTGACGGCCGATCTCCACGGCGCCGTGGGTATCGCCATGGATGCAGACCGTATCCATCTTCATCCTGATGACCTTGCCTGTGATCGAAATGACTTCGCCGGTCTGCGCCATCTTCACTACGCGATCCGCGATCAGCTTGGGATCGTGCAGCACTGCGCCTTCCTTCTTGCGGGAGACCAGATTGCCGTTGTCCTCATAGGCGCGATCCGCAAACACCTCATGCGCCAGCGGCAGGCCAGCGGCTTCACCGGCGCTGACGAGCTTTGAATTCGCCAGCACGACAAAAGTCAGGTTGCGGTCCACCGCCTTGATGCCGGCCGCGATCGCGCGGGCAGTCATGTCGTCCTCGCAGGCGACATTGGAGATGGCGCCATGCGCCTTTACATGAGTGACCTTGTAGCCTTCCATCGCAGCGATGCCCTGCAACGCGCCGATCTGATAGGCGATCAAGTTCTCTATCTCGAGCGCCGTGAGCCCGACAATGGGACGGCGACCGAAACCATGGAGATCGCGATAGCCGGGATGGGCGCCGATCTTCACGCCGCGCGCCTTGGCCAGTTGCACCGTCTTGCGCATCACATCGGCATCGCCGGCGTGATAACCGCAGGCGATGTTCACCGATGTCGCGAGATCGATCATCGCGGCATCGTTGCCCATCTCCCACATGCCAAAGCTTTCGCCGAGGTCGCAGTTCAGATCGATCGTCATGATGGGCTCTCCCGGTCTGTTTAGCTGTTCGCGGCCGCGGCCTGCCAGGTCGCGTCATTGGTGGCGTCGATGGCGGTGCCTGCGACATTGGCATTGAGCAGGGCCTTGATGTCGAGCATCAGGATGTTGGAGTCGTGGACGCGGCCCGGAAGGCTCTGCAGCAGTTCCGCGTAGGCGCGATACGCCGCCTGCGCTTCCGCCATGCTGACGGCCTTGAAGCGGAACGGCATACCCGGCTGCGTCTGGCCGAAGCGGCCGAGATCAGCGGAGATGACGGTCGCGATTTTCGGATAGCCGCCGGATGTGCCGCGGTCCGGCATCAGCACGATGGGCTGGCCATTGCCCGGTATCTGGATCGAACCGTTCACGGTGCCGTCGGAGACGATGTTGTGGCCGTGCAGATGCTTGATCTCGGGACCTTCGAGGCGGTAGCCCATGCGATCGCTGGTGGCCGAAATCTTCCAGTCGCTGTTGAAGAACAAGTCCTTGCCCTCGGCGAATTCGTCGTCCTGCGGGCCAAGCACGACGCGGATCGGGCCTTCGGCCGGATTGGGAAGTTCGATACGCTTCTCGGTCATCGCACTCGCGGTCGCGACCAGCAATTCGTCGGCGGCCTGGAGCGGGCGTGGATAGGGACTGCCGAGGCCGGCGCGGGCATTGACGGCGAGGCTGCCGAACATCGGCTCGCCGCGCACGCCGCCTTCGATGGCGAGATAGCCGAAGGTGCCGGAGCGGGCGACGCCGATATTGAGGCTCTCGCCATCAGCCAGTGTAACCGTGGTATTGACGGCGAATAGCGTACCGGCGACATCGGCGGGCCGCAGCGCGCCCGTCAGGGCAACGCGAACCGCGCCGCCCTTTGCGGTGAAAACGGAATTCAGTGGCCCGAGCTCCAGCGTGGCAGCGAAAAGCGGATTGCCGAGCAGCGCATTGGCTGCCGCCATCGCAAGGCGATCGACGGCGCCGGATGGCACGAGCCCGTAGCGCTGTGCGCCAAAACGGCCGATATCCTGCACCGATGTACCGGGGCTCACGGAAGCGACGATCAACTTGCTCATGACGGGATCAACTCGGCAACGAATTCGCCGGCCTCAGCCGCGCGGTCCTGCTCCGCAAAGGTCTTGTCGTCGATCGCGGCGAAGGTGATGGCATCGCCAGGCTCGAGCAGGAAAGTGGGATCACGACCGAGCTGATAGGTGCGAACAGGCGTCCGGCCGAGCAGGTGCCAGCCGCTGGGACCAGCCAGGCATTGCACGCCGGTCTGGATGCCGCCGATGGAAATGGTGCCGGCCGGCGTGAGCAGTCGCGGGTTCTGTCTCCGTCCCATCTGCATGTCGCTCGGCAAGCCGGAGAGATAGGACCAGCCCGGCGTGAAGCCGATCATGGCAACCTTGTAGTCGCCCGCCACATGGCGCGACACGACCTCATCGGGCGTGATGTTGAGTGCCTTGGCGACGTCTTCGAGATCGATGCCATTCTCGCCGCCATACGAAACCGGAATGCGCCACCGTCGCGCGGGTTTCGGGTCCGGCAGCGGCTTGAGTGCAAGCTCGGTCAGCTTCTCGCCGAGCGCATCGAAGTCGATCTGCAACGGATCGTAATGCACCAGCAGCGAGCGATAGGTCGGTACGGTCTCGGTGACGGCCGGCAGTCCCTCGGGAGTGACGAGCTTGTCGAGCGCGAGGACGCGGCGATTGGCTTCGTCATCGATCGTGCGGCTGAACTCGACCGTGATGGCGGCATCGCCGGAGGGCAGGATGCGGGGCGGGGAGAGAGCTGCGGCCATGGCGTCTCACGTCTGTCACTTGCGACACCTGCATAACGCGTTTTGCCGGCGAGT
>NZ_JBIISY010000112.1:0-19230 GCF_044340795.1 Tardiphaga sp.
CTCACCGGCGTTGATCGATCGCATCGAGAACGAGATCCACGAAGCAGATGTCATTCTTTCACCGTCAACAATCGTCACTAATCAGCTGCGTGACGTCCGATCCAACGCCGAAGTCGTTCAAACACCGTACGGTGTTGATTTCGATCGTTTTGGCCCCACTTTGGATGCCGCATTCAAGCCAAACTCAGTTCCTAGGATCGTCTACGTCGGTCAGATTAGCCGACGCAAAGGAGTCCCGTTCGTCATACGAGCAGCCCGTGGCCTTCGGTGCGAACTGGAGCTTATAGGCCCAATTGTGGATGACACGTTGCTTCTAAACGTGCCAGAGAATGTGCACTACCTGGGTGTTCTTCCACATAGCTCCCTAACTGACAGACTCGCGAGGGCGGATGCATTCGTCTATCCCAGCATCGAGGACAACTTCGGCCTGGCCCTGATAGAAGCCTCAGCTACTGGTCTCCCGACTATCACCACATCCGCGGTAGGCGCCGCTGAACTTCTCGGCCCTGATGATGCGCGAATAGTTCAACCCGGGAATGTGGACGAGCTACGCGCATGCCTGATGGATGTGTCGGCGCTTGCTCAAGACGCTCGCCTTGCCCGCGCCGTGCGGCTACGCGAGGAGACCTCGCGTGTGACGTCATGGAGCGTCTACGCACGTGCCGTGGTCGCGGAGTTGAACAGGGCCTACTTCTCCCGACTGCAGCAAGGGACGGCGGATGAACAACCTGAACGGTAACGCGGATTTCGATCAAGAAGGACGCCCTCTCCCACCTCAGATTACACAGGTGGTTGTTTGTCCAGGCTACCTTGGACACAGACTCCTATACGCTCGGCTCGTACTCCAAGAAGTGCTGGATCGGTCTCGCACTCCTCACCTTATCGTTAGGAGCGGTACATTGGCGTCGCCTGAATTTGAACTGCACCTGGGTTCAATGGCTGGACGCATTAGAGTCACCGAGTTGGTAGATTTCTCCGTGGCCAACATCCGAACGGAGGTTCCACGTGACGCGGCCGTGCCTACCGTGTTTGTAGAGGCCGATACCTGGCTAGTACCGCTCATATTGAGGACGCCGAGATGGCCAGGAAGAACTAGTCTGGTCATTATGCGCTCTGGAGCGACATCACCGGGGTGGCGCGGAATGGGCATATTCATGGCTAAACGGCTCGCACGACTTGCTGCGCGAAATTTGACAGATCATAGACCTTATGAGTTGACCAGTCAGTCCGATACACCGCTGAACAAGTGGGAGATACGCGATCCGGTCGAATTTGAGGCGGATCACAGTCTGACGGAAGCGTATAGGCACCAATGGTCCCTGCAAGCGCCGGGCGCGAAGTACTGGGTTGGTGTACTTGGAGCGATTGGCGGCAGAAAGAACGTTGACGTCGTCGCGTCGGCGATTAGCGGTCTGGGTGACGAGTTTGGTTTAGTAGTTGCCGGGGTCGCCGAGCGTGAAGAGAGTGAGGTGCAAACGTGGCTACGCCCTCTTTCGAATACTGGTCTGAGTGTCCGCGAGGCGCGACTGCTATCCGATGTCGAGCTCGACTCGATGCTGCTCGCCCTCGACGCAATCGTCCTGGCGCACTCGAATGAGGGACCGAGTGGAATCTTCGCAAAGGCGGTGGCCGCCGGGGTACCCGTCGTGACCGCCGGCGCCGAAAGCCTTCGCTCAGACTCCAGCCGCTTTCCGGATTTGGCCGAGCACGTTTCGTTGGACCCGATGTCGATCGGCGACGGTATATCACGAGCCGTCAGGAGAAAACCACGCGGACGCGGGACGCCGAGAGGGGCCGAACAATTCGCAGGCAAACTGGTGCAACCGTGAGATCGCCTCAGGCAACGTCACGCAGAGACGCAAATAGCTTAGACAGGTTGCTGACCGGCCGGTCAGACCGCGAGGGCGGAGGTGATGCTTGGCTCTTCTGCGTGCTTGTGATCATTCTTGTGATGATCATACTCACGGCACAGACACCAGAGGTGTTATCAAGCGTCTACGCACGGTCAGGCATACTCGTGGCCTGTGGATTTCTCGCATCGGGTCTAATCATTGCACGCCTCATTGGGCCGCCCATTCATGCCTTATCCCCAATTGCCGTCGTGGCGTACTGCCAGGCATTGCTATTTGTAGCGCGACCGCTATATCAGTACTATTACGCGAACAGTCTGAATGTGTTCACGTTCGCTGCGTACGGCCCCGAATATCTACAAAGTTCATTTGTTTCTGGCTTTGGATTCTGCGCGATGTGTGTGGGATTTGCCTGCGCCCTGCGTGGAAGTCCCTCAACTCTTCCGATTTTCCACGTACAGAAGATGGCGAATAACGAGTGGGTACCACTCAAACGCGCGCTGATTTTTGTTACGGTTTGTGGATACGCTCTATATTCTGTCTACGTAGTACAGACCGGAATTGGCAACTACGTCACTGGTGTCACCTCGGGGCGCTCGGCCATGTCGCGGAGCGCCACCGTGGCAGCATCTGGTTACTTCACCTCCGGTCTTCAGTTTTCCATCGGCGCGCTCATTCTTCTCATGTTAGGTTTCCGACTAAGAGGAGATCGTCGAGCTAGCTACATTTGCATGGCAGTGCTGTGCATCTCGCTCTATCCCGACATTGCTGGAGGCAACAGGTCAGTTTTCATTCCGGTGGCCCTGGCCGTGGTTCTGGTCATGCTCACCACAAATCCAAAAGTGCTGTCGCCTCACCGTGTTGTCGTGTGGGTACCATCACTCTTCATCTTTGGTATAGTCGCTCCCCGAATATGGCGTGATCAACTGGCGGAGGGCGGCTCCCTAACCACGTCTATCGCCAGCGCATTGGACCCGTCGAACGCATTGGAAGGCTTCGTCGGAGGGCTTGATACAGCGATGGTCGATGCGTTTGAGGTTCAGATACACGCTCAGAGCAGCGGTGTGTTGGACTACCAGATGGGCTGGACATATCTCGGCGCAATCGGGTCAGTCATCCCCCGCGACGTGTGGAAGGCGAAGCCAGAGTCCGTTGACCAAGTTCTCAACGCAGTGCTATTCCCCGCGCTGGACGCGCAAGGAATTGGGTTCTCGTTTGGATTCTATAGCGAGCCGTACTTCAACTTCGGATATTTTGGTATCGTGGTTCTTCCGGGCCTTTTCGGGGCTTTGCTCGGCCTCCTCACTCGCAGAGCTTGGTCTTCCAGCACCCTCGTCTCCACGTACATTCTGATAATGACGACCGCCTACATATTCCCGATAATGAGAGGCAGTATATCCTTCGACGCACAGCGACTAATGATCGCCGCGCTCCCGGCGTTGATTGCCGTCGGATGGGTTCGATGGCGTCAACAGGCTGCGTCTCAGCGATTCCAACTCAGGCGCGCAGCGCCTACCCGCAGAAAATGATGAACGCGAAGAGGAAAATATGGGTCCTCAGTTCCGGTTCCCATCCGGAGCCCGTACAGGCAGCTGTCGGTTTGTCCCGCCGAGGCCACGACGTTCGATTCCTCACCTCTTCACTGTGGCCCCACGATCACATCCTGATGAGATCAGCGCATGCGACGTCGTCTCGCCGCCTCTCCCGAGAACTCCTACGGCGACGTCTGCCTGCCACGCTGCCGCGTCACGCAATCCAGCGCCTTGCATCTACGCACGAGGTCGCGGCGTTTATCGGTTCGCGTGTCGCCCCGCGACACTCTGAGATTCTCATCGATCGGCGGACCAAAGCATTTCGAACGCAAGCTGCTCGTGCGTTTCGGGCGACGAGAACGGACGCGCCCGGGGTCGTCATTTCGCAGTACACATCCGCCCTAGAAGTCTTCCGCGAGTCTGCACGCGCGAAGAAGGTACTTCTTTACCCGATCGCGCACCATCGTTGGATGGAAACCTACCTTCACGAGGAAGCAAGAAGGAACGCAGAATGGGCTCCGTTCCTTCAGGGACACGATATTGTCGGACATGATGCAATGCGTTTGGACGAGGAGATCTTCCTGGCCGACGCCATTATTGTCCCGAGCAGCTTCGCGAAAGAAACCTTCATCTCCGCCGGAGTCGCGTCAGAGAAGCTCCGTGTGGTCGCGTTGGGCACGGACGTCCGAGAGCAGCCTGAATCCGCTGGCAGTCACGATTCGTTTCGGATCTTATTTGCAGGCCAGGTTAACCAGCGGAAGGGGATAGGTTACCTGCTCGACGCCGTCGCCTCGGCCGATATCCCAGGTGCGGAGCTTTGGATCGCAGGACCCGCTAGCGATCAGATCCGAACCAAGATTCTCCAGAGGCATGACAATGTACGATTCCTCGGGTCCATGCCTCGGAGCGCGCTGAAGGAGGTGATGGCATCCTGCTCGGTGATGGTGATGCCGAGCCTAGCGGAGGGGTTTGGACTTGTCGCGATCGAGGCTATGTCCGCGGGCACGCCGGCAATCGTCACTCCTCACACCTTTGCAACGGATATCATCACGGATGGCATCGACGGATGGATTACGCCTGCTGCACAGTCAGATCTACTCGCGCAGCTTCTCGTCAAGATCAGTCGTGATCAGGACAATCTCAGGCGTGTCTCGCGAATGGCACTCAGGACAGCCGCTGATCATACATGGGATCATTACCAAGAATTGTTCTCGCTGTCACTCGAGGACATTATCTCCACGTAATACAGGAAGCAATGAGTCGCGCAGAAATTGAAGCGATTTAGATTTCCCAACGCTCAACCTCTCCTCCACGGTCTGCCAATCGATTGGCTCACGCAGCCGATCAAGCGTGCATTCCTGCACACTCACGGAACGCCTCTCTAGCCCCATGAATGCAAGCGCGCTTGCAAAACGTTCAGCACCTCTAGACTGGTTGGGTATCACAAGGAATGGCTTGCGCATGATTATCGCAAATAGACATCCATGGTAGGAGTCAGTCAGAACATACTCAGCGGACGAGATTCCAGCCAGCCATTCCCCGACTGTCCGTCGACGAGCACGACGTGATTCCGACCACATGAGGTTTGAGGTAGTTGAGCCAGCCGAGAGTGCAATGGCACGCACGGCCTCTAGAACATCGGCATGAGAGTCAAGGATATAGGCAGCGATCCCTGACGGAGACTTGCCCGCAGAGCGTACGCCGCTCTCTGCTATATTCAGGTAGTCGGAGCCAGACAAGAGAAGCGTGGGGTCAAGCACATGAACAGACGGAGCACCCCACAGCTGTTTTGTTAGCGCAACACCGGAAGCTTCTCGAACAGAGATAGCGTCGAACTTTGCAGCAAGCGCCGCGGTCCTCTCTTGGGCGTCGACGTCGAGTGTGACTGATGCATTTCCAAACGAAACGGCGTACGCCACGCGAACGGGCCGCGGGTCCTTGCCAAGAAAACCGAGAAGGAACCAGTCGAGGTCCACGTAGTCCGGACGCCAGACCTGGTCACTACCAACTATATACGCCGAGTACCGTGCGGTGGCATTTGCTGGAATTTTACCTTGCGACCGGCGCAGGTGAGCCAATCTGAGATTCTGCCGCGAGAACTTGGTCACACGCCGATCCCCGGCGTGTCCAGCAAGTCGCCCGAAAGGCTCTGGGCTCAAATGCTCGGCTGCAATCGAGCCAAGACTGCCTAGAACGGCCGATCGCCATTGCCGCAGCAGCTCACGTAGCCCGCCACCCTCTTCAATAATCCGCACGTCCAACCCGAGGTCCGAAACGACCCTTTGTAAGGCCCACGCCTGCAGAATGCCGCCGTAGTTTGGATTCCGGCTGGGGGGAAACGTCAAGATCGCAACGCGTCTCCGTCCACTTTTCTTCATGTCACTCCCGTTCACGCTTGTACGAGAGTCTTGGATACTCTCGAGTCAGCTCACAGTCGGCCGCAGCTCGAATCGCCGCGAGGGCACTGTCCTCGTCTTCAAAGCCAAAGAACCCGGAGGCGTCATCAAGCAGCTCACGAAGACTCTCATGGCCGACGATAGGGCGCTGAGCGGCAACCGCTTCGACCACTTTGTTCGGTACACCACTCTGTAGTTCGTTCGGCACAAGAATCGCCGTGCGGCCCTCGTATATCGACGCCAGTTCAGGCGCGAATCCGTGCAGAACTGCGCCCTTAACCTCGCCCAAAATATCGACGTTCTGACCGTAAACGTGGAGGAGCATCTCCGGTCTCTCCAAGTGGAATCTCATCCACGCCTTGAGCACGACTCGCAGGCCCCGCGCCGTATGCTCCGAACGATAGTCTCCGCTTATTGCGAATCTTTCAATTTGTCCAATGGAGGAGTTCGCGAGAATTAGGATGTCCCGGGGAGCCGTAGGACCCACAACCGCAACCTTGCATCCAAAATCGAATCCGGCGTCTGCCGCAGCATCACGCTCCGATATATAGCTGATATGCATACGACGCGGAGCCATCTTGAGTGAACTGGACATCTTGCGAACCGTCTGCTGCAGCCCAATGTGGCCCGACAGAGCCGTTCCCAGAAGATTTATACTGTCGCACACGTCCACAATGACCCTGAGGCCAAGCAGTGCGAAAATTACACCCGCTCGAGCCATCGTAGGTTGCAAGAGTGCAACAAAAAATATCTGCACCTCGTCCGGCCGGCTATGGCGCTCCCACAGAAGTCGATGAAATTGCCGGGCGAACTCGGCGAGCGTCACAGTCTTCACCGAACGACCGGTCGCCTCACAGTGATCGACAAGGTGCTCCACCCTACGGCGAATACCATTAGGTAGACTCCTCGCGTCACGTCTGACGACGATGATGCACCGACTCGGACCGCCACCCATTCTTCCACCTGATCCACGTAGCAACTCTGTCCTCACCATACTGCCGCGAGCTCCACGCGAACGCGAATCGTAACAACCGCTTCATGCGCTGTTGAGAAACCTAGGTTAGGTTGTAGGTGTGATGACCGACGTTGTTAGGCGCGGTGCGCGCGGTGGCGGAACCATAGTTGCGAACCAGGTCATCAAACTCCTAGTGCAGACCGTAGGCGTCGTTGTTCTGGCGAGGCTCCTGAATCCCCTTGATTACGGGATCATCGCGATGGTAGCGGTCGTGCTGGCACTGGCAGACCAGTTCCGGGACTTCGGAATGTCAACTGCGGCTCTGCAAGCAAAAGATCTTTCGCAACAGCAAGCATCAAATGTCTTCTGGATTAGTAGCGGTCTTGGCCTAATCGCCGCCATTATCGTTAGTTTGATGACACCGCTGCTTGTCGCGTTCTATTCAGAGCCACGTCTATTCGCAGTGGTTCCGGCAATGGCGATAGGTCTCCTCCTGGGAGGGATGCAGACGCAGCTTCAAGTCCAACTTGCGCGCCGTATGAGGTTCACCGCCCTCGCGGTGACTGATGTAATCGCGATGACCATAGCGCTCGTGGGGGCGATACTAGCCGCGACTATTGGGCTGGGGTACTGGGCACTTGTCATTCAGAGTATTGGCAGCGGCGTTGCGTTGCTCGCGCTGCGTCTTGCAGTGACTCGATGGCGCCCATCAATTCCGCGCCGTCGGAGCGGGTCTCGCAAGCTGGTCGCCGCCGGGACCGACTTTGGCATGGCCCAATTCTTGGCGTTTGCTGCAAATAATGCCGATACAATGGCGATCGGATCGGTATGGGGGGCCACGCCGCTAGGCTACTACAATAGAGCCTTCCAGCTTTATCTACTTCCGCGTTCAATCCTCGATCCCTTGACAAGCGTCGTCGTCCCCACCTTCAATGCATTGATCGCAGAGGGCTCCTCTTTGGGTTCCCTCCTGTTGAGACTACAGTTTGTCATCGGAATTCCATTGACCTGGGTCTACCTGATGCTTGCGGCAACGGCTCCTTGGCTCATCTCGACGGTACTCGGATCGCAATGGTCTCCAGCTGTAGGGATGGTACAAGTTCTCGCGGTGGCCGGTTGGTTTGCCCCATTCGGGATCACCAGCTATTGGTCTTTCATCCTCCACGACCAGAGTCGCCAACTCCTATATCAGAACCTGATAACGAAGCCGTTCACGGTGGTGCTCATTGTGCTCAGCGTCCCCTATGGCCCACTGGCTGTAGCAGGCGCCTATGCGCTCAGTCTCGCAGTTTCTTGGCCGGTTAATCTCGTCTGGCTCGCCCGTACGGCCCACCAGGACTCTTCGAAATTTCTCGGCCATG
Source organism: Tardiphaga sp. (assembly GCF_044340795.1). Taxonomy (GTDB): domain Bacteria; phylum Pseudomonadota; class Alphaproteobacteria; order Rhizobiales; family Xanthobacteraceae; genus Tardiphaga. Next base: position 8,095 of record NZ_JBIISY010000112.1, read on the forward strand.
GACTGATCATGCTGTTTGCAGCGGGCGCGGCGTTCTCTGCGGTGGGTGCAGCCTTCCATTACCTCGACCAGCTTGGTCCCTTTGCAGCTATCTCCCTTAGTGCAGGCGGAGCCAGCGTTATATTTTTCAGCATCGCGATGGCGTTCCCCCAAGCTAGATCACAGCTGAGAGATGGAATCTGGTTGGCTCGATCCGCGCTCCGTTCTCGCGCCCGGGGTTGACCATGCAACGAAGCTCTTGGGCGAGGTTTCGAATGAACGCCGTACGGACGGCTGTCGCGATCACAGTAGGCACTATTCTGGCTTCGATCGCAGCCGTGGCATTATACGGATTCCCCCCGAAGGACAACATTGATACACCCGATGTCATCATGGTTCTGGGCCCACCCACACCCAACCGAATGAAGATGGAAATGAAGCTCAGGGATGATTACCCTTCCGCAGATTCACTAATATCAGTCTCCGCCCCAGGAGGAGACTTCGCCGCGGAAGATCTCAATGGGCGCTGCCAGGATAGCGGTGTCACGTGTTTGACACCGGAACCGTTTACCACCAAGGGGGAGACCGCACTCCTTCGAAACTTCTTGAAGGACCGGACCGAGGCGAAAGTTGTAGTCATCACCTTCACTCCGCATGTCGCGCGCACACGGTATATATTTGCCAAGTGCCTTGAAACTCCCGTCACTGTTGTTGGGGTGGACGAAGACATGTCCGTCAGTGAGTGGATACATCAGGTTTCGTATCAATCCGCCGCGTTTGTTAAGGCATGGTGGACGGGTTGCCCTTGACTCATCCCGATCGCATAATTGCTTTCGATTATCCGCGAGCGATGGTTTAGGCACCCTCTGCCGTGCAACAGCCGTATCGGTCATCGGCCTGCTCACGCGACCCGTGTGAGACAGAGTTGCCGCGGCCTGCGAAGCGAACGGAATGACCTTGCGCAGATGAACCGGTCGATTCGATCCCTCCGATGCTGCCGGGCCGCAGGATCGGTCGTAGAACTGTCTGCATAGAAGCGCGAGCGTACGATACCTGTCGAACGTCGAGCCCTATCCTCGCCGCGGCACGAAGCGTCTCACCCTACTTAACTCAGCCTTAATACAGCGAACGATACGTCGTCCGAGCGAATACTCAATCTTGTGGTATCGAGCGATCTGCGCTTGCATTCCGGCGGTGTAGCGTGAGATATCATCGGCACTTCTCGCTTCGTCATAAAGCTCGAAACTTAATTCGCTCATTCGCCGCCGCTGCCGAATGAGGGCGCGTCGACGTTTTCCCACAACGCTCGCGTCGGGCGTGACCCGCTTCCGAGGCACAGATAGGCCGGCGGCCCGATCATCAGCGAGTCGTACCGCAAGCCCCAACCGCCGATGCCTCACATTCCCGGCCTGCGACAGAGCCGCTTCTTCCACAGTTAGATCCATAGTCTCTAGCTCGCCCCGAGCGACACCATCTCTAATCAGGCCGTTAATCTCAACGTTGCGCGAAACCACAACATTTGTCCCGCGCCATTCATCTTGAAATTGCGGAAGCCAGGCGTCACCGAGGACAACATCTGCAGTTTCCGCAAATATATCGTCGCAAAAGTTGCAGGCGTTGGGCTGAAAGGCGCCGTGCCCCCAATTTCCGCCGACCAGAGACATTGTCCAAGATTTACGTCGAAGCCCGCTCGTACTCGTAACTTCCGTGTCATAGTCTCCAACGGGTCTATTGGCATTCTTAACACGAAAATCTATAGATTTGAAGCTCGCCGGAGGAACTCCCAACTGCCAGGCGAGCGACTCAGCAAAAAGCTGGCTCTTTAGATGCCCACATACGAGACCGATGAAAAACTTCAGACGATGGTTCAGGACCGGGTCTTGGAGCATAAGTAGGCGCGTGGCTTTGATAAAGCACGGAACACCAATGAGCGCAAACGTTTGGTCAGTCGAGCGAACGAGGTCCAGCACCTCTCGCATGGAGGTTGCGTAGTACATGGACTTACGGTTCTCGGCGACTGCGTCGATGTCGGAGATCCTGTACTCGAACTTCTCAACGTTGGGCTCTTGGGCCGCACCAACGTGAATGATTCGGTCGACCATATGCAGCCGGAGCAGTTCGCCTGCGATCCATGAGGTCATTCCACCGGAACTTGAACCGAGGAGGTAATCTTCGGATGCAACGCGGGCGGCGGTGACGTACGAGTATGAACCGACGACCTCGTGCCATAGATCGTCGTTCTGCCCATGAGGAGCCCCGAGCTCGGATTCATTCGGCGCGTCGTCAGAGAATGGACACACAGCACTACCCAGGCGTCGGTCGGGTGCGGACACTCCGGTCAGATCGGCCTCATACAGCCGAGTCCGCGAGAGTTGCAACGATATCCGCCCGCCGGTGGCAGTCGAACACACCCCGCACCCAATGCACATACCTCGATCGACCACATCCTCGATAGTGTGTGACATATCAATCTTTCCCCTACCAGCCAATGGATCGCCGCTACACGCGTGCCGCGAGTTGACAGAAGTTCGATCAATGAGTGATCTGCGACGGCGATGCGGGTTCTTAGACTCAAGCATAGGCCCCGCCGACCTATTGTCCCGATACGTCGAAGACTGCGACACGGTCGGACTCAGCGGTGGTCAACCCACCCGGCGCTCTGTCTGTGTACTACCGACCGCCGAGCGCCAACTTGAATCACTGCTTCGGCCCCTTCAAACGGCAGCCAACGTCCTGATTCACGCGGAAGCCCGGTTGGCGAGGGGGTACGCCTCCCGCAGCCGGTCGTCGCGCAGTTGATTCCCACCGTGAGATCGTGCGATAAGACCTAGCCAACAGGAGTCAGGCGAGTAGCGTCCCGACAACAAGTACCAGGACGTACACGCCATTATAAAAGACATGGATCAGAATCGCGCCCCAGATTCGCCCGGTCATGATCACGAGCGCGGCACAGACAGCCGCTAGTGCGAACAAAGTAAAAGCATCCGCGGACGCTAGCTGATCAAAGGCCGCGTGCAATAGGATGAATCCACCTGCAGATGCCAGTATCGACGTCAGGCTTGCACCAACTATGCCAACCCTGGATCGAACGGCCTCGAATACGGTAACTACGATCACGCCTCGAAAGAAGATTTCCTCGATCGTCGGCCCCACCATACCTGCAGCCGGAAGTATGAACCACCAATTCACGAGCAACGATCCGTCGATGGCGAACAAATTCGGGAACGGTTGCGTCCAACCAGCGGCAGAAACCCACTGCAACGAGCGTAAGAGCAGGCTAAAGCCAAGCGCCCAGATAACGTCGACCGCGCGAAATCTCATGAGTCCCACCGGGTTCACTCGCACGAAGAAATACATGATCGGGAGAACGAGCCCCACCCACACTGCCAACGAACTCGCTATCGGCGCGTCGGGGACAAGGCGGGATAGCGCCGCACCCGCCACGATGCCTACCCCAAAACCGAGGAAGGCGGCGGCGAGAACACGGGTACTTGATCCGGGCAACCTCCTTCCGCGGTCTCGCCAGTCAGCTTGGCGTTTCCCCCGGCTCGCACGCTGACGTCGTTCGTGTGGAGGTGGCAGTGCAGTGCGATTGGATGTCACGGGCACCTCGACGGCCTCACGATCTTGACTGGCATGCGGACAAGCTGGGGCACTGCGATGTCAACTGTCGGCTGCGCAGGACTCACCATGGTGCTCGAGGACTGTACCGAACACTTATCTCGTCGGCTAGATCAGTTACGATCCCACGGCGTGGGGAGGGCTCGTCGCTCGTTCTTGTCTTTCCCGCACGAGCACCGGATCTCGACCGCCGACACTGCTTGCGATCTCCTCTCGTGGCGGTCTCGGGTGGTGCAAAACGAGACGATCAGGGACGACGAAGGGTAGCTGCTGCTGCTCAACAAAGCGCAACAGCTCGACGATCTACCGCGGGACCTGTTCGTCTTGCACAGATCGTTCTCACTACCGGTGCCGGTTCGAAACAGTCTGTGTGTCAGACTTAGCGGGATTTTGCGGTCGACCCCGATGGTCGGCCCACCTTCGAGAGGGAACATGGAGTTCAGCGACTACATCCGAATCCTCCGCAGGAACTGGTTGGTAGCGGTCACGTTAGTCGTGGTTGGGATCGCTGCTGCCGCTGCCTACACAGCGACACGCGTACCGACCTACGAATCATCAAGCACCGTTTTTGTGTCCACGCAAGGTGGGAGCACGACGGCTGAGTTACAGCAGGGCTCAAGCTTCACTCAGGCTCGTATCAATACCTACGTGGGCCTGGTTGACACGCCCGCCGTGCTGGCCCCGGTGATTGAGGACCTTGGGCTGCCTGAGTCCGCTTACGCGTTAGCAGGAAAGGTGGCGGCGTCGGCCGAACTCAACTCCACGCTCATCACAATCTCTGTCACCGACACCGACCCTATCCTTGCGGCGGATGTCGCGAACGCCGTCGCAGAGAGCCTCTCTATAGCAGTGCCACGACTTGAGCCTGAGGCCGCTGACGGCTCAAGTCCTGTTCGTCTGACGCGCGTGCGGGATGCCCAACCAGCATCGAAGGCGTCAAGCCCGAACGTCTCGCTAAATCTTCTGCTGGGAGGACTTGCTGGCCTTGTACTCGGCGTTGCAGTAGGCGTGATCCGCACTCGGCTTGACAGCCGTGTGCGGACATCTCGCGAGGCGGAACTGATCACCGATGCGCCCGGTATCGGAGCCATCGCGTACGACGAGAAGGCAAAGGAACGCCCTCTGATCGTCCACGTCGATCCGTCCAGCCCGCGCACGGAGTCGTTTCGCGCCCTACGCACAAACCTGCAATTCCTGGATATGGGTGGCCGAGCGAGTTTCGTAATCACTAGCTCTATCCCTGCAGAAGGAAAGTCCACGACTACAATCAACCTCGCGGTGGCTCTTGCCGATGCAGGCAAGCGCGTCGCATTGATCGACACCGACCTGCGGAAACCGAAGGTTGCCGAGTACCTTGGCATTGAGGGCAGCGCAGGACTCACAGACGTCCTGATCGGCCGCGCCAACATCGCCGACGTCATGCTGCCATGGGGCGGGCGCAGCCTTTGGGTGTTGCCTGCTGGGAAAGTTCCCCCTAACCCCAGCGAGCTACTCGGATCTGAACAGATGAACGCGTTGCTTGCCACGCTCGAGAGTCAGTTCGATGTGCTTCTCTGCGACGCCCCCCCGCTACTCCCCGTAACCGACGCTGCGATCCTTGCGCGCGCTACTAGTGGCGCCATCATGATTGTCTGCGCTGGCCGCACGACACGTCACCAGCTGGCTCTCGCGACAGAGGCCCTCAGCACTGTGGACGCAAAGCTGGCGGGCTTCGTGATGTCCATGGTGCCCACACGTGGGCCCGATTCCTACCACACGTCCTACGGATACGGGTACGGATACGGATACGGATACGGCGTCGAGGCGGACGGGAGCAAGTCTAAGGGTCGGAAGTCTGGCCGACGCGGAAAGAACACGAAACGCGAAGGAGCATCTTCACACGAGAAGGCGGACAGTCGCTCTCGGCGCGAATCGCGCGAGAGAAGGGGAAGGTCCTGACTACCACTTGAACCGGGCCTAGCATTTAGAAAGTCGCACAATTGACCAGATACGCGCAGCGCTCGTCAGCGCAGTTCGCCGGTCGAGTTACCGCGTGGTGCTTCGGTTTTACCCTGCTGCTGGTCGCCTTCGTGATTTTTTGGGTTGGCATTCGCGGCGCGTTCGCCTATGAGCACATGTCGCGAATTCAAGGCAAGGCTGCCAACCTGGCCGGAGATGTAGCAGACGGGGCGCCGGCTCTCGATCAGCTAGCTTCGGATGCTTCCGAGGCACACAGATTGACCTCTGATCCGATATGGAAGATCGCCGAGCTGACGCCGTGGATTGGTCAGCAACTTGCCGCATTTGCGACCGTCTCCAGCTCCGCCAATCAGCTGCTTGGACGCGGTCTCCTGCCGCTAGCGGTAGCAGCCAAGAACACCTCGATCGGGTCGCTGAAGCCCATTGACGGACAGATCGACGTCCATGCCTTGTCGGATATTTCTGAACCGGCGCAGGAAGCCGCGCGCAACGCGCGCGAAGCGGCAGATGCAGCGCAAGATATCGACAGAACGCCGCTCCTGGGGGTGGTCAACGCAGCGGTGGAACAAGCGACCGACGCGTTCAGCAAGTCGGCGGAAGCCCTCGATGCACTCTCTCGCACATCCATACTTCTGCCGAGTATGCTCGGCCAGGACAGGCAGCGGGCTTACCTGGTCCTCGTGCAGAACAATGCGGAATGGCGGTCACTGGGGGGAATCACAGGTAGCACCGTTCTCCTCACTACTCACGAAGGCGCAATCTCGCTGACCCGCAGCGACTCAGCGACGTCCCTATCGCACGCGCTCCAGGGACAGCTCGTGGATCTCCCACCGGCTGCGAAGGAGCTTTACAGCACCAAACCGGCTCGTTACTTCCATAATTTGACCCAGATCCCCGACTTCGCCATCGACGGCAACTTGGCCCGGGAGATGTACCAAAAGTCGACAGGCATTGCTGTCGATGGCGTGATCGCGGTGGATCCAGTCGCACTGTCGTACCTCCTGGAAGCCACCGGGCCAGTGGAGGTGCCCGGAGGAACAACGTTGACCTCTAGCAACGCCGCCGAGGTGCTCATGAATGATGTTTATCTGCAGTTCACGGATCCCGGCGAACAGGACGCGTTCTTCGAGCGAACCACGGGAGCAATATTTCAGGCACTACTCACCGGCCGCGGTTCAGTGGGTGCCCTGGTTGCGGCCCTGAGCCGCGCAGCCGACGAACACCGTGTCTACGTATGGAGCGCGGATCCATCGGAGCAGGCGGTCCTGGCGGGCACGACGCTCGCTGGGGCGTTGCCTGTAAGTGACACTCGGACCGCGCGGTTCGGCGTTTTTCTCAACGACGGCACGGGTTCGAAGATGAGCTACTACGTGAAACCAGAGGTGGAGTTGAGTTGGGATTCTTGCCAGCGAACCGGCGAGCCCACTTCTCAGCAACTCGCCCTACGAGTGAGTCTCGCGAACGCGGCGCCGGCGGACGCGGACAGGCGCCTTCCCTGGTACATCACGGGCGGCGGCGTGTACGGCGTCGCCCCGGGTACAGCGCGCGTTATTGGGAACCTTTACCTTCCAAAGGGATATGACCTCGTATCAGCAACCGCCTCGGATGGGGCAACGTTCGAAGTAGATGAGTTCGACGGGTATTCCGTGCTGACCTACGGACAAGATCTAGCCCCTCAGAGCTCGGCGGACGTCACCGTCGTGGTAAAAGGACTGTCGACTGCCGTCGATGCTGAGGCTTTTGTTACTCCGACTGTGGACAGTGCTCTTGCTCCCGTCATAGCCACATCCTGCGAGACGCGCTCGGACCCCCTGGGCGGGAGCCTCCGCTAACCCGAGCAGGGACAGCTTTGCTCCCACGTGCGTGTGGACGTGAGACGAGTGTTTACGCAATGGAAACCGACTCAGTTTGCAACCCAGCAGACACCTAGGGAATACTCAGATTGTCTCTCAGCACGTAAACCCGCTTCATTCTCGTCCCGATCTGAGCAGCAAACGGATACCAGGAACGAGCGGACCCACCACAGTACCGGTTGCCCGGATTGAAAGCAGGCAGTCATGAAGCACAAGCTCACCAAGGCGGCAGCCTCGGCGACGATCGCGGGCACGCTGCTATTCGCTGCCCCGGCCATCGCGCAGGCCTACGTCCCGACCAGCCCCGACACCGTCACCGTCACCGTCACGGGTGATGGTCCCGTTCCGATCGACGGCTTCACGCCAGGCGCAAGCGTGACGTTTACGCTAGTGGGCCGCGGCGTTACGGGAGCCAACATCGCTACGGCCAACCTCCCCGTCACCTCGGCATCGGTCACCAAGACCGCCGACTCCTCGGGTGTGGCGACCGCGGTCGTCACACTGCCCGCCAGCCCGAGCGGCTCCTACACGCTGTCCGCCACAGGACCGCGCGCTGCCGCAGCCGGCGGCGGCACGGGCACCGGAAGCAGCACCGGCGGCACCGCCCTTGCCACCACTGGTGTCGACGGCCAGTCGATGTTGGGCATCTGGATCGGCGGCGGCGCGCTCGTCGCTGCCGGCGCCACCGTCGCCGTCGCGGCCAAGGTGCGTCGCAACCGTGGCGAGGCCAACTCCTAACGCATCACCCCAGAAGAGAGCGTCGTCGGTTACGGCCGGCGGCGCTCTCTTCGTTGCGGCGCGCGTAGACGTCAGGTGCAGCATCGGACGCGCCTGGCATCCATAAGAGAGCACTCCCCCGCACGTCAACCCGAATGCGTCCCACCGCCGAGAACGATTCACTGGTCGCATGGCCGAGTCCCCCACCCCGACCCCATGAACGACAACGCACTCACTCCCCCGGGCATGTCGCCCTCAACGCCGCCACGCCACACTGCCCCGGCCGAAGAGCGCTGTTGCGCATCCAGGAACACTATGACGCTGCGATGACCGACGTCGAGATGGCCCGGATCCCCGCGGGCAGCGTCCTTCGTGGCGACCAGCGCGGCGCGGACCGGCGCGAGATCACCGTCCAAGGATTCGACCTCGGCGTCTATCCCGTGACGGAGGAGCAGATGGCCGAGATCCTCGGCATCACCGCGCAGAATCCCCGACGACCCGCGGTTCAGGTCAGCTGGCTGCGCGCCGTGCGGTTCTGCAACGCCCTCTCGGAATGGGAGGGGCTCGACCCCGTCTACGCGTACGACGGCGAGCACGTCGACTGGGACATCGAGGCCGACGGCTTCCGGCTCCCGACTGAGGACGAATGGGAGTACGCGTGCCGGGCCGGCTCTACGGGGTCGACCTACGGCCCGATCCCGGAGATCGCGTGGACCGCCGCCGACGGTCTGAGGGGACCGGTCGAGGTCGGCGGACGCCTGCCCAATCTGCACGGCCTGTTCGACACGCTCGGAAACGTCTCGCAGTGGTGCTGGGACCTCTTCGCCCCCGAGACCAGCGACGCCCGGGTCTTCCGCGGCGGCGGGTGGAGCGATGCTCGAGCGGCCGTCCGCGCGTCGGCGCGCCGCGGCGCGAACCCCCGTGCCGCCTTCGACGACGTCGGCCTACGCGTGGCGCGCACCTCCCCCGACCGGCAGCGCTGACGCGGCGACACCCGCCCCTGAAGAGATCGTGATGGTCGTCACCCGGCAGTGGACGTACGTTTCGGCCATGGCGACGACGTGCGGTCGGTCACGCCCCCGGCCGTGTAGCACGGAACGAAACGCCGGCTGGCCCGGTGGACACCCCGGTTGCGCCCTGGGTATAGTCGGGCCACATAGCTAGTTAAACTAGCAAAAAGGAGGAACGGTGAGCGAGACCGAGTATGTCGTCCTCCTGGACGACTGGGGCAACGAGATCGGCACCGCGCCCAAGTCCAGCGTCCACGGCACGGATACCGCGTTGCACCTCGCTTTCTCCTGCCATGTCGTCAACGCGGACGGCCAGGTCCTCGTGACTCGACGTGCGCTCGAGAAGAAGACCTGGCCCGGAGTCTGGACGAATTCGTTCTGCGGCCATCCCTCTCCCGCCGAACCGGTCCTGCAGGCTGTCCACCGGCGCGCCGCGTTCGAGGTCGGACTCACGATCCGCGACGTCGAGCTCGCCCTCCCCCTCTTCCGCTACCGGGCCGTCGACTCCAGCGGCATCGTCGAGCACGAGATCTGCCCCGTGTACGTCGCCCGCACCGATGAGGAGCCGCGGCTGAACCCCGCCGAAGTGGCCGAATCGCGGTGGGTGGATCCGGCGGATCTCGCCGCGGCGCTGGAGTCGACCCCGTGGGCATTCAGCCCATGGCTCGTTCTCCAAGCCCAACAGCTTCACCTGTTCTCGCGCTCACCGGCCATCCGGGCGGCCTCATGATCGCCCTCTCGACCACCCCCACGGCGCGGGCCGCGATCGACGACGCGATCGAGGTGGTCGTCGCACGCCTCGCCCGACGCCTGCGCGGGCACGGCGAAGGCGCCCGGGCCCTGGCATCCGCCGTCGCCCGCTCCACCGAGGGAGGCAAACGGTTCCGCCCGCTGCTCGTCGTCGCCGCGTTCGACACGCTGCGCGGCAAGGACGCAGATCGTGACGCGCTCTACCAGGTCGCCGCCGCGTTCGAGCTGCTGCACACCGCTTTCGTCGTGCACGACGACGTCATCGACCATGACATCGAACGCCGCGGCGTGGCGAACGTGGGCGGGGAGTTCCGCGCCCGCGGCCGCGAGCGCGGGGCGGATGACAGCGGCGCAGCGCTCCTCGGAGACGCGGCCGGAATCCTCGCCGGCGACCTCCTGCTGCACGAGGCCGGGCGTCTCGTCGCCCTCGCCGACCTGCCGACGCCTGTCCGCGGCGAACTGCTGCGGCTCGTCGAGGACGCCGTCCTCGTCTCGGCCGCGGGCGAGCTCGCGGACGTCGAGAACGCGGTGTCGGCCCACGAGGTCGACGCCGAGACGATCCTGCGCACCACGCACGACAAGACGGCCGTGTACTCGTTCTCGGCCCCCCTGGAGGCGGGCGCGGTGCTCGCCGGGGCGGACCGACCCGCACGCGCCGCGCTCGAGCGCTTCGGTCAGCGGCTCGGACTGGCCTACCAGCTCGTCGACGACCTCATCGGCGCCTTCGGCTCGTCCGAGGTGTCGGGCAAGGACGAGGGCTGCGACCTCCGCGAGGCGAAGAAGACGCACCTCATCGTCCTCGCGCGCGAGACGGAGGCGTGGCCGGAGGTCAGCGAGGCGCTGGCACAGGCGCACACCGGTCCCGTCGCCATCCGCGCCGCACAGCGTGCGCTGAGCGACTCAGGGGCACGAGCACGGCTCGAAGATCTCGTCCGGGAGACGCTCGAGGAGGCACGCGCGATCGTGACGGCATCCACCCTGCCCGAGGACTGCCGCACGATGCTGCACGATCTGGTCTACGCCGTGCAGGGACGCGTGCCGTGAGCGCACAGGCCACGGGTCTCGCGCTGTACTCGCGAACGGCCGAGGACGCCGCCGCCGCCGTCATCAACAGATACTCGACCTCGTTCGCGCTGGCGTGCCGGCTGCTGGGTCCGCGACCGCGACCGCACGTACGGAACATCTACGCCCTCGTGCGCGTGGCCGACGAGATCGTCGACGGGCCCGCGCACGACGCCGGTCTCTCCC
>NZ_JBIISY010000358.1:0-4408 GCF_044340795.1 Tardiphaga sp.
CATCTGAGGATCTGCTCCCATCCTTTGATTCGCGTGGCTGGATGCAGTGGCCCGCGAACGAGGATTATTCGCTTCAGTTCCTGCGCCTGCTTGGCGCCGCGCAGGATGGTGGAAGCACGGTTTCGGAATGCATGCTGGCGGCGAGTGGTATTGATCCCGCCTGCGAGGAGAGCTGGTACGCGCAGTGGAAGAAGGCTGCCGATCTCAGCAAGTCGCGCGGCGATATTGCCTTTGCCCGGGGCCATGTCCCGACGGCTTTGAGCAACTGGCTGCGTGCGGCGAGCTACTATCGGACGGCCCAGGCTTTCATGGGCATCGACGATCCCCGCCAGAGCGCCGCCATCGCGCAGATGATGGCCTGTTCGCAGCTTTATCTTCGGCATACGACCCCCGGCGCCGAATTCATCGAGATTCTCTGGGGTGAGGGGCGGAGCTTGAACGGCTATTTCCTGCCGCCGCCCGGCCGGGCTGGCCGCAAGGTGCCGGTGGTGGTCTGTGTCGGCGGCCCCGATCAGCACAAGGAAGAGTATCTCTGCCGGATGCCGCGTTACGCGCATGAGCGCGGCATGGCTCTGCTGCTGGTCGATCTGCCCGGACAGGGCAATCGGCGAGGCCTCGATGAAGGTTTCGGCCGTTATGACATCGAGACCGCGATCAGCGGCTGGGTCGATTTCCTTGAGACGCGGCGCGAGGTGAATAGCCGCAAGATCGTCATTCTCGGCGACGGCCTTGGCGCGTCATTCGCGACGCGCGGCGCCAGCTTCGATCCGCGCTTTGCGGCAGCTGTCTGCGATGCCGGCATCTGGGATATGCATGAACGGGCATTTCTCGCCGCACGCATCTACGGCGCCGAACCTGTCTCCGAATTCGGTGACGATGTGGTGCGGCTCTGCAGCAGCAGTATCGCGACCCGGATCCAGTGCCCGATGCTGGTTGCGCTTGGTGAGCGCGACTGGCTTGACGCCGATCACGTCACGCGTTGCTGCGATGCCCTGACGGCAGGCGGCCACGACGTCGAGCTGAAGGTGTTCTCGGCCGCAGAAAGCGCTGCAGCCCACGCGCCGAGCGACAATCCGGCCATTGCCAACGAATTCATCTTCGACTGGATTGCCGACCGCCTGGCCCGGATCCGCTAGCGTTCGGAACTAGCTTTCCACTGCCAGCATCACGGTGGCCTTCTGCAGGCGGGTCTTCAGCTTGCCCAGCTGGGACGTGATGTCCTGCAAGGCCGCATCGTCGAAATCAGCCAGCACGAAATCGCTCAGCGAATCGCGCCGCGACGCCAGCATGGCGATCTTCTTGCTGGCCTTGTCCGACAGCGACATCAGCACCACCCGGGCATCCTGGCGAGAGGGCACCCGGCGCATGAAGCCGTTCTTCTCAAGGATTTTGGACTGGGTGGTCACGAAAGACGGGTCCACATGCAGCATGGCCGAGACGTCCTTGACCGGCACGCCATTGCCCGTGTCGAGGTCTCCGACCGCCATCAGAATCATCCATTGCGGGCCGCTGATGCCGAGCTCTCGGGCCCAGAAGTGCCTGATCTCGTCCAGATGGACGTTGATCGATGCGATATCCCAGAGAAATTGCCGCACAACCTCCTGATTCTTGCCGTTCTCGTCGCTGTTTGCAGGGGTGTTCGTATTCAAGGGGGGCGCCATTGGTCCGTCGGTGTCTGATCGCGTCAGCATTCCCATAGCGGGGAATTTTGTAGAATACATAACTGGATCAAATAATTGTGCAGCGCAATTGCGGGTTAAGGCATGTGGCATGGAAACCACACCGCGTCGCGGAAAAGTTACCTGAGTACATAAAGTATTTTGCTTCTAAGAATTGCACAGGCATTCTCTGTGGCGGCGATGGGGCAAACCCGTGATCGTCCCGTTGAAGTGGTTCGCTAGAGTGTCTCGCGTTACGCGGGTTTCCGAAAGCGCGAAGCACTCCGGCGGTTGGTTTGGGGAATGGGGGAACCAACCATCGGGCTTAGCCTTCGGGCCAGGCCTGGCGGATCCGGAACCTTCCCGATTAGCAACTTGGAGGTTTAACATGACGAATCTGAAGAGCCTGATCCTTGGCTCGGCCGCGGGTCTGATCGCCATCGGCGGCGCCCAGGCAGCCGACCTGCCGGTCAAGGCAAAGGCCGTGGAATATGTGAAGGTTTGCTCGCTCTACGGCGCAGGCTTCTACTACATCCCGGGCACCGATACCTGCATCAAGATCGGCGGCGCGATCCGTATCGACACCGCGTTCAACGGCGGTACCTACGACAATCCGTTCTGGCAGGGCCAAGCCGGCGCAGCTGGCGCATGGACCGGTGACTACATCTCCACCCGTCAGCGTATCAACCTGACCACGGATACCCGCACCGCCACCGAATACGGTGTCGTCCGTACCTACGCGAACATCCAGTTCGACTTCCTGCAGGGCCGTGAATCGATCGCCGGTGGTTACACCGAAGTCGACTACGCGTTCATCCAGTTCGCCGGCTTCACCTTCGGTAAGGCCGTCTCGCAGTTCGACCCGCAGTGGGCGCTATCGAAGCCGTACATCTCGTCGGGCTTCAACGCCGGTTCGAACAACGCGACCGGTATCCCGCAGATCGCCTACACCGCTTCGTTCGGTAACGGCTTCTCGGCTACCATCTCGCTCGAAAACGCGTCGCCCTACCGTAACGCCGGCCTGTACAACAACGCCGTTGCTCTCGCCGCTCCGTTCGGCGCCAGCGGCAACACCGGTTCCTACGGCACGTCTTCGAATACCTTCGCGGGTAACTCGTACGGCGGCAACCACATTCCGGACGTCGTGGCGAACCTCCGCCTCGATCAGGCATGGGGCACGCTGCACGCCGCCGCTGCAATGCACACGATCACCCCGGGCTTCTACACCGGCACAATCAACCATCCGGATGACTCTTACGGCTTCGCTGTGACGGGTGCCGTTGAGTTCAAGAATCTGCCCACCGGCGCAGGCGACAGCTTGAAGCTCGAAGCCACCTACGGCAAGGGCGCTGCCAAGTACGTCTTCGGCGGCACCACCGACACCCTCGGTGGCGGTCGTTATGCTCACGCCGAAGGCAACACCATGGGCTTTGGCTACGTGCTTGACGGCGTCTTCGGTCCGGGCGGTCAGGTTCAGCAGAGCGAGGCTTGGCAGGTCAGTGCATTCTACGAGCACTACTGGAACCCGGCCTGGCGCACCTCGGTGTTTGGTAACTACAGCCACATCTCCTACGGTGACACAGGCAACGCGCTCCTGTTCGCTTCTCTGAACGCAGGCCGCACCAGCAACGGTGGCTTCCTGGCACCCGGCACGACTGGCAACTTCGACCTCGGCCTGACCCAGATCGGTACCCGTACCGCCTGGACCCCGGTTCGCAACCTGACCCTGTCGGCTCAGTTCACCTACAGCCGTCTGGAACAGAACCTCAATGGTGCCTGGGTCGGCGCTATCCCGGGCAAGGTTACCCCGGCTGGTGGCTTCGCCCTCGGCAACCAGAACCACTACAACGGTTCGGTGCAGATCCTGCGCTCGTTCTAATACCGACCGCCTCACGGCGATCGATATCTGAAGCAGAAGTCCCCGGCGGGAAACCGCCGGGGATTTTTGTTTGTGGGATGACGTGATCGCCAGGTGCAGCGCGGCGGAGTGAAGCCGCCGCGATCCTCGACGGGATGAGGAGTCGGGGCTATACCCGCCGCGTTCTGTCGCTTTCGTTGGTTCGATCCGAGATACGCACGTCATGGCGCCGCCCACCGATCTCTTCCAGAGCGCCTTTGCGGCGTTTCAGCAGGGCAGGCTCCATGAGGCCGAGCGCGACCTGCGCCGTATACTGCGCAAGGCGCCGGACCATGTCGGCGCGCTGAATGTTCTGGCGATCGTCTATGTCACGCTGAAGCGGCACGCGGAAGCTGAGCCGCATCTGAAAGCAGCGATTCGGCTGCAGCCGCAGTCGGATGTGACACTCTACAACTACGGCCTCGTTCTGAAGGCGCTGAACCGACCGGACGAAGCCTTGCAGCGTTTCAGCGAGGCGCTGGCGCTCAATCCGGGGAATGCCGAGACGCTGAACAATCGCGGCACGGTGTTGAACGATATCCGCGACTACGCCGCAGCTCTTGCCGATTTCGACCGCGCGCTGGCGTTGAACCCGCGCCATGCCGCCGCGCACTTCAATCGCAGCAAATCTCTGGCCGAACTCGCGCGCTATGATGAAGCGCTGGCCGCCTGTGATGTCGCGCTCGCGCTGCAACCGGATATGGCGGAGGCCTGGTTCGGACGCGGCTTCATCTTTGCCAAACTGCGCCGCCCCGCCGATGCTGTGTCCGCCTATCTGCGCGCACAGGCGCTTAATCCCGATCTGCCCCTCCTCAAAGGCAATCTGCTGCATCAGAAGATGCTGATCTGCAAC
>NZ_JBIISY010000155.1:0-14809 GCF_044340795.1 Tardiphaga sp.
AAATCGAAACGGACCTCGCTGCCGGCAAGTTCGCGGCTGAACCATTCGGCTGGCAGGGCATCGCCGCATCTGAAGCAAGCCTGCAGCGCTGCGCCGAACTCGCCAATGCCGCGCAGTTCGGCAAAGCGGCGCCCCCGAAGAATATTGGAGCACTCGCTCCGGGCGCCAAGATTCGCGTCGGCTACCTCTCAGGCGAATTTCGCGAACAGGCGACGTCCCTTCTGCTGGTCGGTGTGCTCGAACAGCATGACACGAGCGCCTTCGAGATCGTCGCCTTCGACAATGGTTTTGACGACGACGGGCCGACGCGGCAGCGCATTGCGCGGGCGGTCGATCGCATCGTCGACATCTCGGCGATGGGAGATGTCGAGGCGACGGCCGCAATCCGCGCGCAGGGCATCGACATTCTCGTCAATCTCAACGGCTATTTCGGCGGCCAGCGGAATGGCGTGTTTGCCCGGCGCGCGGCGCCGATCCAGGTCAACTATCTCGGCTTTCCCGGTACGCTCGGCGCCGGCTTCATGGACTACATCATCGCCGACCCGCATGTCTTGCCGGCCGAGCATCGCCGGTTCTACAGCGAGAAGGTCGCCTGGCTGCCGCATTGCTATCAGGCCAATGACGATCGCCGCCCCATCGCGGCGGAGAGTCCTGCGCGCGAAGACTGTGGCCTGCCATCGGACGGTTTTGTCTTTTGTTGCTTCAACAACGCCTACAAGATCACGCCTGCTGTCTTCGATAGCTGGATGCGTATTATCCTCGGTGTTGAGGGAAGCGTTCTCTGGCTCCTCGATGACAACGAAACCGCCGTTGCGAATCTCCGCCGCGAAGCTGAACGGCGTGGTGTCGATCCGGCGCGGCTGATTTTCGCAAGGCGCCTGCCGCCTGCCGAACATCTGGCGCGACATCGCTGTGCCGATCTGTTTCTGGATACGTTGCCTTACAATGCGCATACGACCGCAAGCGATGCGCTATGGGCAGGATTGCCGCTGCTCACTTGCGAAGGACGCACTTTTGCAGGACGCGTCGCGGCCAGCTTGCTTCGTGCGCTTGATCTGCCGGAATTGATCACGCGCGACAGCAGAGAATTCGAAGCACGTGCGATCGAACTGGCGCGGCATCCGATGCAGTTGCCAGCTATCCGCGCGAAACTGGCCCATGGCCGTTCGGTCGCGCCATTGTTCGATACACGGCAGATAACCCGCGACATCGAAACGGCCTTCAGAACGATGCAGCAGCGGCGGATGGCCGGGCTCGCACCGCAGCATTTTACGGTAACGCCATAACCCGCAACAATAAAACCGATTGATTGAGTAAATCAGGTATTGCGCTCAACGATCTTGCTCATGTAATCTTTTTGCTGCGCAGCCGGCAATTTCATTGACGGCCAAGTCTCTCAGGAGACTGCGTCTAATGTAGACCTCCGAAGCCATCGGCGATGCCCCGCCGGTGGCTTTTCGGTTTGTGCGTTCTGCACGCGCAAGATGCGGTTGCGGGCATCAATATTTCTGTTTGCGCGGTATCATGGTCGGATCGAGTCCAGTTGGCGTTAATGGCTTGTTAACGCCTTATTTCGACGGCCTGCGGCACTCCCGAATCGCCCAACCTCCTCAAATCGCAATGGAATCACTGCTCGCCACGGCAGCAACGCGCGCTTGTTTCGGTCGCATGCAGCTCACGATTATGGCGAACTAACCGTGCGCGCATAGCAGTTCTGCCGGGCTATCTGGCAGAAATTGCTCATGAATTCTTGATTTTTGGAATTGTTGTGGCTAAAAAGCGCACATCGTGGAGAGTATGAATTATGGCGCATAACTACGCAATCAATGACGACGTCCACCACCAGCTGCAGGGTCCGCAGGGCCGCACCGGTGCCCGTGAGCGCGCGATTTACACCATCACCGGTCGCCTGCCGATCGAAGCCGATGGTCGTGCCCGTTATCGCATCCGCAGCAAGGCCGACAATGTCGAGCGTGTTGTGACCGAGGAGCAGATCAGCCCGCTCGGTTGATCCTTCCGCCGCCCGCCATCGGCGGTTCCGATGGCGCGGCTGGCAATCCCCTTCTTTCCCTTCATCGATAAAGCGTTGCGGGCTCGGCCATCAGGTCGGGCCGTAATGCTTTATGCGTAGGGTCTCGCACCGTTGTGCCGCCTGCTGTGGGTTGCAGCCGGACTAAGCCACGCTCTATGTTGATGCGCGAGGCGGACATCATCCAGGCCACACACGCTTCTGCGTGCAACCTCGTGACCATGTGGCGGTCGGAGCGAAACGCAGTTGATCGACAAGCTGGAATTACTGCTGTCCCTTGCCAAGGAGCGCCATTTTGGCCGCGCCGCGGAGGCTTGCGGCGTGACGCAACCGACCATGTCCACCAGCCTGAAACAGCTCGAGGACATGCTGGGCGTGATGCTCGTGCAGCGTGGTTCGCGTTTCCAGGGATTTACGCCGGAAGGCGAGCGTGCGCTCGACTGGGCGCGCCGCATCGTCGGCGATGCCCGCGCCATGAAGCAGGAAATCAACGGCCTCAAGGACAGCCTGTCCGGCGAGATCCGTATTGCCGCGATCCCGACCGTGCTCGGCATGGTGGCGTCGCTGACCACGCCGTTCCGCGCCAGGCATCCGGATGTCCAGTTCCGTATCGTGTCCTGCACTTCGGCTGCGGTGCTCGGCCTGCTGGAAAATCTCGAGGTCGATGCCGGGCTGACCTATATCGAGAACGAGCCGCTCGGAAAGGTGCGCTCGATCCCGCTCTACAAGGAGAGCTATCGCCTCCTGACCTCGCCGGACGGTATGTTCGGGGACCGCAAGCAGGTCACCTGGGCCGAGGTCGGCCAGGTGCCGCTGTGCCTCCTGACGCCCGACATGCAGAACCGCCGCATCATCGATCGCGCGCTCAAATCGGTCGGCGCGGAGGCTCGGCCGACGCTGACGTCCAATTCGATCATCGTTTTGTATACGCACGTGAAAACCGGCCGCTGGGCCAGCGTGATGCCGGCCAAGCTGGCGGAGACGCTGGGTCTTACCTCCACCGGCTCCGTTCGGATGATCCCGATCGTCGACCCCATCGTGAATTATGGCGTCGGTCTGGTGGTTCCGCAGCGCGATCCGATGACGCCGCTGGTGGCTGCGCTGGTGCAGGTCGCCCGCGAAGTGGCGCCGTCGCTGGAAAGCTGAGCTCTGGCGTAGGGCGGATGAGCGCAGCGTCATCCGCCGCGGAGTTTCACCAAGCACTCGGCCGGCGGATTACGCCTTCGGCTCATGCGCCCTACGGCACGGCGTCCTCAGCTCCCTGCGTCAAAATGGCCAACTCCGCCAATCGCTTGATGCCTTTTCCGTATCGCAGCATGAGACAGCTTTATTGATCTTTGGATCGATTCCAATTTTGATCGGTTTTCTAAGATTACCAAAGAGTGCCCGGGATGAACGCTGTCTACGAACCCAATAGGTTTGAACCTTGGAGCGCTGCGCGCTGTACCGAGATCATCATCAGCCATTCCCATGTGGAAGGCGGGGTGATCGTGATCCTGCATGCGATCCAGGAGGTCTTCGGCTATGTCCCGGAGCCCGCCATTCCGATGATCGCCGAGGCGCGCAACCTGTCGCGCGCCGAGGTCCATGGCGTGTTCACCTTCTATCATGACTTCCGGCATGAGCCGGCCGGCAAGCGCGTGCTGAAGATCTGCCGCGCCGAGGCATGCCAGGCCGCCGGTGGCGATGCGCTTGCGGCACGCGCGGAACAGCAACTTGGCGTCAAGCTCGGCAACACCACCGCCGATGACCGCGTGACGCTGGAGCCGATCTACTGCCTCGGCCTCTGCGCCACTGCGCCATCGGCCATGCTCGATGGCAAACTGGTCGGTCGCCTCGATGAGAAGCGCATGGATGCGCTGGTTGCGGAGGCACAGCGATGACCTCGTCTAACAAGACTTTGAAGATTTACATCCCGCGCGATGCCGCCGCTGTTTGTGTCGGCGCCGACGAACTCGTCACTGCGTTCGAAGCGCAGGCCGAGCAGCGCAAGCTCGACATCGAAATCATCCGCAACGGTTCGCGCGGCCTGCTCTGGCTCGAGCCGATGGTCGAAGTCGTCACACCGAAGGGCCGCGTTGCTTTCGGCCCGGTCGAGGACAAGGACGTCGCCTCGGTGCTCGATGCGATGGTCGCCGACGGCCCGCATGATCTCCGCCTCGGCATTGCCGACGACATCAGCTGGCTGAAAAAGCAGACTCGTCTCACTTTTGTCCGTTGCGGCGTCGTCGATCCGCGCTCGGTCGCCGATTACGAAGCGCATGGCGGCTACAAGGGCCTCGCTCGCGCGCTGACCATGGATGGCGCCGGCATCATCGCCGATGTCACCACCTCCGGCCTGCGCGGCCGTGGCGGTGCGGGCTTCCCCACCGGCATCAAGTGGAAGACCGTTGCCGATGCCCAAGCCGATCGCAAGTTCATCGTCTGCAATGCGGACGAGGGCGACAGCGGCACCTTTGCCGACCGCATGATCATGGAAGGCGATCCCTTCGTGGTGATCGAGGGCATGACCATCGCCGGCATCGCGGTGGGCGCCACCAAGGGCTACATCTATATCCGCTCGGAATATCCGCATGCCGTCGAGGCGATGAATGCGGGCATTGCTGCTGCGAAACGCGCTGGCTGGCTCGGCGACAAGATCAAGGGCTCGGCGCATTCATTCGATCTCGAAGTCCGCGTCGGCGCCGGCGCCTATGTTTGCGGCGAAGAGACGTCGCTGCTGGAGTCGCTCGAAGGCCGCCGTGGTCTGGTCCGCGCCAAGCCGCCGCTGCCGGCGCATAAGGGTCTGTTCGGCAAGCCGACGGTCATCAACAACGTGCTGTCCTTCGCGGCCATCCCGTTCATTCTCGACAATGGTGCGAAGGCCTACGCCGATTACGGCATGGGCCGTTCGCGCGGCACCATGCCGATCCAGCTCGCCGGCAATGTGAAGTTCGGCGGCCTGTTCGAAGTCGCCTTCGGCATCACGCTGGGCGAACTCGTCGATGACATTGGCGGCGGCACATTTACGGGCAAGCCGGTGCGCGCGGTGCAGGTCGGCGGCCCGCTCGGCGCTTACTTCCCGCGCGAATTGTTCGACACGCCGTTCGACTACGAAGCCTTCGCCAAGCGCGATGGCCTGATCGGCCATGGCGGCATCGTGATCTTCGACGACACGGTCGACATGTCGAAGCAGGCGCGCTTCGCCATGGAGTTCTGCGCCATCGAATCCTGCGGCAAGTGCACGCCCTGCCGCATCGGCTCCACCCGCGGTGTCGAGACCATCGACAAGATCCGCCGCGGCGAACGCGTGGCCGAGAATATCGCGGTGCTGCAGGATCTCTCCAACACCATGAAATTCGGCTCGCTCTGCGCGCTGGGCGGCTTCACGCCGTATCCGGTGATGAGCGCGCTCAAGCATTTCCCCGATGATTTCGGCCCGGCGCCGCAAATCCAGGCCGCAGAGTAAAGGAGCACATCATGTCGCTCGTTCACGAAACCGATTACGGCACTCCGAAGTCCAAGTCCGAAAAGATGGTGACGCTGACCATCGATGGTCAGAGCATCAGCGTGCCCGAGGGCACGTCGATCATGCGCGCGGCCATGGAGATGGGCACGAAGATCCCGAAACTGTGCGCCACCGACATGGTGGATGCATTCGGCTCCTGCCGCATGTGTCTGGTCGAGATCGAAGGCCGGGCAGGCACGCCGGCCTCCTGCACCACGCCGGCGATGGAAGGCCTCGTCGTTCACACCCAGAACGCCCGCCTGGCCGCGCTGCGCAAGGGCGTGATGGAGCTCTACATCTCCGACCATCCGCTCGACTGCCTGACCTGCGCCGCCAACGGCGACTGCGAATTGCAGGATGTCGCCGGTGAGGTCGGCCTGCGCGATGTGCGTTACGGCTATGACGGCGAGAACCACGTCTTCGCCAAGACCGGCCCGAAGCACACCCATCATTCGCCGGAGTCCTGCGAGAACGATCGCTGGATGGCGAAGGACGAATCCAATCCGTATTTCACCTACGACCCGTCCAAGTGCATTGTCTGCTCGCGCTGCGTCCGCGCCTGCGAGGAAGTGCAGGGCACCTTTGCACTGACCATCTCCGGTCGCGGTTTTGACAGCCGCGTCTCGCCGGGCATGAGCGAGTCTTTCCTCGGTTCGGAATGCGTCTCCTGCGGCGCCTGCGTGCAGGCCTGTCCGACCGCGACTCTGACCGAGAAGGCCGTCATCGAGATCGGCCAGCCCGAGCATTCCAAGGTCACCACCTGCGCCTAGTGCGGCGTCGGCTGCACCTTCAAGGCGGAAATGCGCGGCGAGGAGCTGGTCCGCATGGTGCCGTACAAGGACGGCAAGGCCAATCGCGGTCATTCCTGCGTCAAGGGCCGCTTCGCCTGGGGCTATGCGAACCACAAGGAACGCATCCTCCATCCGATGATCCGCGACAAGATCACCGAACCGTGGCGCGAAGTGTCGTGGGACGAGGCGTTCAATTTCGCCGCCAGCAAGTTCAAGGGCATTCAGGCCAAGTACGGCAAGGATGCCGTCGGTGGCATCACCTCGTCACGCTGCACCAATGAAGAAGTCTATGTGGTGCAGAAGCTGATCCGCGCCGGCTTCGGCAACAACAATGTCGATACCTGCGCCCGTGTCTGCCATTCGCCGACCGGTTATGGCCTGTCGTCGACCTTCGGCACCTCGGCCGGCACCCAGGATTTCGACTCAGTGGAAGACACCGATGTCGTCGTCATCATTGGCGCCAATCCGACCGATGGCCATCCGGTGTTCGCCTCGCGCCTGAAGAAGCGCCTGCGCCAGGGCGCCAAGCTGATCGTCGTCGATCCGCGCCGCACCGACATCGTGCGCTCGGCTCACATTGAAGCACAGCACCATCTGCCGCTGCTGCCCGGCACCAATGTCGCCGTGCTCACGGCGATGGCGCATGTCATCGTCACCGAAGGCCTGGTCAACGAGACCTTCGTGCGCGAGCGTTGCGACTGGAGCGAGTTCGAGGACTGGGCGAGCTTCGTCGCCGAACCCTCGCGCAGCCCGGAAGCCACCGCCATCCAGACCGGTGTCGATCCGAAGGAACTGCGTGCGGCCGCCCGTCTCTATGCCACCGGCGGTAATGGCGCGATCTATTACGGCCTCGGCGTCACCGAGCACAGCCAGGGCTCGACTACGGTCATCGCCATCGCCAATCTCGCCATGGCAACCGGCAATATCGGCCGCTCCGGCGTCGGCGTGAATCCGCTGCGCGGCCAGAACAATGTGCAGGGCTCCTGCGACATGGGCTCGTTCCCGCATGAGCTGCCGGGCTATCGCCATCTCTCCGGCGACGCGGTGCGCGAGCAGTTCGAGGCGATGTGGAACGTGAAGCTCAATCCCGAGCCGGGCCTGCGCATTCCCAACATGTTCGACGCCGCCACCGAAGGCACCTTCATGGGCCTCTACGTGCAGGGCGAGGATATCCTGCAGTCCGATCCGAACACCTCGCATGTGGTGGCGGCGCTGTCGTCGATGGAATGTGTCATCGTGCATGACCTCTTCCTCAACGAAACCGCCAACTACGCCCATGTGTTCTTCCCGGGTTCCACCTTCCTGGAGAAGAATGGCACCTTCACCAATGCCGAACGCCGCATCCAGCGCGTCCGCAAGGTGATGTCGCCCAAGAACGGCATGGAAGACTGGGAAGTCACCCTCGGCTTCGCCAAGGCGCTCGGCTTCGAGATGAAGTACAACGATCCGTCCGAGATCATGGACGAGATCGCGGCGCTGACCCCGACCTTCGCCGGCGTCTCCTATGAGAAGCTGGAGAAGGAAGGCTCCGTGCAGTGGCCGTGCAACGAGAAGCAGCCGCTGGGCACGCCGATCATGCACATGAACGGTTTTGTGCGCGGCAAGGGCAAGTTCATGCGCACCGAATATAT
Organism: Tardiphaga sp.; assembly: GCF_044340795.1. Taxonomy (GTDB): domain Bacteria; phylum Pseudomonadota; class Alphaproteobacteria; order Rhizobiales; family Xanthobacteraceae; genus Tardiphaga. The sequence goes on from NZ_JBIISY010000155.1 coordinate 7,939, forward strand.
CGCCACCGACGAACGCACCGGTCCGCGCTTCCCGCTGCTGCTCACCACCGGCCGCATTCTCAGCCAGTACAATGTCGGCGCGCAGACCCGCCGCACCGATAATGTCGTCTGGCACGAGGAAGATCGGCTCGAAATGCATCCGCATGATGCCGAACAGCGCGGTGTCCGCGAAGGCGACTGGGTGCGGCTGCAGAGCCGCGCCGGCGAGACGACGCTGCGTGCGCTCATCACCGAGCGCGTGGCGCCGGGCGTGGTCTATACGACCTTCCATCACCCGACGACGCAGGCCAACGTCATCACCACCGAGTTCTCGGACTGGGCCACCAACTGTCCGGAATACAAGGTGACGGCGGTGCAGATCTCGCCCTCCAACGGCCCGTCGGAATGGCAGAAGGAATATGAGGAGCAGGCTCGCCAGTCGCGCCGTATCGCGCCGCTGGAGGCCGCCGAGTAGTCCATGCACGATCCGGTTCGCAAAGCTGCCCGAAAGGTCTGGCGCCGCAATGGCGTCAGCGAGGGGCTGCGTGCTGTGCCGGAAGAGACGGCGCTGGCGATCACCTATAATGGCGGCACCTATGCCGTCATGATGGGGACGCCGCAGGACTATCAGGACTTCGCCTATGGCTTCAGCCTCAGCGAAGGCGTGGTCGCTGACATCGGCGAGATCGAGAGTTTCGAAGCCGTCGAATTCGATGACGGCGTCGAACTGCGTATGTGGCTGGCGTCAGACAAGGCCGAAAGCATCAGCGCGCGCCGCCGGCAGATCGCCGGTCCCACGGGTTGCGGCCTGTGCGGCATCGACTCCATCACCGAGGCGGTGAAGCCCGCCGCGGTGGTCGCTCCCGGTGGCTCGTTCTCCTTCGATCAGATCATGACGGCGATGGACGCACTGGCGCCGTTGCAGAAGATCAATATCGAGACGCGCGCGGTTCATGCCGCGGCGTTCTGGACGCCGGAGCAGGGCATCGTCGCGCTGCGCGAGGATGTCGGGCGCCATAACGCCCTCGACAAGCTGGCCGGCGCGCTGGCACAGGCAAAGGTCGATGCTGCCAGGGGCATGGTGCTGTTGACCAGCCGTGTCTCGGTGGAAATGGTTCAGAAGACTGCCGCCATCGGCGCACCGCTGATGGTTTCGGTCTCGGCGCCGACCGCATTGGCCATCCGCATGGCGGAAGCTGCAGGCATCACACTGGCTGCGATTGCGCGGTCGGACGGTTTTGAGGTTTTTACACATCCGGGTCGTGTGACGCCGGATGCATCAGGGCAAGAGCATGGACACCCACACGACCACGCACGCATCGTCGTCGCCTGACCGGCTGATCTATATGGCCAATCAGATCGGCGATTTCTTCAAGAGCCAGGGCCACGACCATGCGGTGGCCGGCATTGCCGAGCACATCAAGAAGTTCTGGGATCCGCGCATGCGGAAGAAGATCTTCGAGCACATCGACAATGGCGGGGCAGGGCTGAAGCCGAACGTGCTGGAAGCGATCACGTCGCTGAAGAAGTGACGCCACTCCGCTGTCGTCCCGGCGAACGCCGGGACCCATACACGCTGTCGAGTTCGTAACGCGCGGTCGATATGGCTCTGCCAGAGCCAAACCACCCCGCCGGAGGTTATGGATCCCGGCGTTCGCCGGGATGACACCGAGTCACCCCGCTTCCCCCGGCGTCTGCGCCTTCACCGCCAGCGCATGCACCGTTCCCGCGAGTTCCGCGGCCAGAACCGTGTTCACCATCCGGTGCCTGTCGATCCGGCTCTTCCCTTGGAAGGCCTCCGACACAATATTGACCCTGAAATGGGTTTCACCCTCCGGGCGGTGGCCCATGTGACCGGCATGCAGATGCGATTCATCGGTCACGGTCAGGCTGCGAGGCGCGAAAGCCTCCGTCAGCTTCTTTGTGATGTTATCTTTCATGGTCATGATGACCGGCTTAGCGGCTCAGGCCGCGGGCGGCAATCATGATGTCATGACGGTCAATCGTACGGCGCAGGGGCGCCTGTGAGGGTAATCCGAATGTCAAGACTTGAAGCTTTTTGCGTTGCGTTGTCATAGTCAACCATGCCCATCGACTCATCCAAATTCTTCGACAGTATCCGCATCAAGCCGAACAAGCTGAGCGCGAAGCAGCAGGCCGCTGCCCGCGAGGCTTCGGTCATGTGCGAGTGGCCCGAATGCAAGAACAAGGGCCCGCACCGCGCGCCCAAGGGCCGCGCCCAGGACAAGGAATACTGGCATTTCTGCCTGAACCACGTCCGTGAATACAATCAGGGCTACAACTTCTTCCAGGGCATGGCTCCGGATGCCGTTGCCAGTTACCAGAAGGACGCGCTGACCGGCCATCGTCCGACCTGGAAGATGGGCGCCAATGGCACCAAGGGCAAAGGCAAGTCCGGCGAGGCCAATCTGGATGGCGCCGTCGACCCGTTCTCCATGTTCGACGAGATGAACGGCCTCGGCCGTGGCCGCCGCCGCGCCCAGGCGGAAGCGCCGAAGCCGGAAGAGCGCAAGGTCATGAATGCCGAGCGCAAGGCGCTCCAGGTTATGGGTCTCGGCCCCAGCGCCACGCTCGACGACGTCAAGGCCAAGTACAAGGCGCTGGTCAAACAGCACCACCCCGACGCCAATGGCGGCGACCGCTCCACCGAAGACCGCCTGATCGAAGTCATCAAGGCTTACAACTACTTGAAGACAGTGATCCGGGCTTAAGGCCCGGCTTCGTAGCCCGGATTGCGCTTCGCTCCATCCGGGCCACGGGAAGTGCCCAAAAGCGCACTCACACCTCCGGTTAACCATCCCCGCCGTCCTCGCGCGCCTGCCGCAATTCCGCCCGGCACCCGATCTTCAATCTCTATTGACCATCGCCGAACGGGAACCCGCCGCTCACAGCCGGTTGTGTTGCGAGCCCGGCGCCGTAAGGCTAATATTTCGGAAGGAATTAGGACTAATTTGTCCGCATTTCCTTGGGGTGTCGGTGACCCGCCGGCTGTGGAGTTTCGTCTTGATCAATCGCTCGCTTGTTCGCGCGCTGCTCACCTCGGCCATCTTGTCGGCCGGTGCGTTGTTGGCTGGCTGCAATGGCGAGCAGATGTCGCTGGCGAGCAATGCCAAGGCCAACAAGCCGATCCCGGAAAAGATGCTGGCCGAAATGGCCGCCAAGGACATGGACCCGCAGTCGCCCTTGCTGATCCGCATCTTCAAGCAGGAAGCCGAGCTCGAAGTCTGGAAGCAGAACCGCAATGGCCAGTTCGCGCTGCTGAAGACCTATCCGATCTGCCGCTGGTCGGGCGATCTCGGACCAAAAATCAAGGAAGGCGATCGTCAGGCGCCGGAAGGCTTCTATTCGATCACGCCGGGCCAGATGAATCCGCAGTCGTCGTTCTATCTGTCCTTCAACATGGGCTATCCGAACGCTTTCGATCGATCGCTCGGCCGCACCGGCTCGCAGCTGATGGTGCATGGCGATTGCTCGTCGCGCGGCTGCTACGCCATGACCGACGAGCAGATCTCGGAAGTCTATTCGTTCGGCCGCGAGAGTTTCTTCGGCGGTCAGCGCGCCTTCCAGGTGCAGGCCTATCCGTTCCGCATGACGCCGGTGAACATGGCGCGTCATCGCAGCAATCCGAACATGCCGTTCTGGAAGATGATCAAGCAGGGCTATGATCATTTCGAGGTGACGAAGCAGGAGCCGAAGGTCGAGTTCTGCGAGCAGCGCTACGTGTTCGATCCGGTGGTGCCGAATGCGACCCCGACGCGCCCGGCGATGTTCAATGCATCGATGAAATGCCCGGTCTATGAAGTGCCGGCCGAAATCGCCGACGCCGTCCGCGCCAAGGAAGCGGCGGACGATGCCAAGACCGCGGAGCTGATCTCCAAGGGCACGCCGATGGCGCAGCGCCGTCCGGATATCGATGGCGGCATGAACCGCATCTTCGCCTCCAAGATTCCGGAAGGCTCCACCGGCCTGTCCGAGCCGGATCTGCCGGGCAATGCGAGCGTCGCCTACACCCGCGCGCCGGGCACCATCCCGCCGCATGTGAACCCGCCGAAGGCGACCGCCATGGCAACGGCCTCGCCGTCGTTTGCGGCCTCGATGTTCTCGAACTCGGATGACACCGCTGCTCCCGCAGCGCCGGCCGCAGAGGCCACCACGCGCGTTGCCTCGGCATCGTCGAATGGCGGCTTCTTCAGCAATCTCGCGAAGAAGGTCGGCATGGGCGGCGATGACACCACCGCGACGGCAACGCCGGCGCCGTCGCCTGCCGCCGTGCCGGTGCCCGCAGCGAAGCCGAAGGCCGCCGTCACCAACCGCGCCAGCCCGCCAGCACCCGCGAAGCCCGCTGCGGCTCCGACCGCTGTCGCCACCGCCCGTCCGCCGCTGAAGCCGACGGTCGTCGCCGAGCCTGCCGCACCTGCGGGCTCATCACTGTCGGGCGCTGCTCCGGTCGTCTCGGGCAATTCCTTCGACAGCCGCTTCCAGGCGCTGCGGTGAGGCTTCGCGTACCTTACTCTATTGATACGGATGTTCGATATGCATCGCGTGTCCACGGCGATTATTTGACTTCGTAGTTCGTTGTCGGCAAAGGCGTCGTCGTAAGTGGCGCACCTGGAATCGGAGTTGCCACAAACACGACAGGCGCCGCAACGGCGGCAACTGGTGCTGCTGCTCCTTTGATGACAATTGTTTCGTTGGTCTTGGCGACAACAATGGCGGGTTTGGTAGCTAGTCCATCCATTTTGGCTTGAATGGATGACAAAGAACAAAGACTGGCAAATTCCTTGATATAGATGTCAGCGAGGCAATAGTTGTCTCGCGATTTCATATCGGCCGCTTGCCAGCCACTCGAGTTGGTGATGATCGTTTTCTCGTAATCGTCCATCGCCTGTTTCGTAAGGGCCTCAATCTGCGAGGCGTAGGGCGAGAATGTGTACACTTCGACGAAATCCTGGATGATGGAGTCGGCGAGGATGACGCCGGCGGCCGTCAGGCTGATCGCCTTTGCGGAAGCAAAGGTTGCATTGAGCGCAGTGGTCGCGAACAGCGCGCTCGAATCCAGGGCCCTTCTTGAAAATCGGGCTCTTCGATTCTCCTCGGCGATCCCGTCGAAGAAACCCCTGCATAGGCCTTTGATCTCTGAGAACCCGTATCGAACATACATGTAGGGGGAAAGGTCGGCCCCGGTACGCGGTGGCGTACCCGCAGCTGATGCAAAGCCATATTGTCCGCAAGACTGGGCATTCTGGGTAATAGTGTTGGGATTGATATTAGAATTTACCGGCGCCGAAATGCATGACGTCAAACATGTTGCGCTGATGATCGCGACTAAACCGATATGTGATTGTTTCATTGAAAGCCCCTCCGCTCGAGGGGAGCTTTCAAGAAAAATCTAAGATTGTGAAATGATAAGTATCGCCTTAAGCGGGATTGTTAATATCGGGGATAGTGGTGATAGTGCACTAAAAGGACTTGAAACGGAGATGGCTAACCTCTCGGCGCCTAGGTCATCCCTGCGGGGCGGTCCTTCACGCGCTTCACCACCGTCACCTCGCGCACGCCATCCAGCTCCTGCAATTTTTCCGGATAGGTCGCGATATCCTGCGACGACACCTTGCTGAGCAGGATCGACAGTTCGTCGATCCCCTGCGGATCGCGCGTCTCCACCAGAAACCGTTTCACCTGGCCGGGGCGCAGCGTCAGCGTCTCGCGTAGCAGCTCCGGCGTCAGCGCGTTGTTCTCGACCTCCACCTTCAGCATGCAGGTCTGGCTGCGCGCGCGATAGGCTTCCTCCAGCGGCTTCATGCCGGCGAGGATGAGCAGGATGATCACCGTCGATGCGCCCGCGGCGAGATAGAGGCCACCGCCGACCGCGAGCCCGATCGCCGCGACGGTCCACACACTGGCGGCCGTCGTCAGCCCCTTGACGATCTCGCCGCGCACCAGGATCGCGCCCGCGCCGAGAAAGCCGATCCCCGACACCACCTGCGCCGCGATGCGCGAGGGATCGAGCACCACGTGATCATGGGTGAGGATGTGGCTGAAGCCGTATTGCGAGACCAGCATGATCAGGCAGGAGCCGACGCAGACCAGCATATGGGTGCGAATGCCCGCCGCCCACAGCAGCCGCTCGCGCTCGAAGCCGATCAGGCTGCCAAGCGCGGCGGCGGAGAGCAGGCGGATCATCATCTCGGTGTCGGATAGCATCGGCAGTTCCTCGCGAAGTCCGCGAGGATGGCAACGATGGGGAGGACAGGCAAGTTCCTGTCGGTTGTGATATTGGACTTGGCGATGGCCGTCATCTCCCTTCCCCCTTGTGGGGAAGGGCCGGGGATGGGGGGCCGCACGCTCCGTCGATGTGATTGAGGTCGCTCCATGAACGATCGCCAGCACGCCTTCGCCTGCCAGATGCGCCGCGAGCCAACAGACGCCGAGCGAAAACTCTGGCCACGGCTGAAACACGACATCACGCTCGCCGGATCACACTTCCGGCGTCAGGCGCTCATCGGTCCGTTCATCGTCGATTTTGCTAGTCGTAAGGCGAGGCTGGTGATCGAAATCGATGGCGGTCAGCATGATTGGCTGCGCGAAGCAGATGCGCGCCGCACTGCTTATATTGAAGCCCGCGGCTATCGCGTGCTTCGTTTCTGGAATCACGAGGTCTTCGAGAATATTGATGGAGTGCTTCAGGTCATCCAGAGCGTGGTGACCCCCATCCCCGACCCTTCCCCGCAAGGGGGAAGGGAGCATTAAGCGCGGCGCTTTTAGCTTAAATCGACGGAGATGCAATTTCGCTCATATCGAGCGACGGCGCTCGGTTCACCCTTCCCCCTTGCGGGGAAGGGCCGGGGCTGGGGGTGCCACAGGCGAAAGC
>NZ_JBIISY010000355.1:0-4533 GCF_044340795.1 Tardiphaga sp.
GCGCTGCGTTGATCGCTGTTCGATAGACGCATGGGAAGTACACAATGGCGAAGCAGAAGCGAGCGTCGAAGGTCAGCGCCAGCAAAACCACGAAAAAGCCTGCAGCAAAGGCTTCCGCGCGCAAGGCCGGTGCGGTGAAGGTTGCCAGGAAGGCAGCGCCGACCAGGCCTGCGAGAGCTGCAGCAAAGAAGAGTGTCACAGTATCTGTGTCTGGTAGGCGACTCAAACAGCGCCCGGCCATCAGCCACTATCGCGAAGAGGACTTTGCGACCGGCCTGCGCGCTTACGCAAAATATCGTGATCTCGGTGTGGCCGACGCGAGCGGCGGCGTCGCGCAGGCGCATGTGATCCGGCTGATCGGTCCGTGCGATCCGAAGGAGGTCTCCAAGCTGCATTACCACGATGCCGAGTTTCAGCTGGTCTATGTGCTGAATGGCTGGGTCAAGACCTATATGGACGGCGTCGGCGAACAGACCATGCGGCAGGGCTCGTGCTGGACCCAGCCGCCGCGCATCAGGCACTTCATCCGCGATTACTCGGACAATTGCGAATTGCTCGAGGTGATCCTGCCGGCAGAATTCCGGACGGTGGAAGTGAAGGCGTAACGCGCCATCCCGCGGGGCGGATCAGCGAAGCGTAATCCGTCGCGGAGTTTTTACGATGTATTCGGCCGGTGGACTACGGATTCGCCGCATCCGCCCTACGGCTGAGCACTTTCGATAAGTCTTCCGCTGACTGTGCCGCCTGCGCCTCCGCATCATGCAGCGAGAAGCGCGGCCCGTCATACAGGAACGAACACTGGTGGATGGTCACATCGCCATCCGCCACGGTGACGAAGGCATAGTCCGGCGCTTCATGCGAGCCGGGAATATGGCTCTCCGCCTCGAAGTCGAACGCGACCTGATGGGTCAGCGCGCGCTGGATATGGAACGGGATGCCGCGCCAGCTGCCCGCGATGGGGCGATGCAGATGCCCCATGAACAGGTAGTCCGGCTTTCGCGTGCGGGCGATCACGTCCCATTCGGCTTCACCATTGGCGAGCTTGATCGTGTCCATGTAGCGCAAACCGCTGTCGAAGGGCGGATGGTGCTGGAATAAAAGGAGCGGCCTGTCGGTCGGCGCCGAGGCGAGGGTCTCTTCCAGAAAGGTCAGGCGTGCGTCGCAGAGGATGCCGGCGTGATCCGGCGTATCCTCGTTCAGCGTATCCAGCGTCACGATGGTCGCGGCATCCATGACACGGACGCTCTGCACAAAGCCATGATCATCACGATCGGCCTGTGGGAAAACGGCGCGAAACGCGTCGCGCTTGTCGTGATTGCCGAGCATCGTGATGACCGGCGCGTCGAGCCGGCCAAGCTGCGCCGCGAGGCTTTCATAGGCGCCTTGCTCACCCCAATGGGCGAGATCGCCGGTGACGATGACGAAAGCGATATCGCGATGCGTCGCGTTGATCCTGTCCACCGCGATTGCCAGACGTGCAGCGGGATCGAGCCCGTAGAGTTTTCGGCCGGCGGGGACGAAATGCGTGTCGGTGAGGATGACGAATTTCATCGCTGCATGGTCTCCCGATCCCACGCCTTGTAGTCCGGCGAGCCGCCCGAGCGGATCTCGCCCTGATAGCCGAACTCGATCATGTGCACGGTGACGTAGTCCGCACCGATGAAGGCGACGCCGTAGGATTCCGGCAGGTCGGAACCAAGCAGGAATTCGGCCTCGGAGAAGCTGACAAAGCTCGCATGATTGGTGCCACGCAGCGACGTGGTCGGCACGCCCGCGGTGGAGCCGGCCATGGGCAGGTGGCAGTGGCCGAAGAAGATGTGGCGGATCTTGTCGCGGTGGCGGCCGAAGATGCGGCGGAAGGCGACGTCATCGAGGAGCCCGATGGCGTCCATCGGGCCGAGATGGGTCGGGATCGGATTGTGATGCATGAACAGGAAGAAGGGCCCGTCGCTTTCCGAAAGCTGTTGCTCCAGCCATTGCTGACGGGCTTCGCAATAGAAGCCCGCATGGCTCTCCGGTCCCCATGTGTCGAGGAACAGGCAGCGGCCAGCGGCGATGTCCTTCACGCCTTGCGCGAAGCCGCCTTCATTACATTCCGGGAACACGCCGAGAAAGGTCGCACGGTCATCGTGATTGCCGATGCAGAGCCGCACGGGCAGGGGAAATTCCTGCAGCCGCGTCTTCAGCCACTCATAGTCGGCGCGGTCGGCCCAGTCCGACAGATCGCCGGTGATCACCATCAATTCGGCATCGGCGTGGTCGCGCAGCACATGTGCGAGAGCGCGCTCGAAATTGGCGTGGGGATCGCGGCCGCCGATGGTCTTGCCGGGCGTGGTGAGATGGATGTCGCTCAGGTGGATCAGTTTCATGACGCCGCTTTCGTCGTAAGGGGATCGCGGAGCGCGATGGCGCTCCGCGATCGATGTCGCGAGGATTACTTCGCAGCGCCGACCGACTTCGGCAGCAGCTTCTGCACATCCGAGGTCATGTCGGCGAGCACCGCATCGGGCTCCTTGGTGCGGGCACCGGAGATGATGCTGTTGAGGTGATCCTTCAGCACGTCGGTGATCTTCAGGCCGTTGTCGCCGGGGAAGGCGTACCACTTGGTGAGCAGCGGCAGCTGCTTCACGGCGGTGTAGTTGTTCGGGTTCTTGACGTAGAAGTCCTTCAGATGCGTGTCGTTGGCGACCTTGTTCGGCGGCATGTAGCCTGTGGTCTCGGCCATGATCGCCGCGCCCTTCGGGCCGGTCCAGAACTTCACCACTTCCCAGGCCGCATCGCGCTTGGCCTTGTCCTTGGCGGTGATCATCACGACATTGCCGCCGGCGGGCAGGCGCCCATTCGGTGCGATGACATCGGGGAAGGTGTGCGTCTTCAGCACGAACTTGTCGCCGATCATCTGGGTGATCTTGTTCAGATCCGACGTCGAGGTGATATGGATGCCGGTCTTGCCGGCGGCGAAGGCGGCGCGGCTGGCCGGCTGGTCGAAATTCGGCATGCCGCCGTCGGTGACGACGCGGGCGATGGTGCGGATCGCGGCCTGACCCTCGGGGCCGTTGAAGGCGACCTTGGTTTCATCCGCATTCAGCATGGTGCCGCCGCGGGCGAACACCGGGGCCTGCCACAGCCAGTTGCCGGTGATGTCCCACGCATAGGTCATGCCATTGGCGCCAGGCGTCGTCGCCTTGATCTTCTTGGCGAGGTCGAACAGGCCGTCCCAGGTGGTCGGCAGGTTGTCGATGTCAGCGCCGGCCTTCCTGGCGAGATCGGTGTTGATGTAGACGACCGGCAGCGAGATCGCGAAGGGCAGGGCATAGACCTTGCCGCTCGTGGTGCCGATGTCATACATCGCTTGGTGGAAGCCCTGCTTGTCGAAATCCTTCTCGGCGGCGATGTATTCGTCGAGTGCAGCAGGAATGTTCTTGTCGACCAGCACGCGGATGCGGTTCAGGCCCTGGAAGGTGACGTCCGGCACCTGATTGGTGACGGCCTCGCGCAGCACGCGCTGGGTGGCGTCCTCGTAGGACTCGTAAGGCGCGCGCATGGTCACCTTGATGTCCGGGCGGACCTTGGCGAATTCCTCGGCGATCTGCTTGTGGGTTTCCGTGAACAGTTCGGGGAAGGGATATTGCAGCACGACTTCGGTCTTGGTCTGCGCCTGCGCGCCGGCAACGCCGGTGAGCAAAGCGAGAGCCGCAAGGGTCGATCTCATCAGCATGGGAAGTCTCCTGTCGGGGGTGGGCAGTAAAGTGGACTACTTGATGCCGGTCAGCGTGATGCCTTCGATGAAGCGGCGCTGGGCGAGCAGGAACGCGACCACGAGCGGCGCGATGATGACGATGGCGGCAGCCATGAGCGGCCCATAATTGGTACCCGCTTCCTCGTTGCGGAAGGCGGCGACCGCGAGCGGCGGGGTGCGCAGATGCTCGCTGGTGAGCACGATCAGCGGCCAGAAATAGTCGTTCCAGTGCGCGACCACCGAGAAGATGCCGAAAGCGGTGAGCGCCGGGATCGCGGTCGGCAGCATCACGCGCCAGACGATGCCGAATTCGCTGATCCCATCCATCCGTGCGGCGTCGATGAGGTCGTCGGGCACGGTCTTGAAGAACTGCCGCATCAGGAAGATGCCGAAGGCGGAGATGGTGAAGGGCACCACCATCGCGGCATAGGTGTCGAGAATGCCGAGATGATGCAGCAGCAGGAACACCGGGATCGCGGTGGCCTGGGGCGGGATCAGGATGCAGAACAGCACCAGCGCGAACAGCACGTCGCGGCCGACGAAGCGCAGTTTTGCCAGCGCATAGGCGGCGGGCAAGGCCACCAGAACCTGCAACACGAAGATCGCGATGGTGACGATGACGCCATTGATGAGGAAGCGGACGAGATCGGCCTTGGCGAAGGCCGTTCGCAGATTGTCCCACAGCGCAAAAGTGTGGGGGATGAGGTGGATGTCGGTGGTGTAGATCTCGGTCTGTGGCTTCGAGGCCGTCGAGATCATCCACACGAAGGGCAGCAGCATCAGCACCGCGCCGA
>NZ_JBIISY010000113.1:0-19072 GCF_044340795.1 Tardiphaga sp.
CACATCCGGTGGCTACGCGCGGATCGTGCTCAAGCTCGCCGAGGATGTTGAGTCCGAGGTGAGCCAGGCCGGCTCGGTCCTCATCGTCCGCTTCAAGCGCCCGGTCGACGTTCCCGTCGAAATCCTTGGCGATTCTGCACCTGATTATATCGGCTCGGCCCGTCGCGATCCCGATGGCACGGCGCTTCGCCTCGCACTGTCGCGCCGCGTGACGGTCAACTCGATGACCGCAGGGGAGCGGATCTTCATCGATCTTCTGCCTGATGGCTGGAAGGGCGCGCCGCCCGGATTGCCGCAGGAGGTTGTGAAAGAGCTGTCCGACCGCGCCCGCGCAGCCGAACGCGCGCTGCGCCAGCAGCGGGCCGCCGCCGAAGGCCAGAAGAAGCCGCCGATCCGGGTGCGTGCCTCGGTGCAACCGACTTTCGTGCGCTTCGCCTTCGAGACGCCGCCCAATGTCGGTGCGTCCTCGCTGCTCGACGACAAGCGGCTGACCCTGACATTCAACGCCGGGCTCGTTTTCGATCTGGCCGATGCAAAGCTGTCTGCGCCGGCCAATGTCGCTTCGATCGGGCAGGCGACGGACGGCAATCGCACGGCGGTCGAGATTGCGCTGATCGGCGATGTCGACGTGAAATCGTTCCGCGACGAGAAGAACTACGTGGTCGATATCGGCTTCCAGCAGCAGGACAAGCCATCGCCGCTCGCGCAAGTGCCGGCCACGCCGCCCGCGGAGAAGAAGCCGCCGGAAGCAAAGCCGGTCGAAGCTGCTCCTGTGCCTGCGCAGAAGTCGAGCGAGATCCAGCAGCCGACCTCTGAAACGATTGCGCGTGACATCGCGCAGGAGAAGAAGATCGAGGCGCCGGCCGTCGCTCCTGTTGCGACGGTGGATGTGCCCAAGCCCGAGGCGTCGAAGCCCGAGCCCGTGAAGATGGCCGAACCGGCACCAGTTGCTCCGGCGCCCGTCGTGGCTGCAGCACCGGTCAAGGAAATGCTGCCGGCCCCCGCGGCCCTCGTGGCCGCGGCGCCTGCTCCGGCGCAGGCCGCAGCACCCGTCGAGGCCGCTGGCCTGCCTGTCGAGATCAAGCGCAGCAGCGAAGGCGTGCGCATGAATTTTGCGTTCCCGGCGCCGACGCCGGTGGCGCTGTTCCGCCGCGGCGAGATGCTGTGGCTGGTGACCGATTCCACGAAGCCCATCGATGTCGCCGCGATCCGCCGCGACAGCGGTTCGGTGGTCGGCGATGCCGAGGCGATCAAGCTCGACAAGGGGCAGGCGGTGCGTATCCGCCTCAACCGTCCGCAACTCGCCTCGCTATCGACGAATGATGCAAGCAGCGACGGGCGGGCATGGACGCTGACGCTCGCCGATACGCGGCAGACCCAGTCGCAGCCACTGTCGGCGGTGCGCAACATCGCTGATCCCAGCAAGGCCAGCGTGCAGGTGCAACTCGCGCGGCCCGGCGTGAAGCACCGCATCACCGATCCCGATGCGGGCGATATGCTGACCGTCATCACCGCGATGCCGCCGGCGCGTGGTTTCATGCGACGTCAGGACTTTGTCGAGTTCTCGCTGCTGGAGTCGATTCACGGCGTCGTCGTTCAGACGAATTCCGATGAGGTTGCTGTCGATACGACCAGCGACAAGGTCACACTCACGCGGCCGGGCGGACTCACGCTGTCACCGGCAGATGCAGCGCCGCAGCGCGCGTCGACCGTGGCGCGGCCGATCTTCGATGTCGGGCAGTGGCGGATCGACAAGGAAGGTCCGTTCAATCAGCGCCTCGACAAGCTGATCGACGCGGCAGCCACCGCCGATACCGGCTCCATTGCCAGTGCGCGCATGGATCTCGCGAAATTCTACATGGCACGCGGCATGTATCACGAGGCCAAGGGTGTTGCCGATCTCGCCATCTCCGACATGAAGGTGGGTGAGGAAAGCGCAGCCGCGCTGGTGATCCATGCGGTGGCGAGCGCGCTGATCAATCGTCCCGAGCAGACGCTGAAGGACATTGCCCAGCCGGCGCTCGGCCCCGGCTATGACGCCGAATTATGGAAGGCCTTCGCCTTCGCCAAGCAAGGCAAGTGGGTCGAGGCCCGCGAGCGCTTCAAGAATTCGGAATTCACCCTCGCGGCCTTGCCGCCGGATCTGCAGCGCATCGGGCTGATCATGGCGCTGCGCGCCTCGCTCGAAGTGAGGGACTATGCCGGCGCATCGGCGCGCGGCAGCGAGTTGGACGTCGTCGGCATCCCGACAGAGATGAAGCCGTCGGCGACCTTGCTCAGCGGCTGGCTCGACGAGGCGCTTGGGCGCGAGAAGGATGCGCTGTCGAAATATGCCGAGGTGACCGGCTCGATCGATCGTCCGTCGGCGGCGGAAGCCAAGCTGCGCGAAATCGTGCTGCGCCAGAAACGCAACGAGATCAGCGACGAGGATGCGCTGAATGAACTCGAGACCCTCGCGGTGACCTGGCGCGGCGACGGTGTCGAAGTGCGGGCGCTGCAGATCCTCGCGCAGATGTATGGCAGAGCGGGGCGCTATCACGATGCGCTGATGGCCGCGCGCACCGCGACCGAACGTCAGGCCAACAGCGAAGCTGCGCGACAGGTGCAGGATGAAGCGCAGGCGCTGTTCTCCGAAGTCTATCTCTCGCCGAAGGGCGACAAGCTGCCGCCGGTCGATGCGCTGGCGATGTTTTATGAATTTCGCGAGCTGACGCCGATCGGCCGTCGCGGCGACGAGATGATCCGCCGGCTGGCCGATCGCCTGGTGGCAGTGGACCTGCTCGACCAGGCTGCCGAGCTGCTGCAATATCAGGTCGATCACCGTCTCGAAGGCGCTGCGCGATCGCAGGTCGCCGCGCGTCTTGCCACCGTCTATCTGATGGCGCGCAAGCCCGATCGCGCCATCGCCGCGATGCGCACCACGCGCATCAATGATCTCTCCGGTGAGCTGCGCCAGCAGCGCCTGCTGCTCGAGGCGCGCGCACAGAGCGATATCGGGCGCCGCGATCTCGCGCTCGATATCATAGCCAATGTCGCTGGCCGCGAGGCCATCCGGTTGCGGTCCGACATCTACTGGTCATCGCGGCGCTGGCGCGAGGCGGCCGAGCAGATCGAGCTCTATTACGGCGACCGCTGGACCGACTTCACGCCACTGACGACGAGTGAGAAGAGCGATGTCATTCGTGCCGTGGTCGGCTATGCGCTGGCTGAAGATGCGCTCGGCCTCGCGCGCTTCCGCGAGAAATTCGCGCCGCTGATGAGCTCCGGCTCCGACAAGATCGCGTTCGATACGGCGAGCAAGCCGGCGACCGGCAACAGCTCGGAATTCGCGGCCATCGCCAAGATGGCGGCCTCCGTCGATACGCTCGATGGCTTCCTGCGCGAGATGAAGCAGCGCTTCCCCGAAAGCAGTGCCAAGGCGACCGTACCCGGCGTCGCCGACATGGCACCGACCGGCTCGCTGCCATCGATGCCGACGCGGCCGGTGGTTAAGGTGCGCAAGATCGAGATGGGGCGGTAGGGGAGGAGCCTCGCTACTGCCCGTAACTCTGCACCAGACTGCCAGCGACCAGCGACCAGCCATCCACCAGCACGAAGAAGATCAGCTTGAACGGCAGGGACACCACCGCCGGCGGCAGCATCATCATGCCCATCGCCATCAGCACCGACGCGACAACGAGGTCGATGATCAGGAAGGGCAGGAACAGCAGGAAGCCGATCTCGAAGGCGCGTTTCAGCTCCGAGATCATGAACGCCGGGACGAGGATGCGCAGCGACAGCTCTTCAGGCGTCGCCGGTGGCGGCTCGCGGGAGAGGTCCATGAACAGCTTCACGTCCTTCTCGCGGACATTCTTCTGCATGAAGGTGCGCAGCGGCCCCGACGCGCGCACCAACGCTTCCTCGACGGTGATGTCATTGGCGATCAGCGGCTTGATGCCGTCGTCATAGGACTTCTGCAGCACCGGTCCCATCACGAAGGCGGTGAGGAACATCGCCAGCGCCACGATCACCGTGTTCGGTGGCGCGGTCGCGGTGCCCAGCGCGGTGCGCAGCAATGACAGCACGACCACGATGCGCGTGAACGACGTCATCATGATCAGGATCGACGGCGCGATCGACAGCACCGTCAGCAGCGCAATCATCTGCACCGCGCGCTCGGTGACGCCACCGCCACCGCCGCCCAGATTGATGCTGATATCCTGCGCCATCGCCGGGCTCACAAGGAGCCCGGCGGCGATCAGAACGGAGGTGAAAAATACTCTACGCGGAAGGTTGGCCGGTCTCACGAAGACGACTTCGGCCGTCCCAGCAGGGACGCCATTTCGTCTTCGAGATTCTCGAAACCCGACTTGGTCGGCGGCGTGACCGCCGGCGCCTCGGTGCGGCTCGCACTCGCGATCGAGATTTCCGGCGCACGGGGGCGCGCGGCGGCCGGCGCATCGGGGGCGACCGATGGCGCGCCGATGCGAGGTTCCGGGGCTTCCGGGCGGGCCGGCTCGGCCGACGGGCGGCGCAGCGCGGCTTCGAGCCGCTGGGCCATGTCGGCGAGATTCTGGTCGGCGGCTGAAATCGCAGCCGGTGTCGAGGGCGTCGTTGAAGCGACTGCCGGAGCGGCGGCAGGCGGCACCACGGCGGGCGCTTCCGGCTTGGCAGCGGCGGCAGGGATCGGCGCAGCCGAGATATTGGCGCGCTCGAGCGGACGAGTCGGCGGCATCGTGCGGATCGGCGGATCGGCGCGCATCGGGCGCGGCATCATCGGCTCGCTGCGCGGCATTTCGGAGCGCAGGCTATCCGGACGGGCGGCACGGAGTGGCGCGGGGTCGCGCACCGGCGCGAGAGTGGGGGCAGGCTCCGGGCGTGCCGGCGGTTCGGGCGTGACGGCAGTGATGGTCGGTTCCGGACGGCGCTCCGGCAGCACAGCAGCGGGGCGGCGGGGCTCTTCGCTGAAGGACGGGCGGGCAGGGCGGGCCGGCGGCACCGGCTCTGGCGCGATGTCCGGTTCGGGGAGCTCGACGGGCTCCGGCGGCGTCCAGCTCGGGGTGTCGGCGAAAGACGGACTGCGCGAGGTTTCGCGCTGGGGCGCCGGGTCGCGCTCGCGGCCGGACGCCGCACGCACGATGTTGGGTTCGACCACGATGTCGGAGGGGCCGCCGATCATGATGAGATGTTCAACATTGTCGCGGCGGACCAGAACGAGGCGACGGCGGCCATCGACGGCAGCGGCATCGATCACGGCGAGGCGCGGCATCCGGCCACGGGCGGAATTGGCCCCAAGTCGATTGCCGCCGAACCGGCGCACCAGCCAAGCCGCGAGGCCGATCAGTGCCAGCACGAAGACGAAGGCAAGAATGAAAGTGACCGGTTGTTGCATCCCAAAATCCCCAGACAAACGGCCGCTGGTTCCACTCACGCGTCCGATGCCTGTCGATTCTCCAATCGATCAAGACCGGACAACGCGGAAATCGCGCCCCGTCTGTTAACGCCCCCGGCAGAAACTGCCGATGGTTAATAATAAACTATGAATCGCCGCAGCCAAAACGACTTCTAGCCGCCCCGTCGCCTGGCTAAGCTTTGTGGTTAATCGGGCAATTCGGGCGAAAAAGCGATGCGAAGCGTAATAATCCCGCATTTTCAGGGATTGCTTCACGTTTCGGTAACCATCTGCGCCAGAAGTTAACTGCTTGTTAACCATGCAACCGGCAAATTCTGCCTAGCTTCGGGCAAGGTGTCCGGGCGCAGCGGAGACGTCCGATGGCGATCAGCGACATGCCGATGTTGTCGGTGTTGCGCACCAAGATGCAGTGGCATCAGGAACGGCAGCGTGTGCTGGCGGAGAATGTCGCCAATTCCGACACGCCCAGGTTCCGGCCGCGCGATCTGGTAGAGCCGAAATTCGACAAAGCCGGTGGACCTGCTGCCGGCGGCGCCATGGGGACGCTGCCCATGATGCGCGCCCAGGGCGTCAATCTCACGCCGTCGGGCGCCGTGGCCACCTTCGATCAGAACGGCCGTGTCGGCTACGAGACACGCCCGGCAGGCAATGCGGTCAATCTGGAAGACGAGATGCTGAAGGTGTCCGCCAACCAGATGGATTTTGCTGCGGCCAGCTCGCTCTACAGCCGCAGTCTCGGTCTCCTGAAGACCGCCATCGGCAAGCGTTGAGCCTTGAAGCTGAGGGGATAGGCACATGAGCGACAACAGCAGTGACTTCGCCAGATCGATGGGAATCGCGACCTCGGGCCTGCGTGCTCAGGCCGGTCGCATGCGCATCATCTCGGAAAACATCGCCAATGCGCAGTCCACCGCGCAGACGCCGGGCGGCGATCCCTATCGCCGCAAGGTGCCGACCTTCACGTCTGAGCTCGATCGGACCCTGGATGCGCGCACCGTCGGCCTGGGCCGCGTCCGCCCCGATATGTCGACCTTTCCGACGCGCTACGAGCCCGGCAATCCCGGCGCTGACGCAGCCGGCAACGTCAAGGTGCCGAACGTCAATTCACTGGTCGAGATGAGCGACATGAAGGAGGCGCAGCGCTCCTATGAAGCCAATCTCAACATCATCAGCGCCACCCGCCGGATGATCCAGCGCACCCTCGATATCCTCAAGGCCTGAACAGGACACTCACCATGGCAGCCCCGAACGTCGCCGCGAACGCCTATGCAAGCCTTGCCCGTATCATGGACAGCGCGGGTGGTGTCGGTGGTCTCAACAAGAGTGCGGAAGGCGGCGTCGGTCCGTCCTTCGGCGCCGTGCTCAAGGAAGCGCTTGGCAGCGTGCTGGACGCAGGCCGCAAGTCGGACGCGCAGACCGTCGCCATGGCGAATGGCAAGGCGAATGTCATGGATGTCGTCACCGCGGTGGCCGAGACCGACGTTGCCGTCTCGACGCTGGTGTCGGTGCGTGACCGTGTCATCCAGTCCTACGAAGACATTCTGAAGATGCAGATCTAGTCGCGGCGCGCTGCCCCCTCAGCGTCATTGCGAGCGGAGCGAAGCAATCCAGTTCTTTCTTTCTGGCTCTGGATTGCTTCGTCGCCTCGCTCGTCGCAATGACGGCGTGTAACACGAATTAGGAACCGCCCTATGACCGGCCCCGAAACTCTCGACGTCGCCCGTGATGCGATCTGGACCATCGTGCTGGTTTCCGGGCCTCTGATGGTGGTCGGTCTCCTCGTTGGTGTCGTGATCTCGCTGGTGCAGGCCCTGACCCAGGTGCAGGAGCAGTCGCTGGTCTTCGTTCCGAAGATCCTTGCGGTCTTTGCCACCATGGTGCTGACGCTGCCTTTCATGGGAGACGTGCTGTCGGGCTACATGATGCGGATATCGTCGCGAATCATCGGGGGGTGATACACAGCCCTCATGCGCATCGACGTCTCGCTCCTGCCGGCTCTCGCCGCCGCCTTCATGCTGGTGTTCGCCCGCATCGGCGCGATGGTGATGCTGCTGCCCGGATTCGGCGAGAGCAACATCCCGATGCGCATCAAGCTGTCGATCGCTCTGGCGCTGACGCTGATCCTGCTGCCGGCGCATCGCCCCGCCTATAATGTCGACATGACCTCGATGGCGCCGATGCTGGTGCTGCTGCTGCGCGAGATCGTCATCGGCATCGTGCTCGGTGCCACAGCACGGGTGACGATTTCGGCGCTGTCGGTGGCCGGCTCGGTCATCGCTCAGCAGCTTGGCCTCGGTTTCGTCACTTCGGTGGATCCGACCCAGGGCCAACAGGGCGTCCTGATCGGCAATTTTCTCAATCTGCTCGGCATGACGCTGATCTTCACCACGGACACGCATCATCTTGTGATCGCCGCGCTCAACGACAGCTACAAGATTTTTTCGCCGGGAGAGATCCTGCCGACCGGCGATGTCGCGAAGCTCGCGACGGATGCCTTCACGACCGCCTTCAAGGTCGGCATCCAGCTGGCGGCGCCGTTCCTGGTCTTCGGCCTTGTCTTCAATATGGGGCTCGGCGTGCTGGCGCGCCTGATGCCGCAGATGCAGGTCTATTTCGTCGGTGTGCCGCTCTCGATCATGATCGGCTTCCTGATCTTTGCGCTGGTGCTGTCGGCGATGATGGGCACCTACATGGATTACTTCGCTGGTGTGATGCACCAGATGATGCCGCGGACATAGGAGGGCGCCTGTGTCCGAGGACAGCGAGAACGAGAAAACACACGATCCCACACAGAAGAAGCTCGACGACGCCCACCAACGCGGCAATGTCGCCAAGAGCCAGGAGGTCAATACCTGGTTCCTGCTGGCCGGCGGCACGCTCGTGCTGTCGTCATTTCACGGATCGATCGGCACCGGCCTTCTGACGCCGATGAAGAACCTGCTGCAGAATTCGTGGATGATGCGCACCGATGGGCCGGGGCTCATCGAACTGACAAAAGAACTCTGTTTTTCGCTGCTGTCCACGCTGGGGCTGCCGTTTCTGTTTCTCATCATGGCGGTGCTCGCCGGCAATCTGATGCAGCACCGGCTGGTGTTCTCGACCGAAGGTCTGACGCCAAAATTCAGCAAGCTTTCGCCGATGGAAGGTGCCAAGCGCCTGTTCGGCAAGCAGGCGCTGGCGAACTTCCTCAAGGGCCTGTTCAAGCTCGTCGTCGTCGGCACGGTGATGTGCCTGGTACTGTGGCCCGAGCGCTTTCGTCTCGATTCCATGGTGCGCATCGATCCGAGCGCGATCCTCGGCATTTCGATGAGCCTGACGCTGAAGTTGCTCGGCGCCGTTCTCGCATTGCTGGCCTTCGTCGCGGTGGCCGACTTCTTCTTTCAGTACCGGACATGGTTCGAGAAACTGAAGATGTCGCTGCAGGAGGTGAAGGAGGAGTTCAAGCAGTCCGAAGGCGACCCGCATATCAAGGGCAAGATCAAGCAGCTGCGCCAGCAGAACATGAAAAAGCGCATGATGTCTGCCGTGCCGCAGGCGTCGGTGATCATCACCAACCCGACCCACTATTCGGTGGCGCTGAAATATGAGCGCGGCATGCAGGCGCCGATCTGCGTTGCCAAGGGCATGGACGCGATCGCGTTGAAGATCAGGGAAGTCGCCGGCAAACACGACATCCCGATCGTCGAGAATGTCCCACTGGCGCGGGCGCTCTATGCGACCGTGGAGATCGATCAGGAAATCCCGTCCGACCACTATCAGGCAGTGGCCGAAGTGATCGGTTACGTCATGGGCCTCAAGCGCGGCCTGTCCGGGCGCCCGGCATGATGCCCGGAGAAGATTGGAACATGGTGCAAATCGGCCGATTGGACGCAAAAGAGCGGTGGAACCGCTTGCGCGGCCCCGGCGGGTTGGGGCACTCAGGAGGCGCGCGCGAGCGCGCTGCAACCACGATAGATAGGCGACACCCCGTCCGATGAGTGCCGAGACCGACCACGATGGCCAGATCTCGCTGGCGGAGACCAAGGCCTCCCAGGAGCCCGTGCGCCGCAGCGGCAGCATCATCCTTGTCCTGCTGATCGCGGCAGCGATCGTCGCCTGCGCCGTTGCCTTCATGACGCTGGGCCGTGCCCAGGCGCAGCCTTACATTCTCGCCTTGCTGGCGCTGCTGGCGATGGTCGGCCTGTTCATGCTGTTCGCATTTGCCGCCGGTATCATGCGTTTCGGCGATCGTACGGCCGAAGATCCGATCATGCGCGCGGTCACTAATGGTGCCTTCGATGGTATCGCGGTCACCGATGCCCATGGCCACGTGGTTTATGCGAATGCCGCCTATCTCACCCTGACCGGCGCAGCTTCAGTGCAGGAGGCGCGGCCTGTCGAGCGCGTCTTCATCGGCAATCCCGATGTGTCCGAAGCAGTGTTCCGGCTGCTCAAGGCGGCGCGCGAGGGCAAGCGCCAGCAGGAAGAAGTGCGTGTCACAGTTGCCGATGGCTCCCATGGCCGCTGGCTGCGCATGCGTGTGCGCCCGCTCGGCACCGGCAAGCGCGAGGCGAAATCCACCGTGTGGTCGGTGGCCGACATCTCGCGCGACCGCCAGCGACAGGAGGACGTGTTCCAGGAGCTGCAGCATGCGATCGAATATCTCGATCACGCGCCGTGCGGTTTCTTCTCCGTCAATCCGAAGGGCGAGCTTGTCTATGTCAACGCGACGCTCGCGAACCTGCTCGATCACGATCTCGCCGAGATCGGTTCCGGTGGCCTGAAGTTGTCGGACATCGTGTCCGGCGATGGCGCCTCGCTGCTGACCTCCATCGTGCCGATCCCCGGTGAAGTGAAAACCGAGGTCTTCGACATCGATCTCAAACAGCGCGGCGGCAAGGCCGTGCCGGTGCGTCTCTATCACAAGCTCGCTTTTGGCGCCGACGGCGTCCCGGGCGCGTCGCGCACGCTGGTGATCAGCCGCGCCCGCGACGAGCGCTCCGATCCGCAGCGGGCGGCCGAAGTGCGCTTCATGCGCTTCTTCGATCACACGCCGATGGCCATTGCGACCGTCGATCTCGGCGGCGCCGTGGTGCGCGGCAATGCGCGCTTTGCCAAGCTGGCGCAGACGCTGAGCGACAATGGCAATGTCAACAAGTCCATCCTCGCCGCGTTGAACGAACGCGACCGCGCGCAGCTGCTCGCGCCCATCGGTCAGGCCGCACAGGGACAGGGCGATATCGCACCGGTGGAATTGCAGCTCGCCGGCGCCAAGGAGCGTTGGGGGCAGTTCTTCGTCACCGCCGTGCAGGAAGAAGAACGCGAAACCGAAGCCGCCATCGTCTATATGCTGGAGACCACCGAGCGCCGCGCGCTGGAGAACCAGGTCAACCAGGCGCAGAAGATGGACACCATCGGCCAGCTGGCCGGCGGCATCGCGCATGACTTCAACAACGTGCTCTCGGCCATCATGATGGCCAATGACTTCCTGCTGAACGCGCACAAGCCGACCGATCCGTCGTTCCAGGACATCATGCAGATCAAGCAGAACGCGACGCGCGCGGCGACACTCGTGCGCCAGCTGCTCGCCTTCTCGCGCCGCCAGACGCTGCGTCCGACCGTGCTCAATCTCGGCGATGCGCTGTCGGACATCGATCTGCTGTTGAAGCGTTTGATCGGCGAGAAAGTGAAGCTCGAAGTGATTCACGGCCGCGATCTGTGGCCGGTGAAGGTGGACATTTCGCAGTTCGAGCAGGTGATCGTAAATCTCACGGTCAATGCCCGCGACGCGATGCCCGATGGCGGTTCGCTGACAGTACGCACCGGCAATATCTCGACCGAACAAGCCGAGAGGCTCGCTTACAAGGGCATGCCGGCGGCCGACTATGTGGAGATCGCGGTCACCGATACCGGCACCGGTATTCCCGCCGAGATCGTCGAGAAGATTTTCGAGCCGTTCTTCTCGACCAAGGATGTCGGCAAGGGCACCGGTCTCGGCCTCTCCACCGTGTACGGCATCGTCAAGCAGACCGGCGGCTTCGTCTATGTGGACTCGAAGGAAGGGCAGGGCACCACCTTCCGCATCTTCTTGCCGCGCCATCACCAGGACAAGGAAGCAGCGCCCGATCCGGCCATCGCGGCTGCTATCGCCGCGAAGGAAGCAGCCAAGCCGAAGGCTGACCTTACCGGGCAGGGCACGATCCTGCTGGTGGAGGACGAGGAAGGGCTGCGCAGCCTCAATGCCCGCGGCCTGCGTTCTCGGGGTTATACGGTGGTCGAGGCTTCCAACGGCGTGGAAGCGCTGGAAATGTTCGAGGAGCAAGGCGGCGCCATCGACCTCGTCGTATCCGACGTGGTGATGCCCGAAATGGACGGTCCGACGTTGCTCAAGGAAATGCGCGCGCGCAATGCGGAGCTGAAAATCATCTTCGTGTCCGGCTATGCCGAAGAAGCGTTCGAGAAGAGCCTGCCGGAGAATCAGCAGTTTGCGTTCCTGCCGAAACCTTTCGCGCTCAGTGCGCTGATCGAGAAGGTGAAGGAAACGATGGCGCCGGACTGATGTCCGGCATCGTCGTCTGTTCCGTTGCGACGCAGTATAAGTCGTTGAATTTCCAGCGTTCCACGCTTTAGAACAGCCCTAAACCCGCGACCGAGGGCCGCAGCCATGCGGCGTGAAGCGCGCTTCCTTTTTCCTGCGGCATCGCCATCTTAGGGGCGATTTCCCCCTGCCGGGGATTGAGGGAAAAGATATGACTTTCACGTTCAGCATGCGCGGCGCGATCAAGACGCTCGCCGTTGTCCTGTCGCTGGCGATGCCGCTCGCGATGGCCGTCTCCACGGCTGTCGATGCGCGTCCGGGCGGCAAGGGCGGCAGCATGGGTTCGCGCGGCTCCAAGACCTTCGCGCCCACGCCGGGCACCGCCACTGCGCCGAATGCGGCGCAGCCGATGAACCGCACCATGCAGCAGCCGGGCGCGCCCGGCATGGCCGGCCCTGCCGCTGCAGGTGCTGCCGCCAAGGGTGGCTTCTTCAACCGTCCGGGCATGGGCATGCTTGGTGGCCTCGCCGCCGGCTTCCTCGGCGCCGGTCTGCTCGGCATGCTGTTCGGCGGCGGCTTCCTCAGCGGCCTCGGCAGCATGATGTCGATCATTGGCCTGCTGGTTCAGGTGGCGCTGATCGTCATCGTCGTCCGCCTGGCCATGAAGTGGTGGCAGCGCCGCAACCAGGGCCAGACCGCGTCGGCCTATGCCGGTCCGTCGGGCTCGCAGCAGTATGGCGCCGGCAACGGCCCGGATGCGAACCAGACCGCGCAGACCAACCACGCCTATGGCGCGCAGCCCCAGGAAGCTCCGCAGGCTGCCCCGCGCAGCGCGCTCGGCGGCTTCGGTTTCGGTGCCTCGCGTCAGGACGAGCGTCCGGTCGAAATCGGCCCGAAGGACTATGAGGACTTCGAGCGCCTGCTCGGTGAAGTCCAGGCCGCCTGGTCGAACGAGGACACCGATGCGCTCGGCAAGCTGGCGACGCCGGAAATGACCTCGTATTTCGCGAAGGATCTCGCGGAGAACAAGGCTGCCAACGACATCAACAAGGTGTCGGACGTGAAGCTCCTGCAGGGTGACCTCGCGGAAGCCTGGCGCGAAGGCAACGACGAATATGCCAGCGTGGCGATGCGCTTCTCGCTGGTCGACAAGACCCTGGAGCGTGGCACCAATCGCCTCGTTGCCGGTAGCGAAACCCCGACCGAAGCCACCGAAGTGTGGACCTTCATCCGCACCAATGGCGGCAACTGGGAAGTGTCGGCGATCCAGCAGGCGTAACGCCCGCTCAATCCGAATAATGCAAGCGCCGCGGGGCAACCCGCGGCGCTTTTGTTTTGGAAGCAGCAAGGACGATGATGTGGTTGGCGGTCGGACTTTGCAGCCTATGCAGCCGCAATCGACCTCATTTCGATGTCGGCAGGGTTTCGGGCTTCCGCCTGCGCCATAGCCGTTGCCATGGTGATTGTTTCCGGGATCTGCGCCATCGGCACCGGACGGGCGAATAGGTAACCCTGGCCCTTGTCGCAGCCTTCGCCGAGCAGGAAATGCCATTGCACCGAGGTTTCGATGCCTTCGGCGAGCACCGGGATTTTCAAACTGTGCCCGAGCGCAAGTACCGTGCGGACAATGGCGCAGGCGGTGGCGTCGTCGGGAATGCGGCGGACGAAAGACTGGTCGAGCTTGATCTTGTCGAACGGGAATGCGTGCAACGTGCCGAGCGACGAATAACCGGTGCCGAAATCATCCATGGCGACCGAGATGCCCATCGCCTTGAGCTTGCGGAGGATGTGCAGCCCGCGAACCTGATCCGACATCAGGGTGGATTCCGTCACCTCGATTTCGAGGCGGCGCGGCGACAGGCCGGTTTCCAGCAGAATGGCATGGATCGTTTCGGCGAGATCGGCGCGACCGAATTGCACAGGCGACAGATTGACGGCGATCGTGCCGGGCAGACGTCCCTCTGCGGCATCGCGGCACGCCGTGCGCAGCGCCCATTCGCCCATATCGAGAATGGCGCCGCTCTCTTCGGCGAGCGGGATGAAATCAGCTGGTGAAATGCGCCCGAGCTTCGGATGATTCCAGCGCATCAGCGCCTCGGAGCCGCAGATGGCGCCATCGGAGAGTGTGGTCTGCAATTGATAGTGCAGTTCGAGTTCGCCATTGGCGGTGGCGGTCTGTATATCGCGCATGAGCGCACGGCGGGCGCGGGCGGCATCGCCCATTTCGCGATGATAGGCGCAGATGGCGCCGCGTTGCTTCGCTTTGCCGGCATCCATCGCCAGCTTGGCATTGCCCAGCAGATGATCGCGCTCGGGCGTATCGGTGGGGAATATCGAATAGCCAATCGCTGTCGTGAGTGCGATCCTCTGGTCGTGGATCAGGAAAGGGGCGGCAAGAGCGGCCGCGATGCGCTCTGCGAAGCGCTGCGCGTCTGCCGGCTGGCCGCCGGACATCTGCAGAGCCAGAAACTCGTCGCCACTCTGCCGAGCCAGGAATTCGTCGGTGCCGATCACTTGACGCATCCGCGTTGCCGCCTCGATCAGCAGCAGATCGCCGGCGCTGTGGCCATAGAGATCGTTGATGTCCTTGAAGCCGTCGATATTGATCGTCAGCGCCGCCAGTCTATGCCCGCGTTCGTGGGATTCCGAGGCCCAGAAAGCGAGACGCTCGTTGAAGGCGATGCGGTTGGGCAGGCCGGTCATGCTGTCGTTGAACGACAGCTGATGAATGCGCTCGGCGGACTCCGTCCGGGTGCGAAGATCAATCACATATGAGGAAAAGCCGCTGCCCATCACCAACAGCACTGCGAGCACGACCCCGGCGCCGAGCATTTTCGCCGGTACCAGCTCCGGTGCCATGGCCATCGATGGTTCGGCGACGACATTCGAAGACACCGTCAAGGCGTAATGCATGGTGCAGATCATGAAGGCCAGCACGATCGCCGCGCCATGCCGGCACCAGCGCGTGACCGGACGGTTGGCGCGATTGACCGACAATGCGGACAGGCCGAGGCCAAGCACCAGGATCAGGCCGATCCCGTAACCGCTCCATTGCGTGGTGCCGCTGAAATGCCAGGCATCGACGCCGATATAGTGCATCAGCAGAATGCCAACGCCCATGATGCTGCCACCGACCTCAGGCGCCAGCGTGAAATGCCGGCTGCCGATCTCGAAGCCGACCAGACAGGACAAGATCGAGATCGCGAGGGTCACCGCCACCGGAACGAGATCAAAGCCGCTATTGAGCTGCGGATCGAGCGCGAGGATCGAAATATAGGTCGACGCCCACAGTGCAGCACCGGTGCCGACCGACGCCATGAACAGCCATCCCAGCCGCGTCGATCCCTGTGTCGCACGAGCGCGGGCAAAGTGGCGCATGCCGACCCAGGTGCCGAACAGGCAGATCGATCCCGCGAGCAGAACGAGGATGTGATGGATGGCGAAAATGATCTGATCCGGCATGAAATGCTCTCCTGCGTATCATGCTACGCAGGAGAGTCTTTATCGGTTGTGTGCCGGTTCTTTTATCCGCCTGGATTGGTCGGGCTTCACCGAAGAGGGTTGAAGCCGGGTTATCAGTTTCACTCGCCGGGGGTGGGCGACGTTGGGCTACCGCGCAGAACGAATTGGTCGGTAATCCGTTAACCCAGCTCAAGAACGCGAGAAGAGGTTCCGGCATGCGCTATGAGCTCTATTACTGGCCGATGATCCAGGGCCGCGGTGAATATGTGCGGCTTGCGCTGGAGGAGGCGGGCGCAAACTATGTGGACGTCGTCCGCGGCAAGGCCGGCATGGGCGCGATGACGAAGATGCTGGAGGCGAAAAAAGGGCTTCCGCCGTTCGCGCCGCCATTCCTCAAGGCCGGCGCGATGGTGATCGGCCAGACCGCTAACATCCTGTTCTATCTCGGCGCCCGCCATGGTCTCGCACCCAAGACAGAAGCTGCGCGGCTGAAGCTCAACGATCTGCAACTCACCATCGCCGACTTCGTGATGGAAGTGCATGACACCCACCATCCGATCGGTGTGTCGCTTTACTACGAGGATCAGAAGGGAGCGGCGAAGCTGCGCACCAGGGAGTTCTGGAACGAGCGCGTACCCAAATTTCTCGGCTATTTCGAGAAGCTGCTGAAAGCGAGCGACGGCGCCTATATCACCGGGCGCAAGATGACCTATGTCGATCTCTCGCTGTTCCAGATCGTCGAAGGCCTGCGCTATGCCTTCCCGAAACGGATGAAGAAATTCGAGCGCGAGATTCCAGGGTTGATCGGCCTACACGATCGCGTCGCCGGGCGGCCGAATATTGAAGCCTATCTCGCCAGCGATCGCCGCATTCCGTTCAACGAGCAGGGAATCTTCCGACGCTACAAAGCACTCGACAAGGGAATGTAGGGTGGACAAAGCGAAGCGCGGCCACCGTCGAGTCCGTGCATATCAGGATGCGCACGCTTCGCTTGCCCACCTACAATCGGATCACACATATTGATCGATCCGCGTGCCTTGGCCCGGCGGAAGCGGCGGGCGCGGAGGCGGCGGCGGATTGCGCTCGTCGGCGTCCTGCTTCCTGATATTGGCCGAGCGCGGCTCGATCGGCTGGACAGGGGTGGCTGGTGGGGTCGAGATGCTCGAAATACTCATCTGAATTCCATCCTGACGAAACGATCCGGCTATTATCGGTAATGGCCGGCAACGAAGGTTGAAACGATCCGTACAATTTGCAGCAATCGCGTGCAGCCCGCCGTGTTGATAAATAATGTCCCAACCGCTTCGCTCGATTTCACGATAAATGCCGCGATCTGACGAAGGTCGAAGTGAGTGTCGGATCGGGTCCGGACAGTGTTCAGGATGCCGACGATAAGGGCGTGCGCTGTCGTGTGGTCGGGACCGCGCCGAGGTCGGCCATGTCGTGCGGAGCCAGGCTGGCGCCGCCGACGAGTGGAAGCTCCTGTTCGGGAGTCTCGTTCTCGACAGAGTAGACACGGAATTGCCCGCGTCCTGCGCCCTTGGCTTTGTACAAGGCGAGATCGGCCTGTCGCATGATTTCGCTCGCAGTCGTGCCGCCGGTGGCGATTCCGATACTGGCCCCGGGGCGAACAAGCGAGCCTTGCCAGTCGAACGGGATCATCACCTCGGTGATGATGTCTTGCGCTGTCGCTTCGATGGCTTCCTGTGTGTGACCTGCCTCGAATACGACCGCGAATTCGTCACCGCCCAGGCGCGCAAGGCCAAGCGCGTGCTGCGCCTTGCGCATCAGCCGGCTGGCCACTGTCACGAGGCAGGCGTCGCCGGCCGCGTGACCATAGGTATCGTTGATCTGCTTGAAGCCGTCGAGGTCTATCAGCAGAAGCGCGGGGCGTTTTCCTGTGCTCGCGCTTGCCAGTGCTTCTTCGATCAGGCCGTCGAAGCCCGTACGGTTGTAGAGATGGGTGAGTGGGTCATGCTGCGACATATAGCGGACGCGTTGATGATCCAGCACCGCTTCAGTCTGATCGATCGCGAATTTGACGATCTTCTTTACGCCACCATTCTCATCTCGCACGGGATTGTAGCTGGCGAGCATCCAGATGGTTTGCCCGGATGCGCCGATCCGTTCGCACAGCAGGGAGGCGGACGATCCACTGCGCAGGCTGTCCCAGAACATGCGATAATCCGGCGTTGCTGTCATGTGCGGCGGACACAGCCGTGAATGAGGTGTGCCCTTCAACTCGCTGATCGAATAGCCCGTCAGATTCTGATAGTTGCGGTTCGCATAAAGGATGTTGCCGTCGCAATCGAACTCGACCACCGCCTGTGAAGCCCGGATGGCCGCGATCTGCCCGGCAAAATCCGCGTCGCGGCGCTTCTTCCAGGTAACATTGGAAGCGACCTTGAGGACGCGCTCGGTTTTGCCGTTCGCATCGCGTACCGGGGAATAGCTGCCATGGATCCAGCATATCTCGCCGGATTTCTTGACGCGCCTGAACTCGCCCGAAATCGTTTCGCCGCGCGCCAGCCGCTCCCAATGAAACCGGTAGGCCGCCATCTTGGTGTCGCGCCGCGGCACAAACATCGCATGGCTTCGCCCGATCAATTCGGCCTCGGAATAGCCCATCAGATCCTGGAAGAGCGCGTTCGCCCTGATAATCGTTCCATCGATCCCGAATTCGATGATCGCGTATGAGGCTTCCAATGCGTCCAGCTTCCGCTGGTTCAAATCTTCATGCTCAAACATTTTACGCCGTCAAAAAAATGGATTGTTTTATTGTCGAAGAATGCAACGGAAGCTTTCTGACTCACACCTGTTGCAAAGCCATGAGCAGGAAACGAACAATGCAATCTATTTTGCCGCGCGTGATCGAATTGCCTGTAATTGCAGGGACGCGCGATCATCTGCGACAGGTCGTCGCGTTTCTCTATCATTCAATCGAATGACAATTATTGCATGGTTCTAGAGCGTTTATCGCCTTCCGGGAGCTAACTTTCGCGCGACAGCGGATTACTCGTCTCGCCCGCGTGACATCGAAATCGCGGCGCTGGTCTTGTCGCGCGTGCAGCGAAAATCCAGCCGGCGGAAACGCATCTTGATGTCGTTACCGCGCAGCAGCCCCATCCGGCTCAGGCAGCGCTGCGAGCCGCGCAGCGTGTCCTGCTTCGGAATGGTGAAGACGACCGCACCTGCGCTGGCGACGAGTTCGGTGAAAGCCGGCGCGGGTTTTCGCGTCGGCGATTGCGCGAACAACTCATTGGTCACCGAGCGGCTGGTGCAGCCGAGCCGCAGCTGCTTCGCGGCGGGATGAGAGAGATAGATCACATTGGCCGTGGTCCGTCCGATACCCAGCCCGTCGATCTGGTTCTTGAGCTGCCTGGCCAGATCGTCACAGCGATCGGCATGCGCCGGTCCAGTGGCCGATGTTAGCGCCAGAACCGCCGCAGAGAGCATCCCGCATCTGAAATTCATGATCATTCCCCCCGCGAGATTGAAGCCTGCACTGGCGCCGTGCGCAAGGTCCGGGAACGGGTGGGCCCCGCCCGACGTTAGGGGGCAGGGACCGGGCATGCGCGTCTGGTGGGGTCGGGGCTGGAATGAAGCGCAATATCGGTTGGATCGCGAGGGACATCGGCAGCCAGCTCTGGTTCACCGTCGCCCTCTACAGTCTCCTCGGCGTCGTCGCAGCCCTGGGGGCA
>NZ_JBIISY010000114.1:0-19069 GCF_044340795.1 Tardiphaga sp.
GGCGCGCCGGATGATGTGGCACGCGATCTGCAGGTGAAGGGGGTCTATCTGGGCGAGGGCGCCGATGTCTGAGCTCCTCGCCGTCACCGATCTGCGCGCTGGCTATGGCGAGGCTGTGGTCATTCCGAAGATGACACTGTCGCTCGGTGAAGGGCAGGTGCTGGCGCTGCTTGGGCGGAACGGTACCGGCAAGACGACATTGATCAATTCCATCGTCGGTGTGACGCGCCGTTTCAGCGGCGCGGTCAAGGTCGGCGGCAAGGATTTTACCACGCTCCGTGCCGACCAGCGCGCCCGCGGCGGTATCGGCTGGGTGCCGCAGGAGCGCAACATTTTTCGCTCGCTCACGGTGGAAGAGAACATGACGGCCGTGGCGCAGCCGGGCAGCTGGACCGTCAAGAAGGTCTACGAGATGTTTCCGCGCCTCCAAGAGCGCAAGAACAATTTTGGCAACCAGCTCTCCGGCGGCGAGCAGCAGATGCTGGCGGTCGGTCGCGCGCTGGTGCTCAATCCGAAAGTGCTGCTGCTCGATGAGCCGACCGAAGGTCTGGCACCCATCATCGTCGAGGAACTGCTGGCCGCCATCGGCAAAATTTCGCGGACATCAGGCATCTGTTCCATCATCGTGGAACAGAATGCGCGAAAGATTTTGAGCCTCGCCGACCGCGTCGTGATACTGGAACGTGGCACGATCGTGCATGATGCCAGCAGTGAGGCGCTGAAGGCCGATCCAGCGGTGCTCGATCATTTCCTCGGTGTCGCTGGCGCCGCGGCGGACAAGAACAAACATCCATCTGCCAACTGATCATCTGGGAGTATCACATGCAGAGAACAAAAGCCCCGTTCCGCGCCGACGAAGTCGGCAGCCTGTTGCGTCCGGCCTCGATCAAGGAAGCGCGCGCCAAGCTTGAAAAGGGCGAGATCACCGCCGCCGATCTGCGCAAGGTCGAGGATCTCGAAATCGAGAAGGTGGTGCATCGCCAGGCGTCCGTCGGCCTCAAGCTCGCCACCGACGGTGAATTCCGCCGCTCATGGTGGCACTTCGATTTCCTTGCCAAGCTGACCGGCTGCGAGCTCTATCACCCCGACACCGGCATCCAGTTCACCGGCGTCGAGACGCGTCATGACTCGGTGCGTGTGATCGGCAAGCTGGATTTCCCCGACGATCATCCGATGCTCGACCACTTCCGCTTCCTCAAGAAGCATGCGGACATCGCTGGCGTCGCGGCAAAGATGACCATCCCGTCACCCGCGGTGCTGCATTTCCGCGGTGGCCGCAAGGCGATCTCCAAGGACGTCTATCCGGATATCGAAGTCTTCTTCGAGGATCTCGCGAAGACATATCGCAAGGCCGTGAAGGCGTTCTATGACGCCGGCTGCCGCTATCTGCAGTTCGATGACACCGTCTGGGCCTATCTCTGCTCGGAGGATGAGCTCAACAAGGTCCGTGCCCGCGGCGAGGATGCCGACAACCTGCAGCAGATCTATTCGCGCATCATCAATTACGCGATCGCGGAGCGACCCGCCGACATGGTGATCACCACGCATGTGTGCCGCGGCAATTTCCGCTCCACCTGGATTTCCTCGGGCGGCTACGAACCGGTCGCCGAAACGCTGCTCGCCGGCACCAATTACGACGGCTACTTCCTGGAATACGATTCCGACCGTGCCGGCGGCTTCGAGCCGCTGCGCTTCCTGCCGAAAGGCAACAAGGTCGTCGTGGTCGGCGTCATCACGTCGAAATTCGGCGAGCTGGAGAAGAAGGAAGACATCCTGGCCCGCATGGGCGAAGCCGCGAAGTTCGCTCCGCTGGAGCAGTTGGCCGTGTCGCCGCAATGCGGCTTCGCCTCGACGGAAGAAGGCAATATCCTCAGCGAAGACGAGCAGTGGGCGAAGCTGAAGCTGGCGGTGGATGTCGCCAACGAATTGTGGGGCAAATAATACCTTCAGTCGCTGCAAGCGTCCGAGGGAGCATGGATCGCCATGCTCCCTTTTTCTTTGGCGGCTAGGAATTGATAAGGATACCGATCGACCTTTGTTGCAGACATTGGCGGGGCGGGACATCACTGGCATCTGTTCGTCAGCGTCCAGCCTGGAACGACCATGCTCCGATCGATCGCCGCCCAATCGCTTTCCGCGCGTCAGAAGTCCCGGCTTCGCAATGTCGTCGCCCGGTTCGGCGGCTATCGCATGCGCCGGGTCGAGGCGGTGGTCGATCAGCTTATCCGTGAGGATGGCGCGCGCAGCTTCCTGCAGATCGGCGCCAATGACGGCTACATGTCGGATCCGCTCAATCTGGCGATCTTCCGCCACGGGCTGCGCGGCAGTTTCGTCGAGCCACAGCCGAATTATTTTCGCGAGCTGCAGAACACCTATCGGGGCCTGCGCGGCCTGCGTTATGTCCAGAAGGCCATCGCCAACGCGCCCGGCCGGATGACCATGTTCTCGCTGGATTGCTCCTCCGGCAAGCTGCCGGGATGGGCGCGCGGCGTCGGCACGCTGTCGGCCGAGCAGATCCGCAAATTCGGCGACCAGATCCCCGATATCGAATCCTATATCCGCTCGCAGGAGGTCACCTGCTGCACGGTGTCGGACTTGCTCGGTGAGCTCGATGAGCGCGATCCGGACATCGTGGTCGTCGATGCCGAAGGCTTCGATCATGCCATTTTGTCGCAGTTCGATTTCGCGCAGCTTGCCACCAAGCTGGTGATCTATGAGACCGAAAGCATGGACGAGCGCGATATCACTGCGCTTGCCACCCTGTTCGATCGCTGCGGTTTTGCGTTGTTCGCCGCGGGCCAGGACACGCTTGCCATCCGCAAGACCACGCATACTTGCGCGTCGATGGCCGGGCAGGACTGATAGCAAAGCGATTTCGTCGATCGAGGTCTGGGTTCCTTTACGTTAAATTCCATTTTCACGCTTTTGCACGCGCTCATTAGTCAAATCTGATCCTGCCCGGCTGTATCTATATGCCGCGGCCAATGCTGGCCCGTCCGAACAACCGGTGGAATCCATGGCTTCTCTCGACCTGTGTCCGATCGACGACAGCAATGTCGACGTCGCCACGTCGATGCTGCTGCGTGGATTTCCAGAGCGCGGCCGGAGCTTCTGGTCGCAGGGTCTTCAGCGAATCTTAACCATGCATGATCCGGTTCGGCATCCGCCGATCGGCTATCTCATGGCTGTCGACGGCGAGACTGCAGGTGTGGTGCTCACCATTCCGAGCCAGCGGCACGATGCCGATGGCACCATCGATGTGGTGCATCTCGCCGCCTGGTACATGGACGAGCCGCATCGCTGGCTCGCGGCGCGGATGATGAAGAAGGTCGTCGCTGCCGCAAACACCGTGTTTTTCGATCTGACACCGAATCCCGCCGCGCAGGTGATCAATCGCCGGCTGGGTTTCGAGTTGTTGGATGAAGGCTTTCTGATCTATCTGCTGCCGGTCACGGCGCTGCGCTTCGGCGGCACCGCCGAAGTTCTGTCGCTGGCGCAGGCTTCGCCACGTCTTTCAGCGCAGGACGCGCAACTTCTGCAGCAGCATCACGCGCTCGGCTGCATCACGGGCGCCTTGCGACAGGGCAAGGTCCTCACGCCGATCATCTTCGCGCCCATGCAGCGGCGCGGGCTGCCGGGCGCAAGGCTGATCCGTGCGCAGTCCAAGCAGCTCGTGACCGACAATCTCGGTGCCATCTCCCGCTTCCTGCTGCGACAAAAAGCACTCTTCCTTCGTGTCGATGTGACTCGCAATGACTCCGCTGCCGGTAGTTTCGCAGCCAAGTGGAGCGAGCCGACCTATCTCAAGGGATCGCGCGGCAGCGCCGAGGTCGATCTCGCTTATTCTGAATTCGTATTTCTCGGCACGTCGTAACGTGCCTCAGATACTGGAGAGACCATTGACCACGGAAGCCATCACGGATGCGAGCGCCACAGGCGAGGCGATCATCCACTATCTGCAGGAGCGTTTCCCGCTGCTCGGCACCGTCACCCTCGATACGCCGCTGCTGGGCAGCGCGGCGATCGACTCGCTCGGCTTTCTCGAAGTCGTAACTTTCCTCGAAGAGCGTTTCCGCCTCGCCCTGGATGACGAGGATTTCGATGCCGAGAACCTGCAGAATCCCGCAAGCCTGGTAGCGCTGGTTCAGCGCAAACAGTCGTGACCCGCCCTCCTTATCTCCTTCATCACCTGCTCGACGGCATCGCCGACGAGGCGCGCACCGCAGTCATCGATGGTGCGCGGACGCAGAGCTATGGCGAATTGCTGCGTCATGCGCAGGGCTGTGCCGATGCCTTGCTCGCCCATGGCCTGCTGCCGGGCGAGCGCGTCGCCATCGCGCTGCCGAAGAGCATCGAGGAATGCTGGTCGATCTTCGGCGTCAGCATCGCGTCCGGCGTGTTCGTGCCGGTCAATGCGCTCCTCAAGCCGGCGCAGGTCCGTCATATCGTGTCGGATTGCACAGCCAGTATCGTCATCACCAACCGCGCCAGCCTCGACGCTACGCGCGAAGCCTTGCAAGATGTGGCCGTCAAGGCGATCCTGTGTGTCGAGGACATCGCACCACGTACGGTAGCGGTCACAGCGAGCAAGCGCGAACCCGCGCTCGGCGAAGACCTCGCGGCGATCCTCTATACGTCCGGCTCCACTGGTCGTCCCAAGGGCGTGATGCTCAGCCATCGCAATCTTCTCGCGGGCTCGCGCATCGTCATTGAGTATCTGGGGATCACCGAGCGGGAACGCATCCTGTCGATCCTGCCGTTCAGCTTCGATTACGGCCTCAATCAGTTCCTCACGGTAGTGCAGCAGCGCGCCGTGATCGTGTTGTTCAGCTTCCGTCTCGGTGACGAAATCGTCCGCGCGATCCAGCAGCATGCGATCACCGGCCTCGCCGGTGTGCCGACGATCTGGGCCATCCTGACCAAGGCGGCGCCATCGCTGACGCGCACCCAGCTGCCAACGCTGCGCTACATCACCAATTCCGGCGGCGCCGTTCCGTCGGAGACAACGAAGCGCCTGCGCGAACTCATTCCCGATACCAGCATCTTCCTGATGTACGGCTTGACCGAAGCCTTTCGCTCCACCTTCCTGCCGCCCGACCAGGTCGATATCCGACCGACTTCCATCGGCCGTGCGATTCCCGAATGCGAAATCTTTGCGGTCACGAGCGATGGCCAGCGTGCGAAACCCGGGGAGCCCGGCATTCTCGTCCATCGCGGGCCGACGGTGTCGCTCGGTTACTGGAACAGGCCGGAAGATACCGCGAAAGTGCTGCGCCCGAATCCGTTCGTGCCTGCCGTCCTGGGCGGCGACACGGTCTGTTATTCCGGCGATCTCGTGGTCGAGGACGAAGAGGGCTATTTCAGCTTTGTCGGCCGCGCCGATGCGATGATCAAGTCGTCGGGCTATCGGATCAGTCCGTCGGAGGTCGAGGAGGTCCTGATGGCCACCGGCAGCCTCAAACAGGTGGCTGTGATCGGTCTGCCGGATCCTCTGGCCGGGCAGAAAGTGCATGCGGTCGCGGTCGCGCGCGACAGCGCTTCGGACCCGGTCATGATCCTGCAAGCCGTTTCGCAGCAGCTGCCGGCCTTCATGGTTCCGCGTGCCATCGAATTCGTCGATGCATTGCCGACCACGCCGAATGGCAAGATCGACTATCCCTTGCTGGCGCAGCAGCGGGGCAAACATGCCGGCTGAACCGATGGCGGCAACGCTCGCCGAGACGCTGGTCGCGCGTCAGTTCAAGGTGGCGGGCGCAGATCTGCATGCCGGTGGCTTGCCGATCCGCGAGCTAGCCGCGCGCCATGGCACGCCGCTGTTCATCTATGATGGCGGCGTCATGCGCGCGAGCTATCGGGCCCTGGCCCAGGCGCTCGGTGGCTTCGCCCACATCCATTACTCGGTGAAAGCCAATCCGGCCCCAGCCGTCATCGCCTTGTTCGCGTCGGAAGGCGCCGATGTCGAGATTGCATCCATCGGCGAATACCGCGCGGCCCGCGCTGCCGGTGTCGGGCCGGAGCGGGTGCTGTTCGCAGGCCCGGCCAAGCGCGTCTCCGAGCTTGAAGCGGTGATCGCCGAGGGGATCGGTGAAATTCACGTCGAGAGCTATGAGGAAATTGCGCGCGTCGCGGCGATCGGTGATCGGCTCGGCACGCCGGTGCGCGTCTCGATCCGGGTCAATCCAGTGGCTGCAGCACAAGGCGGCGCCATGCGGATGGGCGGCAAGCCGGCGCCATTCGGCTTCGACGAGGAAGATCTGGAGAATGTCGTTGCTGCCGTAAAGGCGCAACGGTCGTTGGATCTGCGCGGCGTTCATCTGTTCGCTGGCACGCAGATCCTTGATGCCGATGTTCTGCTGTCGCAATGGCGGCACGCGATCGACGTCGCTGGCCGCGTGGCTGTCATGGCCGACACACCGCTCAAGACCATCGATCTCGGTGGCGGTCTCGGGATTCCATATTTCCAGGGCGACGGGACGCTCGATCTGGCGAAGATCGCGCAGGCCGTTCCCGATTTGCTGCAGCTGCTCCGCAGCCATCCCTTGCTTGCCGAAGCACGTCCGGTCGTCGAGCCCGGCCGATTTCTCGCCGGGCCGGGCGGCATCTATGTGATGGCGGTGAACGCGTCCAAGCTGTCGCGCGGCACCCGCTTTCTGGTCACCGATGGCGGCATGCATCATCATCTCGCCGCGTCGGGCAATCTCGGACAAGTCATCAAGCGCGATTATCCCATCGTCGCGCCGGCCCGGATGGATGTCAGTGACAAGTCTGCTGCGACTGTTGTCGGACCACTGTGCACGCCGCTGGACACGCTCGCGCGCAAGACCGACTTGCCGGCTCTCGTGGCAGATGACCTGATCGCGGTGTTGCAGTCGGGGGCTTATGGCAAGAGCGCGAGCCCATCCGGCTTTCTCAGCCAGCCCGGTGCCGGGGAAATTCTCGTCGAGAACGGCAGCGTGACGGTTATTGCTGCGGCCTGAGAGCCGCAGCCCGTACTTGCACCGACTTCATCATTGACCACACGGCCAGCATCAGGCGTCCGCGCCGGTTGACGGGGGCAATGAGGTCGAACAGCGGGACAGGCGACACGCCGAAGCGGCGCTTGTAGTCGTAACTGCCGACGCTGAAGTCGAAGTTGCGCGTACCGTCGTGATGCAGCGCTGCCATTGTGTGGTCGATGATCAGGCGTCCAGGCGAGCATTTGCTCCAGATCCCGCCTGCATTGCTGATGCGCACCATCAGATAGGATGCTTCGATGCAGATTCCGAGCAATGTAGCGACGATGGTCTCGCCGCAGGTCAATGCCGTGAGCACCACATAGCCATCTTCAAGACCGCGCGTGATCAGGTCGCGGTGAAAGTCGGATGTGCTCTTGTCGTCGAGCGAGTACTCTTGTCCCATCTCGCGCATGCGTGCGCTCTGTTGCACCTCGAGCGTCGCGAAGACGTGCAGCGCGCGGGCGAGATCGGTGATCCGCTCGAAACGTGCGCCCTCGTGTTTCGTGAACACCCGCCAGCTGCGTTCGAGTTCCTTGCGGAACGTCCGCTCGCGAGCAAGGCGATGGTCTTCGTAGGATTCCGGAATCTGGAGATGATGCCCGGTAATTTCGCATGACTGCGCGGCAGGGTGTGCAACCAGCGGGTTGGCGAGATGTCCGATGAAGGCTGGCATCTTGGTGAAGCGGACCACGTCGCAACTACGGGCCGCCAATGCGTGTCGCACCGCGCCCCAGAAAGCGTCCGGGTCGATCGCCTGATCGTCGGTCAACGACGCGAGCATCGGTGCATTGTAGTCGGCCCCCCCGGCGAACTCGGCGATCCGCGCGTGGTGCTGAGAGCGCATCACAAGCGGAAGGATGGCCAATACGCGGTGCTGCTGTCCGTCCCTGACGATGGCAATCAGTGGTGTGCAGCCGGAGGCGTTGCGGTGGACATCATACCACGCGCCAAGCCAGTGCGCGTGCTGGAACGGCGTCATCTGCGCTGTCGCGAGATCCTCGCGCAGACGCAATGCCGCCTCGTTCCAGTCACTCGCCAACTCAACCGTGTAATGCGATGTCGCACGCCGGATCACTTGTGATCCGGCGCCGGCAACGATTCCGGCCGCATCACTCATGCAGCGTCGGCCGTCTTTGGCAGATCGACAATGCTGCCGATCTTGGTGTCGTCGAGCTTGAAATCCACCGACTGGCGGCGCGTGCGTTCCTTGCTCAGCCAGGCGCCGTTGCGCAACGCGCGCTGGATCACACGCTTGGCGAAATAGGATGGACCGGAGATCGCGCGGCTCTTGGCACGATAGCCGAATTTGTGACGCAGCAGGCCATTGGTGAAGTTCAGCATCTGCAACCGGCGGATCTGTTCGTCGGTATAGGAGATGGTCATCGAGATATTGACCGTGTCGAGATTCTCGACGCGATGCGGCGCGTTCAGCGGCCAGTGCAGCATCTGGCCGGGCTTGAAGTCGTAGACCTGCGCATGGCGATCGTACCAGCTCTCGAAGGGCATATCGACCTCGACGCCGAACAGCGCGATGTCTTCGAGATGCTCAGGCGTGAGGAATGGCGGGGTGGTGGGATAAAGATAGACGCGCTTGCTGCCCATGATCTGGATCAGGCCCTGGCCGGGCAGGTCGGCGTGATAATAGACCTGCGCCTTCGGCGAGGAGATCAGGATGCCGGCCGTATGTTCAGGCGCACCGAAGCCGGGGACATGGCCGTTGATCTCGCTGAACAGCTGCTGCACCACTTCGCGATAGCGGCGATCGACCTTGGTGACATTGCGCAGGTTCAGCCACAGCGTGCCGTTGTCGATGGCGTCGATGATCTGCAGGCCGCTAAGGCCGCCGAAATCACCTTCGCGCCAGACGCGGCGGGTTTCGCGCGGACCGGTCTGAATCAGGTTGTAGTGTTCGCGGGGATAGGCCTCGATCAGTTCGGCGAGCGCCTGCCGCGAAAACAGCGGCGACCGATGCAGATTATGATTGATCAGGAGCGGCTGGTGCCCCCAGAGCAATGCGTTGTTGTCGTCCCAATCCACCAGGATCTGGTCGGTCATGGTCCTGTTCTCCGATCCCCTGAAATTACTGATGGCGTCGATCAAATCGGATCTGGCGCAGTCCATCCGGTTCCATCCGTGGACGGCCGGAAGATACTCTTGCAACCTTGCAAATGAAGGGGCGATCCCGCTTCCGCCCGGCGATTTCGCGCATAAGGTTACCGGAAGATGGTGTCGATGAGCGAAAGGTGGTTACCGGCTGCGCGCGGGTCGATACCCCTCGATCAGGGCGTCGGTCGCAGCTTCATTTTCGTGATTGCACGGCTCAGCTTGGCGCGGATTTCGGCGACATCGAGTGCCCAGCAGATGCACAGATAGATCAACGCGCCCAGCGGGACGAGCACCGCAACGGCAACCTTGTCGCCATTCCGGAACAGCGGATCGACCAATGCAATGCCGATGGCCATGGCGGCAACCGCACAGGCGACTTTCGCGCATTTCATCAGCGGGAATGGCAGGATGAATGCCTGGCGCACCAGCCACAATGCGCTGAGCAGGCTGACGATCTCCGCGGCCACGCGTCCCCAGGCGGCGCCGACCACGCCAAAGGCATCGATCAGGAAGTAGGACAGGATCGTGCCCAGCACGAAGGTGATCACCGAATTGATCAGGTAGAATCGGTTCTGGCTGGAGAGGAAGAAGCTGATGTGCAGATATTGCTGCACGAAGACCTGGAAGATCACCGCCAGCGACACGATCGGGATGATGCTGGCGCCCACCGCGCGAAACTCCTCGCCCAGCACGAGATTGGCGATGCGCGGCGCCAGCATTGCAAAGCCGATGCAGCAGGGCAGGGTGATGGCCAGCAGCAGCTCGAGGCAGTTGCGCAGATGCGCCTGGGTTGCTTCCTTGCCCTCATTGGCCAGCAGCTTGACCGCGATGGGGACGAAAGCG
The DNA here is from genome assembly GCF_044340795.1 of Tardiphaga sp. Lineage (GTDB taxonomy): Bacteria > Pseudomonadota > Alphaproteobacteria > Rhizobiales > Xanthobacteraceae > Tardiphaga. The sequence goes on from NZ_JBIISY010000114.1 coordinate 9,945, forward strand.
GAGGCAGCGCTGATGGCGGGAATGATCAGCGCCTGACGCGCCAGATCCACCGACGCGCCATACTGGCCGGCGGCGCCGGAGCCGGCGAGATAGGCGACGATGAAGCGATCGGTGACGGTGGCGAGGGCCAGCAGTCCGATCGAGAAGGTCAGCGGCATCCCCCAGGCGATGAAATGCAGCAGCCGCGCCTGCGAAAAATCAATCCTGCTGCGGCCCCAGACATCGCGACCCACCAGCAGCGCGGCAATGGTGTAGGCGAGCGCGCCGGACAGCAGCAGCGCATGACCGTCGCCACCGACATAGAGCACACCGCAGCCGAGCAGGGTCACCAGCACCGCGCGGCCGAGGGTGGCATAGAGCACCTGCTGCGTCTGCTGGCGCGCGCGGAGCAGCTCGACGCTGAGCTCGTAGAAGCCGACGCAGATCGCGAACACGATGCCTGCGGGCACAGCCTTCAGGTCGTAGGCCATGACATGCGCGACGATCAGCGCGATGACTGGTAGCGGCAGGCTGACAAAGACGAAGCCGGTGATGACGGTGGCACGCATGTCGGTGCCGTCGGCGCGCGCCTCGTTGCGGGCGATCACCTGCCGCAGCCAGGTGAACAGGATGGCGCCAAGCACCGCCGCCAGCGCCATGCCGATGATGTAGACGCCATATTCGGCCGGCGTCATCATGCGGGTGAAGACCACGACATTCAGCAGGCCGAACGCCGCCGAGGCGGCGTTGGCGATGAAGTAGACCGAGGTTTGCTTGACCAGCGACAATGCCGTGCGTCCGTTCCCCTCGCACCGCTAGGCAGCGGCGCGCGACCCCGAGGCGTGATGCGCCTCAAGCGCCGCACGGATATCGCCGATCGGCGTCGTGTTGAACGACTGGATGCACAGCGACACCTGCTTCGGTGGCGCGTTCTCCAGCATCCGGATGATGGCGTTGCGGCTCAGCGGATCGGCGTCCCAATGGGTGCAGGCAAAGCTCTCGGTCGTGATCTCCGCGGCGGTGCGCAGCGTCTCGTCGCCCATGACGAAGCAGCCATAGGTCATGTATTCCGAGAAATGGCGCGCCTGGCACAGCGCTTCCGCCCAGTCGCGCTTCGTCACGGTCTCGATCCGCGCGATCATTGCCTGCACGATGCGGCGGTCCCAGATCACGATCTGGTCGATGAAATCATCAGCGGGAAAATGCGGTGCGGGCAGTCCGAGCACGCGGCAGGCCGTCGCGGTCCAGGTCTTGTGGTTGGCATGGTCGTCATCGACACGGCCATGGTCGACGCGCAGGATCACCGGTTGCGGCGGCGCGAGCGTGGACACGTCAAACGGCCGGAAGAACGCATTGTCGGAATCGATCAGGCAGTAGCGGTCTTCCGGCAGCACCGCAGCGGCCTTGATCTTGACCAGCTGTTGGGTGTGCCAGCCGCGCACCGGTTTGGCGCGGAACGACCAGAAATAGCGCCGACGCCGCCAGCGCAGCAGCGGGATCTCGTGCAGCCAGTTCGGAAGGAGTTCAGAAGCGCGCATCACCACCCGGCGCCCGCCGTGGAAACGCTCGAACAGCGCATAGTCCTCGTCATGGACGATGACATAGTGGCGCTCGAACGATGTCACGAAGCGATCGACGCTCTCGAACAGCAGGACCGAACGTTCGTAATCGCCGCGATAGGTCGGCGTGATCAGGGAGACGCTGCCTGGTGTGTTGCTGGACATGGATTTCTTAACTGTCGTCTGCCAAACAAAAGCGAGCGCATTGACGTACCGCTGATGTCTCTGCTCTCGTCGTCGCAGTGACCGATCCGTTGTGCCTCACGCGCAGTTTCAACTGTATTTCTTTCCGCTCGAATTTCCGCTGCATCACCTGTCAATGGTTCTCATGGTTAAGGCGCTCTTTACCAATCGCACCGACCTGACGGCGACAGCCGACGCCGCGGACCTCGATACGCGGGCGAGTGATGCGGTCATGGCGCGGCAGGTGATCTGCCTCGGCGCCGGCGCGGAGATGCAATGCGGAGTCGGGCATTTCACGCAAGGTCTGTCGGACCAGCTCGAGCGGCTGGAGCCCGGCCTGCGCGTCGATGTCAGTTTTACCCGCAGCGGCGGCACGCTCGGTGAATTCTGGCGCGCCCTGCGCAATGCGCGCAGCGTTACCTGCAATTTTCCCATCGTCAGCTGGAAACGCGTCATCCTGCGGCCGCTGGTCGCCATGGCGCTGGCGCGGCTGCGTGGACGGCGTGTCGTCGTCTTGCAGCACGAATGGGACTCGCTGCATCTCGCCCGGCGTCTGACCTATATCCCCGCGCTGCTGGTCGCCAGCCGCATCATTGTGTTCTCGCCGCAGGTGAAGCAACAGATCGCGGCCGATCCTGTGATCGGCTGGCTCGCATCCCGCTGCGTCCTTGCGCCGCTGCCACCTAACATCGCGGCGCCGTCCAGCGTCGCGGATTCGCCGCTGCGCCAGCGTCTGATCGCCGCGAAGCGCGAGGGGCGGCTGATCGTCGGGCATTTCGGTTCGATCTATCCCGGCAAGCAACCGGAAGCGGTGCTGGCCGTCGCGGCCGCTCTCAAGCGCCGCGGCGTCGATCCGCTGCTGGTCTACATCGGCTCCTTCATTCGCGGCACCGATCGCGTCGAGGAGCTGTTTCATGAACGCGCGGCAGCGCTGGGCTTGCAGATGCAGCGCGACGTCATCGTCAGCGGCTTCGTCGCCTCCGATGCCGAATTGTTCGGCCTTTTCGAACAGGTCGATGCCTTCTGTTACAGCCTGAGCGAAGGGCTCACCGCGCGCCGCGCCAGCATCATCGCTGTTGCACAGTCCGGTCGCCCGATCGTGGTCACGGCCCCGGAGGATGCGCATGAGTTCGATCATCATCCGCGCTTCCGCGAATTGATCGCGCGCGGCGCCATCGTGCTGGTGCCGCGCGATGCGGGTGACGATGCCTATGCGGATGCAATCATCGCTGCCGCAAAATCCACCGGCGATGCGCAGAAATTTGATTTCGATGGCTGGTGGCGCGATACGGCGCAGGCTGTTTACGCGGAGCTCTAGCTGCGCTGCCGCAAGCGAAAGCGCGACAGGTAATGCAGGCCGGCGACGGCGATGACGAACAGGAACCAGATCGGGTTCTGCTTGTCGAGCAGGAACGTCTCCATCGTCGAGAGATAGACGCCGAACAGCCATACGGTGAGAAAGAAATGCGCCAGCGGCTGGTCCTGCGCGCTGTGCTGGATGCGATGGAAATTGCGCAGTGGCACATAAAGCAGCACCGCGAGCGCCAGCAGCAGGCCGGGCAGGCCGATGGTCAGCGCCAGTTCGAGATAGCCGTTATGGCTGTGCGACGCGTCCTGAGCCCATTCGAAGGCGGAGCCGATCGAGGTCTGGTTGGCCGGATTTTGCCAGAACGCGCCATAGCCATAGCCAAGGATCGGCCGCGCGGCGAAGCCGGTGAGGGCGAATTCCCAGATGCCGGTGCGGCCCGTAAACGACGTGTCGATCGGCAGCGTCGCGATCAGGCCCGCGATCGCGGGGCTTGCCGCGGAGCCAACGGTGAGCACGTTCATCAGCAACACCGGAATGAAGCAGAGCACGCATTTCGCCCAGAAGCTCCGCAGCCGCACCACGACCTGCACCAGCAGCAGAATGCCGATGCAGAATCCCGAGGAGCTCTTGCCGCCGGAATTCAGCAGGAACAGCGCAGCGGCGGTGGCGATGAGCCAGCCCGTGATCGTGAGTTCGGTGCGGATGAGATAGAGGCCGAGATAGAGCAGGATCGCCATCACGGGGGCGGCGATGTTCTTGTGCGAGAAGGCGCCGCGCCAGTCGCCGTTGAGATTGGCTTCCACCGCGTCGCGCGACGAATGGATCGCATAATCCGGGATGAGCAGGATGCCGAGATAGCAGATCGCCAGCAGCAGTCCGGCCGCGATTGCGAGGCACAGATTGAGCTGCGCACGGCTCGCTGGCAGCAGCGGCATCATGAAGGCGAGCGCGGTGACGCTTGCCGTGAGCATGAAGCGCTGCAGCGACAGCCCTGGCAGATGCGAGGCCAGGATGTTCAGGCCCATCCAGCAGATGAAGGCGACGTTCACACGTGTGCCGAGTGAGCGCAGGGCGGGCATGCTGTCGCTCGCGCAGAGCGAAACCGCGAGCAGCGCCAGTGCGCCGAAGGTGAGATAGGTCAGCGCGAGCGTGCCGCTGACGATCTCTGTCAGCTCCTGATTGCGCAGATTGGCGAAAGGCTCGAAGGTCAGCCAGATCAGCAGCAGCGCACCGATCACCAGGGCGCAGCGCAGGGCTTCGGTTACACTGGCCTGCACCGGCAGGCTTGTGCCGTGCGGTCGCAGCAGATGATCGGAGCCGCTGATGGCCATCGCGTCAGGCCAACTTGGCTTTATAGGGCTGCGGCTCGATGCCGACAGCAGCGAGCGCGCCGCCGACGGCCACCGCGACTGGGTGCATGGCGATCAGCAGCTTGCGCTCGCGCAACGCAATGCGGGCGGCGCGCCATAGCGACAGCGGCAGCGTCGCCATCACCCGCATCAGCAGCACCGTGCGCTGCAGGGGCGTGCGGGTCACCTTGGCGCGGATCTGGAAGTTGATCGCACCGATGCGCAACCCGCGCGCGGCAAGCCAGCCCGGCTGCGTACGCGTCTCGGGGACGGTTTCCGTAATCACGGCGTCGGCGGCCCAGTAGAATGTGAGCCCCGCACGCTGGCTGCGCGTGAAGAAATCGGTGTCGCCGCCGCCAAGGAAGTTGAAACGCAAATCGAAGCTTGGCTGCGCCAGTGTCGCGAAGACGCGGCGGCGGATGAGGCAGTTGCCGCTGCCATAGATGATGGCCACCGGTCCGCTCGCTACATAGGCAGGACGGAAGGCGGGATGGCGGCTGAGGTCGTCTTTGCTGGCGTCGTCGAATTGCGGGAACACCGGACCGCCGACAATGTCGGCATCACTTCGCTGGGCGGCATCGACCATCGCCTGCAGCCAGGTGGGTGCCGCGATCTCATCATCGTCGATCATCAGGAGCATGGCCGCATCGGGAAACTGCGTCATCGCGGTTTCGAAGGCCGCATTGATCGCATGGCAGTTGCCCTGCTGCGGCTCGGTGATGCAGATGCCCGGGATATCAGAGCGTTCAAGAAAGCGCGTGGCCTCGGCAATGCTGGTGCGGCCCGCATCGTTCTCAACAATGACGATGCCGAACCGGTGCGATGTCTGTTGCTGCTGCAGCGACGCCAGCGTGCGGCGCAGATGCTCCGGGCGCCGGAAGGCAGGCACGCAGACCACGATCTCGATGCCAGGCTGTGCCGACGTGAAGATGATCTCGCGCAACTCGGTCATGCTCCGGCATCTCTCCGATGAGTTGTTCACTGGCTCGCTTTCGCGTCACGGCGAGCGCCGCGTGCAAGTTTACCGGGGCTGCTCTAAATCGGTGTTATCGCTGGGGCCGAGCGGGGCGTTTTGTCGCGTGCAGCAAAAGGCTTGGTTAAAAAGCCGTTAACCCACTGTTACTAGACATTGCTGGGCGGGTATCTTCCTGCCGCATCGGGCCTTATCGTACCATCATGTCGTCTCCGTCCTCCCGAACCGACGAATCATCGGCGCATCAGTGCGGTCGCACGACGATGCCGTCGTCCAGCGTCTGGCCGGTTGGGTTCGTGCCGAGAACGACGGCGCGGATTCAGAACCGGCTCGCGATGCATGTGCCGATCCGACGCGTGGCGATGACGAATACGCGCCCGATCGTCAGTTTCACATTCGATGACGTCCCGCGGAGCGCGGCGACGCTGGGCGCCGAGATCCTTCGTGACCATGACGCGCACGGGACATTCTATGTCGCGGGCCGTCTTGCGGGAGAGAACGAGGGGCCATGGCTGCACGCCTCGGTTCAGGAATTGCTGACGCTTCATCGGGCAGGTCACGAACTCGCCTGCCACACCTTCTCGCACAAGCACCTGTATGAACTCGGCGGCTCCGAATTCCGCGCTGAAGAAGATCGCAATGCGGAGTTCTTTCGTGCGCTGGATTCCGGCATCGTGCTACGGAACTTCGCCTATCCGTGGGGCGTCGCTGATTTCCGGCGCAAGCGGGAGCTCGCTCGTCGCTTCACGACCTGTCGCAGCGTGCTGCCCGGCATCAATCGCGGCATGATCGATCCGCATTTCCTTCACAGCATGCCGCTGGAGGAGGCGCATACGAATGTCGCCGCCGTCGATCACGCGCTGGATGAAGCGCGCGATGGCAATGGCTGGCTCATTTTCTACGCACATGAGGTCGGCACTGGTGGCGGCACATTCTGCTGCTCGCCGGCGCTGCTTCGCCATGCGCTGGCCGGCGCGCAGCGCCGTGGCATGCAGATCGCGAATATCGCGGAAGCAACCAGGCTCGCAGGTATTTAACTGAATATTTGCCATTCCCGGGCAAATTCGAAACCGCGTCATGGTTAATCATTGGTGACCCACTGGTGAATCCTTGACCTGCCGGGGAGTAGCTCCCCGCGTGCGCGTTGCGTTGAGGATCTGGGCGTGGCCGATGTTTACGTATGACGAGCCGGTGACCCGCGGGTCTGCAGGGCAACGAAGCGATCCGCCGGCTTCCGCCGCGCGTGCGTTCGACCTCGGCCATCTGATCCGTCTCCTGATGCGGCGTGCGCTCTGGATCGCCGGTGCAGCTTTGGCCTGCGCGGTGCTCGCGGTGATCATCGGCAAGAGCATGACGCCGAAATTCGCGGCCACTGCGCAGCTCTATGTCGATCCCCGCGAATTGCAGCTGGTCGAGCGCGAACTGACGCCGCGATCGCAGGATCAGTCCGGCCTTGCGATGGTGGTGGAAAGCCAGGTGCGGCTGATGACGTCGAGCAGCGTGCTCGAAAAGGTGGTCATCGATCTCAAGCTGAAGGATGATCCGGAATTCGGTGGCAAGTCGTCACTCGGCTTCATGACGCGCCTGTTCAGCTTCGGATCGGATCCGAAGAGCCGTGAAGCCGACGAGATGGCTGCGGCGCTCGATCTGCTGCGCCGGCATATCACCGTGAAGCGTACCGACCGCACCTTCATCGTCGACATCGAAGCGACGTCGCGGGATGCGGCCAAGTCGGCGATGCTGGCCAATGCCGTGGCCGATGCCTATCTTGTCGAGTCCCGCGAGTCCCAGGCCGCTGCCGCACGCCGCGCCACCGTGGATCTGTCCGGCCGCCTCAAGGAGCTGCAGGGGCGCCTTCGCACCGCGGAGAACAATCTCGCCGTCTACAAGGCGCAGAACAATTTCGTCGGCTCGCAGGATACTCAGGTCAGCGACCAGCAACTCCTGTCCAGCACCCAGCGCCTCGCCAATGCCCAGGCTGCGACGCTCGATGCGAAAGCGCGCTACAGCCAGATCGAGGCGAGCCGCAAGAATGCCAGCGACCCAGGCGCGATTCCCGAAGCGCTGCAGTCGCCGACCATCGCCAATCTGCGCACGCAATTCGCCGAAGCGCGGCGCAAGCAGGCGGAGCTGCTCGGTGAACTCGGCCCGCTGCATCCGGCGATCCGCATGGCTGACAAGCAGGTCGAGGATCTGCGTCGCACCATCAATGAAGAACTGGCCCGCTTCGCGCAGGCGGCGAAGAACGACATCACCCGCGCGCAGGATCTCGAAGCCTCGCTCACCAAGGCGCTCGACGGCCAGAAGCGGCAGAGCGCCGATCTCGGCACGGCATCGGTGAAGCTGCGCGAGCTCGAACGCGACGTCGAGGCCAACAGCGCGATCTATCAGTCCTTCCTCAAGCGCTCGCGCGAAACCGAGGAGCAGGAAAGCCTGAACACCTCGAATGCGCGTATCATCAGCGCTGCGACCACCCCGCAGCGGCGCATTTTTCCGCCGGGCATGAGCCTGCTCGCCATGGTCGGCTTTACGCTGGGCGCCATCACGGCCGCGGGCTGCATCATCCTGTTCGATCAGTTCGCGCCCGCCGGCGCGCCGCTGCCAGGATCGCGGCGGACGCGCGAACCCGCCAATGATCGCGAGGCATCGGTTGCGCCCGTCGTTTCTGCGCCCGTGCCGCAGGCTGCCCCGGTCGCCGTGCCGGCGCCTGTCGCCGTCGCCGCGATCCGCGAACCCGTTTATGTCCGCCTGCAGGAAGCCGATGTCCTGCGGACACTCAACGGCATCTTCCCGCTATCTGCCGCTGCAGACCTCGATCGCCTCGGCTGGCCCATGCTTCGTCCGGGTGCGGCCGCCGCGCGTTTCTCCGGGCTGGCCCTGCGCATGATGCAACTGGCAGCATCCGAGCCACAGCACGGACCGGTGACCATGGCGGCCATCGCGATCGGCTGCGATAGCGAGCGCACCACGGTGACACTCAATGTCGCGCTGGCTGCAGCCCGATCCGGAAAACGCGTGCTGGTGATCGATGCGGATCGCACCACGCAGGCGATCACGAAACGCCTGAACTCGCGCGGGCAGGCGAGTGCGTCGCCCGTTGCCTTCATGAGCGGAGTGGCGATTCAGAAGCTCGATGTTGCCAGCGGTGATCAGGCCGTGTGGACGGCACTGGAGACGGCACGCCGCGGCGGGCAATATGATCTGATCGTGCTGGATGGACCGTCCTTGCCGCCGACACCGGCAGATCGCCATGTGCTTGGCGCCGTGGATGGCCTGTTCGTCACCGTGCCCGATCACCGTCCGTCGAGCGAATACCTGCAGCAGATGAACGCCGTGCTGAATGGTGCGGAGCGCCGGCTGGCGGGCATCGTGTTCAGCGAACTCGGCGCCCAGGCGCAGCAGCGGCAGTCGGCCTGACGCTGCTCAGCGCGGATTGCGCAGCAACAGATAGATCGCCAGCGGATTGGTCTTGATGTAGCGCCAGCCGAGCCGGCGCGGCTCGATCATCACGCGCCACAGCCATTCCAGCCCGACCTTCTGCATCCACATCGGCGCGCGTGGATTGCGGCCGGCGAGGAAGTCGAACAGCCCGCCGGAGGTCTTGATCACGCCGACGGACGCCAGCCGCTGGCGGTGCCGCAGCACGAATTTCTGCTCATGCGGCACGCCCATCGAGACCCACAGGATATCCGGGCGCAGCGCGGCGATGGCGTCGCAGGCGGCGATCTCGTCTTCCGGGCCCGTGAAGTAACCATGCCGTGCGCCGACAATGT
>NZ_JBIISY010000115.1:0-18984 GCF_044340795.1 Tardiphaga sp.
CGTGTCGGAGCCCTTGCTTAAACCGGCCACGGCGATGGGCGGATGCGGCGCCTGGATCGGCTTGATGTGCGGCTTGAGAAAGTCGAACATGACGTCCGGCTTGGTCACCGTCCAGTATTTGCCGGTATGCGTCCACGGCGCATCGTCGGTCCATAGTTTCAGGATGATCTCGAGTGCCTCGCGCGTCATGTCGCGGTTCTGGCCAGACATGCCATCGACATTGAACATCGCCCAGTCGCTCGGCAGGCCCGATGCGGCTACGCCGAAATTCAAGCGGCCTTCCGACAGGTGATCGAGCATGGCGACGCGATTGGCGAGTTCGGCGGGATGGTGATAGGGCAGCAGGAAGCCGCCGGGGCCGAGGCGGATGTTCTTGGTCTGCAGGAATGCCTGCGCGAGCAGGAGGTCGGGCGAGGGATGGGGTTCCCACGGTGCAGTGTGATGCTCGCCGATCCAGGCTTCCTGATAGCCGAGTTCATCGGCCCAGCGGATCACCTGCAGATCCCAGTCATGCCCTTCCTTCAATCCGCACTCCGGCGGATGCGATGGCATGGTAAAATATCCAATCTTCATGGCTGCTTCCTCTCCAATCGGTTGAGACGATCTGACGCGTCTTGCGCGCGTTCATGGAGAAGGGAGCAAGCGGTGTGCCAGCGCAGCTAGTGCGGAACGCTGCGGGAAACAGGCCTATTACATGGTGTGTTCGAGCTGATGCGCGGCTCGATCACGCCTGCGATCTCAAAAATGAGAATCCTCGATCTCGGATATGAGACCGAGCAACGCCATTGGGACACGTTGCGTCGCGCGGCAGCCGTGTCGGTTTGGCATTGTTGCGCAATCAGCTGCACGCGATCTTCTTGACCGTATGGTTCGTCACAAAGCCGTAGCCGCAGGTGTCGCAGGTCCAGAGATGGCTGACGACGTTGTCGGCAAGAAACGCCGAGGACTCCGCTGCAATCATGCTGTCGGCACAGACCGGGCAGGTCGGAAGATCGACAGCGCGCGGTGTCGTGACCGACGTCGTCTGATGGGATGTTGTGGTCGTGCGGATTTCAGCAGAAGCTGCCATCGTGACCTCCTTCACCATCTGGGTTGACCCGTAAGTAGACTATCCTGATTTGTCGGACCTGAACCGATTTGTTTGACCCCATCGCAACACAAATGCGTTGATCTGGTGATATTCCAGTCGCGCTTTTGCGATGCAGCGACGCTCGGGATTGTGCAATGCGCGCCGCTGCGTCGCAGCGCCGAGCTTGCAATGTGTAACATTGGAATCTGCACGTTGTGTAACCGACCGGGGCAGGCGCGACGATACGCCCATTGCAGCGACGAAGCGGCTGCCTAGCGGTGTCTTACCGGCTGGCAATTGTGCGGGCCTTGTCCTAGCTCTCGGGGAGCATCACGCCTTGCAAGGATTCGCAGCCATGGCCCAGACACCACGCCGCCCCAAGGACGCCCGCAGCGAGGCCGAGGCGGCCTTCAAGAAGGCGACGGCTCCTGTAGTCGAGGCGCCGGTCAAAAAGGTCGCTGTTCCGGGCGTCCGCGAACTGATGTCGCTGCGGATTGATCAGGACGTGCTCGAATATTTCCAGGAAGGCGGTCCCGGCTGGCAGGACCGGATCAATGACGCATTGCGTAAGGCCGCGGGCAAGTAGCTCCGCGGCCCCGGGCGTCTCGCTGCATCAGCGATTGAGGAAGCCGCCCACGACGCCGCCGATGAAACGGCCCGGCAAAGCGGGGTCGACAGCCGGCGCCGGGGCGGCCTGACGGCGGGCGGCGGGCGGCGGCGCTTCATCGAACGTCTGCTGCACCTGACGGCGTTGCACCGGCTTCGGCGCGGGTGCCGGCTCCTCTGCCAGGGTGACGGGCTCTGCAAGCAGGGCCGTGTGCTGCACCTTGTTGAGATAGCCCGAGGTCGGGTAGCCGCGCGCCGCCTGCCAGCGGGTGATCACGCCACGGGTTCCGGCATCGAAGGTGCCGGTGGCCTTGGTGTCGAAGCCGAGGCCGTTGAGGCGGCGTTGGACGTCACGGCGTTTCGCCTGGTTGAGACCGATCTTGTCTTCAGTGAGCTGGCTGGCCTGTTCGGTGAACGCAGCCTTGTCGACGCCCGGCGTCGCCGTGCGCGGCGCCGTAGCGGCCTCCTGCAGCGCTGCAATGCGGGCGAGGGCGAGCGGCTTGAACTGACCGTTCGGATACATGGTGATGTAGGCGTTGAGTTCCTCGGGGCGATTGCTGTCCTTGATCGAGCGCCAGAATTCCAGCTCCACATCGGAGCCGGCCACGGCGGTTGCCGGCATGGTGGCGGTCGGGGTGGCGGCAGCCACCTGGACCTGCGTCTGCACATCCGGATTGAGATAGACGGCTCCGATCAGATTGGTGTGGCCCCAGGGCAGCTGGCCCTTGTTGGTTTCATCCTGCACCTGCGCGCGGACCTTCGTCATGGCCTGCTGGATCTCGGCGCCGGGCGCGGTGATGTTGGTGAGCAATGCGCGGGTGAACGGGCTGTTGCCGCCGCTCTTGCCATCGAGCGCGGTCTGGCCCGGGCTGGTGGCAAAGGCGATCAGCGTGCCTTCGCCCGACTTCATTTCGGCCAGACCCGACGATACCGCCACGCTGCGCGTTGCCGTGCCGCTTGAGCGGATTTTTGCAGCGAACGGATTGTCGCGGCAGGCGTCGAGGAACACCAGCTTGACCTTGGCGTCGCCCATGGTCTGTTCCAGCGTGGTCTCGACATTGATGGCGGCGCCGAGCTTGACGTCCATCTCGGATTTCAGATTGGCGTCGATGGGCAGAAGGTAGTTGATGTTGTTCACCGAGATGCCATGCCCGGCATAGAAGAACAGGGCGACATCGGCGCCCTGCGCCTTGCGGCCGAATTCGAGCAGCCGCTCGGTCATGCCGTCGCGTGTCAGATTGGAACCTTCGATCACCTCGAAGCCGACATTGCGGAGCGTGCTCGCCATCGCCTTGGCGTCGATCGGCGGGTTCGGCAGCGGATCGACATTCTTGTAGGCGCCGTTACCGACCACGAATGCGACGCGCTTGTCGGCGAGCGCCGCATCGGCGCTGAAAAAGACGGACAGCGCAGACAAGGCGAATACGAGCTGGCGCACGGCAAATCTCCCCCATCGAATCCGGTCGGATGACCGATTGGCGACGGACAAAATAGCAACTACCCGCAACCGCCAAAATGACGGGACGCGCACTATGCGAATAAAATCGGACCGGAACTCAGCTGCTGGCCGCGGCGGGACGCGGGGCGGGACTGCGCAGGTTCAGCGTATTGCCTGCGAGGATCAACGCGGCACCGAGCAGCGTGAACATGTCGAGGCGTTCAGAGTATAGTAACCATCCGATGGCGGCGCTCAGCGGCACGCGCAGGAAGTCCATCGGCACCACCACCGTGGCATCGGCATAGAGCATCGCGCGCGCCATGCAGAAGTGCGAGAAGGTGCCACAGAAGCCGACAATGACCAGCCAGAACCACACATAGGCCGATGGCCACTGCCAGGTGGCGATGGCAGGCACGATCCCGGCGATCGACTGGACGACGATCATCCAGAAGATGATCTTGAGCGCGCTGTCGGTGCGCGTCAGCGACTTGATCAGCGTGATGGAAATACCGAAGCCGAAAGCCGAGGCAAGCGACACCAGTTGCCCGACATTGATCTCGCCGGCGGTCGGGCGGACGATGACCACGACGCCGATGAGGCCGAGCACGATGGCGACGATCTTCAGCAACGTCATGCGTTCACCGAGAAAGATCGCAGCCATGATGGCGATCCAGATCGGCATGGTGAATTCGATGGAGACCAGCTGACTGAGCGGGATCAGCGTCAGCGCGTAGAACCAGCCGAGCTGCGAAGCATAGTGGACGAGGTTACGCGTGACATGCGCGACCGGCCGTGCCGTCGCCATCGTTCTGAATCCGCCATTCAGCAGAATGATAGGCGTCAGGAAGACGAAGCCGAACAGCGAGCGGATTTCCATCACCTGAAAGACGTTGAGGTCGCGCAAGGTTTCGCGTCCGCCGATTGCGACGAACAGCATCAGCAACAGCCAGCCGGACATCCAGAGCGCGGCGCGAAGTGTCGACGGAGGGTGGGCGGTCATGGACGCGGGCGGTGTCCTGCTGGGCATGTGCCGTTATGGCCGGCGTTACCTCTGTGGCAGGCTGTATCGACGAGGGCGATGCTTGGCAATGGACGGAATTGCAGCGGCAGCGATGCGAAACAGGAGGGCGGATGCAGCACGGCACTCCCGCGAAAAACAAAACCCCGGCCGCGTGGCGACCGGGGTCCGTTAGGCAGATGAGCTGATCCGCTTAGCTGCGGTTCAGCGTGATGTTCACGCCCTTGAACTGACCGTCGGAGGAAATCGACACGGCCTGCTTGTTGCCGGTGGTGGTCAGGGTCAGTTTGGCGTCGAAGCCCGGCGCGGAGACATTGACGTTGAACTTGCCGGCGCTGGAGGTGCCCTGCAATTCGCCGCTGACATTGCGGGTGGTCTCTGACCACTGGCCGGTCAGCGTGTTGCCGTTCGCCTTCACATTGCTCTTCAGCTCGAACTTGTAGCTGTCGCTGGCGCAGAGCAGGGACTGGTTGAGGCCATTGCCATCGCCGGACACGGCATAGGTTGCCTTGCAGCGGATGCGCTCCTTGGAGCCGTCGTCGAGCGAGATGTTGCCCTGGCCGGACCATACACCGGCCATCCCCGCGAACGGCGCGGACTGGGCGAAGGCCGCGAGCGACGGCACTGCGAGGGCAGCAGCGACGACGGCGGTCCGGGCAAGGGCGCGCGGAGAGATCGAGACGACTTTCATAGAAGGCTTTCCTGGCTGCGGGTTATTGACGAGAAGCTTCCCAGCGCCCGCTGCAGGGGACGCCGTTCGAGGCGCCATTCCATTTGCCGGAGCCGGCATTGCCGGTGAGCTGGCCGTTTGCGAAGGCAGGGCCGATCGCGACGCGGACGACGCCCGATGTGGCAATCTTGCCGGAGACTTCGGCACCGGGAGCAGACACCCGGCCATCAGTCACCGTCAGCGGATAGCTGGCCGTGCGGTCGCAACTTCCAGATTGCGTGAAAATGGTGACGTTCCAAAGACCATCATAGGGATGCTGGGCGGACGCAGGGGCAGTGGCGGCAAGCGTGGCACCGGCCAGCAACGAGACGGACAGGAACACGCGCATGCGGTCGAAACGCATTGAATCAAATCCTCGATGTTGTGATGGGCTGCCTTATTGGAGCTTAATGTGTCCAAAGTTTGTGCGGTGCGCAGTGAGCCCATAACACCTATGTCGCTGCAACGCACATCCCCCCGGATTGTTCCAGGGGGGCAGGTAATATTTCCATCCAGTTCGCGAGATCAGTTGAGCTTGGGCGCCTTGGTTGCGAATTGCTCGTCCTGGTATGTGGCTGGCAAGCTATTGTTTTTGATCGCATAATCGACGACCTCGCCGAGCAGCTTGTAGCCGAGCGGGGCGAGGGCGCGTTCCCACAATTCGCGGGCGGTTTCGCCCTTTTTCACGAAACAAAATTCCTGTGCGGCAATGGCGCCGCCGTCCATGACATCGGCGAGATGATAGATGGTGCCGCCGGCGATCGGGTCGCCTTCCTTGATTGTCCACTCCACCGCGGCGATTCCCCGGTGCCGTGGCAGTAGGGACGGGTGATAACCGATGCCGCCGAGCCTGGCCTTGTCCAGGGCGTCCTGGCCGATGCGGGCGTGGCTGTGGGCTGTGATGATGAGGTCGGTGCCGTCCGCGATCTCGGAGGCGACGACCAGCTTGGGGTTGGCCTGCACGGTAACCGGGATGCCAGCAGCCTTGGCGGCAGCGGCGAGGCGATCCTCGGCATCGGCAACGACGATGCTGATGATCTCGACCTTGTGGCTCTTCAACATATCGAGGGTCGTGACGCCGAAGTGACGGGAGCCGACAAGGGTAATCCGCATTGCAATCTGTCCGATGATCTGAGGCTGAAGACTAAAGGCAGGTCATGGCAGGCTTTTCGCCATCAGCGCAAGATCAATATGTGAGCCATCCTCAGGTCGGACGTCGACGGGAACAGGCAACGGGATGCCCCGTCTCGGCTATCGCTCCGAGCGTTAGATCCGCGATTCCGGAGAGCCCGCTCGACTGTCACAGCCAGAGAATTGGGGTGTCCAAGAGGCGTCGCACAACCGTGCGGTCGCGCAACGCTAAAACTACAGGCGTTTGCGGAGTTATGCGTAGAACGTTGATCTATTCTAAAACCGTTTCGTTGCTTGCAATCGTCAAACTCCCTAGTCAGGCCGGGAATAAGTCAACTTAGGGGCGTTTCGTGAGCATTTTGAAGAGTTACAGGACCCAGTTGTGTCTTGGCGTGGCGACGGGGGTCGTTTCGCTTTGCCTGACTGGTGTTGGCGCGTCGTCGAGCCATGCGCAGAGCGCGCAGCCGAGCGTGTTGCCGCCAGTGTCCGTGGATGCTCCGCAGCAGCGTGCCCGCCCAACGCGCGCGACGCGTACGCGTACCGCGCCGCAGCGCGCAACCCGCGTCGCCCCCCGTCAGCCCGTTGACCAGCAACCGGTCGCTCCGACCTCGACGCTCGGATCGACCCGCACCATTGGCGCACCGGTGCCGGCTTATGCGGGTGGTCAGGTTGCTACGGGCGGTACGCTCGGTCTGCTCGGCAGCCAGAGCGCGATGAACGTGCCCTTCAGCACCGTGAACTACACCGCGCAGCTGATCGAGAACCAGCAGGGCCGCACCGCTGCGGACACGCTGATCAATGACGCGTCCGTGCGCGCGACCACCGGCGCCAACGGCTTCAGCGACGAGTTCACGATCCGCGGTCTGACCGTCGGCTCCGGCGACGTCGGCCTGAACGGCCTGTACGGCCTGGTGTCCTCCAGCCGCGTGCCGTCGCAGATCATCGAGCGCATCGACGTCCTGAAGGGACCGGGCGCCCTGATCAACGGCATGGCACCGGGCGGCAGCGCGGGCGGCGGCATCAACATCACCACCAAGCGCGCGGGCGAGGTGCCTTTCGCGCGCCTGACGCCGTTCTTCATGAGCGCCGGCAATTACGGCCTGCATCTGGAAACCAGCCAGCGTTACGGCGACAACAAGGAATGGGGCGTCCGCTTCAACGGCGTCGCGCGCAATGGTGAAGCCACCATCGATGGCGGCAACTGGCGTTCCGGTCTTGGTGCGCTCGGGATCGACTATCGCGGCGAGCGCCTGCGCTGGACCGTCGATGCCATCTCGCAGAACGACGACACCCGCAACTTCCGCCCGCAGATCAACATCAATGCAAACGTGCCGTTCATCCCGGCTCCGCCTGATGCGCGCGGCAACTGGTATCCGGGCACATCTCTCAAGCAGCGCGACAACACCATCGCGTCGGCTCTCGAATATGACCTGACCGACTCGCTGACGGCCTATGCCGGCATCGGCTATCGCGACGGTCTGAACGAACAGTCGTTCCCTGACTCGCGCCCGGCCGGTTTCCCTGGCGGCGTGGACCAGTTCGGCAACTTCCAGACCTTCGATGCCTATTACGACTCCTACAGCAAGACGGTCAGCGGCAATGTTGGCCTGCGCTCGAAGTTCAACACCGGCGCCATCAGCCACGCAGTGAATGTCGCCTATACCGGCTACAATCAGGAAAACGGCAACGCCTATGTGTCCAACTCGGCGGCGCAGTCGGTGCCGTCGAATATCTACAATCCGTCGGCCATCCCTCCGGTCACCGGTGTTCGCAACTTGCCGAACAAGGCTGCCGATGTGACGCTGCAGAGCGTCGCGGTCTCCGACACGCTGTCGGTTCTGGATGAGCGCGTGCTGCTCACCATTGGTGCCCGCCACCAGATGGTGAAGCAGGACAGCTTCAGCACCGTCACGGGGGCGCTCACCGGTGGCTACGATGCGGCTGCAACGTCGCCGATGGCCGGCCTCGTGATCAAGCCGATGCACAATGTCTCGCTCTACGCGAACTATGCAGAAGGTCTGAGCCAGGGCACCGTGATCGGTGCCGGCTTCGCCAATGCCGGCCAGGTGCTTGCGCCGTTCAAGTCGAAGCAGCAGGAAGCGGGCGTCAAGGTTGACTGGGGCACGATCACGACCACGGCTGCGGTGTTCCAGATCATGCGTCCCAGCCTTATCACCAATGCCCTCAACGAGCGCGTTTATGACGGCCAGCAGCGCAATCGCGGCGTCGAGTTCAACGCCTATGGTCTGATCGCACCCGGCCTGCGCGGTCTGGCCAGCGTCAGCTATATCAAGCCTGAACTGACCAACCCGGCCGTTGCGGCCCAGCGCGGCAACGATGCCGCCGGCATCCCGAACTGGACGGCCTCGGCCGGCCTCGATTGGGATACGCCGTGGGTCTACGGCCTCTCGCTCAACGGCCGCGTGATCTACACCGGTGGCTCCTATCTCACCACCGCCAACCTGCCGAACCAGCGCTTCTCTGACTGGACCCGTCTGGACATCGGCGCGCGCTACACCACCACCGCGCTCACCGGCAAGCCTGTCACGTTCCGCGCCAATATCGAGAACGTCACCGGCGAGAACTACTGGATCACCAGCGGCGGCTTCCAGACCGTTGGCAATCCGCGCACCTACATCGTTTCGGCTGCCTTCGATTTCTGATCGCAAGCAGCATGATCGCAGAAGCCGTCGGGCAATTGGACAGCTTCTGATCGTGTAACGCCATGAACATCGCCGGGGCCGCTTGCGGCCCCGGCGCTCATCGTTTCAATCTGCCACATCGTAATTCGAGGTGCCCGTCATGACGAAGCTTGCTCTTGCCGCCATCGCTCTGCTTGCAACCGCCACCACCGCGCAGGCGCACCAGATCTGGATCGAACAGGCCGACGGCCAGAACGCGGTCGTGCGCTTCGGCGAGTTCGGCGAAAACCTTCGCGAGGCATCGCCGGGCCTGCTCGACAAATTCGCCAAGGTCACCGGCACGCTGATCGCAACCAAGGGCGAGCAGAAGTCGGACGCGACCAAGACGGCGGGTGGTTTCACGCTGCCTTTCAAGGCTGCGTCGGGCGACAGCATCGTGGCCGAGGACGCGAGCTATCCGCTGTATCAGTCCAAGCAGCAGGACAAGCCGATCACCGGCTGGTACTACCCGGCGGCGCGCTTCATCACGGGCTTTGCTGCGCAGAAGCCGAAGCTCGTGCTCGATCTCGTCCCGACCGGGCAGGACGGCGAATTCAAGCTGTTCTTCAAGGATCAGCCCAAGGCCAAGACCAAGGTCACGCTGGTGACGCAATCCGGCTGGTCCAAGGAGGCCAACACGGACGAGCAGGGCGTGGTGAAGTTCGACATGCCCTGGAAGGGCACCTATGTGGCCGAAGTCAGTTTCAACGATCGCACGGCGGGCGAGCGTGCCGGCGCCAATGGCGCCGAGAAATATGACAGCGTCAGCTATGCCACCACGTTGACCTATGTGAATGCCAACGGTCTGTCGCCGCTGCCAGCGGGCCCGGCGGCCACGCCGTCTCCGGCAAAATGAACGTTCTTGTTCATCGGGTCCTGGCCACTGGCCCGCTCGTCTCGCGCATCGTCGCCGCACTGTTCGGCGGCTATGCGCTGGCGGCGCTGAGCAGTGTCGCCGTGCTGGCTTTGCCGATGAACAAGGTGCAGGCCGTGATCACCGGCCAGCTGGCGAGTTTCCTCGTTTATGCCGGTGCGGTCATCTGGGTGTTCGCCGTGCGCAGCGCATTGAAGGCGTGGATGGGTCTGATCATTGTCGCCGTGCCATTGGGGCTGGCGGCGTGGTCGGTGTCCTGACGAGGTCTGGTTCATGACAACCGAAAGCGATCAGAACAGCGCGGGCCGTGGCATCCGGCAGAGCATGTCGGATCTGCACACCTGGGTCGGCCTTCTGCTCGGCTGGGTGCTCTATGCGATGTTCCTGACCGGGACGGTGTCCTATTTCAAGGACGAGTTGTCGCAATGGGCGCGGCCCGAACTGGCGCGTCTCGCCGAGCGTCCCGATGCCGCCGTCGTCGCGCAGCGTGTCGCGGACGGGTTCGAGAAGATCGCGCCGGGAACGTCGCAATGGAGTGTTCGTCTGCCCGACGATCGCAACAACAGCGCCTATGCCTTCTGGCGTACGGCGCCACGCGAGCCCGGCCAGCGCGGCTTCGCGGAGGCGCATTTCGATCCCGCCACAGGCGAGCGTGTGAATGCGCGTGACACGCTGGGCGGGGAATTCTTCTTCCGCTTCCATTTCCAGTTCCACTACATGCCGGTGGTCTGGGGCAGATGGCTCGCCGGCATCGCCGCGATGTTCATGCTGGTCGCGATCATCAGCGGCGTCATCACGCACAAGAAGATCTTCGTCGATTTCTTCACTTTCCGCTGGGGCAAGGGTCAGCGATCCTGGCTCGACGCGCACAACGCGCTGTCGGTGTTCGGCCTGCCGTTTCACGCCATGATCACTTACACCGGCCTCGTGACGCTGATGGCGATGTATATGCCATGGGGCGGGCAGGTGGCGATCAAGGCGCCGGCCGAACGCCAGCAGATGCAGGCGGAGCTCAGCGCCTTCACGCAGTCGGGCAAGCCCACCGGCCAGAAGGTCCCGCTGGCCTCCGTCGAGACCATGGTGCGGCAGGCGCAGGAGCGTTGGGGCCACGACAATATCGGTCGCGTCAATGTCTCGCATCCCGGCGATGCTGCTGCCCGCGTGGTGGTGACGCGCGGCGATCCCGGACGCGTCTCCATGAGCCCGCAATATATGGAATTCGAGGGCACCACCGGAAAGCTGCTGTCGGTCCGCGATCAGGTGGGCGGCGCGGCTGAAACGCGCGGCGTCCTCTATGCGCTGCATCTCGGACGCTTCAGCGACACCGTTACGCGCTGGCTGTATTTCCTCGTCAGTTTCACCGGCACGGCGATGGTAGGCACCGGCCTCGTGATGTGGACGGTGAAGCGGCGCCAGAAGCTGCCTGATCCGCAGCGTCCGTATTTCGGCTTCCGCCTCGTCGAGCGGCTGAACATTGCGAGCATCGCCGGCCTGTCCATCGCCATGACCGCGTTCATGTGGGGCAACCGCCTGCTGCCGACCACGCTGGCCGGCCGCTCGAACTGGGAAGTCGACCTGTTCTTCATCGTCTGGGGAGCGACGCTGCTGCATGCGGTGCTTCGGCCGGCCAAGGCCGCCTGGATCGAGCAGCTATGGACGGCAGCGGCGCTGCTGGCCTTGCTGCCCATCCTCAATGCCGTCACCACGCAGCGTCCGCTCTGGCATAGCCTTGCGCAAGGCGACTGGATTTTTGCCGGTATCGACCTGATGTGCTGGGTCCTGGCTGCGCTGCATGTCGTACTGGCGCTGCGCACCGCGCGACATCAGGTCAGAGTGCCGGCCAAGCGCAAGGCGGAGCGACGGGCCGCGATGGCTGCTGCATCCAGCGGAGCGGCGGAATGAGCCATCTCCTTGCGTTCATGTTGAGCTTCGCCGGCTTCGCCGCGCTGGCCTGCGCCACGCAGCGCCAGCAGCGTGACCTGTTCGGCAAGGCGCTCAAACCCGCCACGACACGCATGCTGCGCCTCGCCGGCTCAGCGGCGCTGTTGGCGGCTCTGGGTGTTCTGGTCTCCCAGCGCGGCTGGGGCCTTGGCCTCGTGATGTTCAGCGGGCATACGAGCCTGGCGGCTGGTATCTTCGTCTGTGTCCTGATCGCCTACGGGCGGGCACAAGGCCCGCGGCTTCGGCACCGGTAATCCAGCTGCCGGAGAGGGCCGAGATGAATCCGTCTTGCAGATCAGGAATTTGATGGTGGGCGGGATGGGGATCGAACCCATGACCAGTCGATTAAAAGTCGAATGCTCTACCGCTGAGCTACCCGCCCGAAAGATGCCGATTCAGTCAGCCTTGCCGGAAACACCGGCTCCATGGGAGCGCGGACGGCCGGTCGGCCACGGCCGCGATGGAAGCCGCAATGCAGCGTATCGCGTTGACCGGCTGTGTAAAAGGCGGGCTCGCCGGGGTCAAGGGCGAGGCCGCGGATTGTGGACATGAACTGTCCGGCGAAAGCGGTCAGCGCGCCTCGCGCTGGGCTTCCGGCCGGTTCATGTCGAGCTGGGGCATCCGCACGGCGCGGATTCCGATCAGCTCTGCGGTGCGGATCGTGGTGTCGGTCCACCATTTGAACTGGTTGGCACGGGAGTTTTCCAGAATCGCGATCGCCACGGCCGACAGGAACGGCAGGCTCTGCAGGATCAGCACCCCGGCGAAGATGTAGATCTCCGTGACCTGCTTGTCGCTATTGGCAAACACCAGCACGCCGGCGCTGATCCAGAGCAGCACGCCGATCACGGCCTCCCAGAACGCCTGGAATTCGATCGAGCTGCGCGACTTGCCACCCTTCGAGGTCACCGTGAAGGGCAGGTGGTCCTTGATCAGGCCGTCGGCCACGGCGCGCGACACTGTCCATTGCACCGACATGGCGGCGATCATGGCGCCGAGCATCTGCCACAGGCCGATCTTCACGCGCAGGCGGTAGAGGATCAGGAAGTGCGCCAGCGAGACCACGAAGGAGACGATGATCGGCAGCGTCAGGATGGTGTCGGGAATCGAGATGTCTGCGAAGGCGATGATCGGCACCCAGATGATGTTCAGGATGGCCACCACGACGCCGAGGCTCTCGGCGCCGAGCCAGTTCAGCCAGCCGATGCCGAATTCGCGCTTCTGCTCCTGCGACATGCGGCTCGCACCCGGCAGGAAGCGGCGCCAGTGCTTCTTGATGATCTGGAAGCCGCCATAGGCCCAGCGATGGCGCTGCTTGCGGAAGGCCTCGTAGGTGTCCGGCAGAACGCCATAGCCAAAGCGCTCGCGGGTGTAATGCGTCAGCCAGCCATGCTGCATGATGGCGAGGCCGAGATCGGAATCCTCGCAGATCGTGTCGCCGGCCCATCCGCCGGCCATGTCCATCGCCTCGCGACGGATGAGGCACATGGTGCCATGGACGATGATGGCATTGGCTTCGTTGCGCTGGACCATGCCGATGTCGAAGAAGCCGGCATATTCGCCGTTCATGATGTAGTGCATCAGCGACGTGTTCTCGTCGCGGTGATCCTGCGGCGCCTGCACGAGGCCGACGCGGGGATCATTGAAGGCCGGCACGAGTGCCTTCAGCCAGTTCGGCGTCACCACATAGTCGGCATCGATGATGCCGATCACCTCGGCATCCGCCGCCGTGCGGTCCATGGCGATCCGCAGGGCGCCGGCCTTGAAGCCTTGCACCTTCTCGGCATTGATGAAGATGAAGCGCTCGCCGAGCATGCGGCAGTGATCCTGGATCGGCTGCCAGTAGGCGGGATCCGGGGTGTTGTTGATGATCACCACGCATTCGAAATTCGGGTAATCCAGCGCCGCCACCGCATCCAGCGTCAGCTTCAGCATCTCCGGCTGTTCGCGATAGGCCGGGATATGGATCGACACTTTCGGATATTTCTTTTCGGCATCGGCCGCCGCGAGCAGGGCCGCGCTGCGTTCGGGCGTCAGCAGGCGGAGCGGCTTCTGGCCGAAGGCGATGGCCGCGATTTCCTCGATACGCGCCAGCGCGATCAGGATCAGCGGGATCAGCAGGATGCAGCCAAGGGTCAGGGCGAAGGCCGAGCCCCAGACGAAATAGTGCGTCTGCTGATAGGCGAAGATGTGCGCCGCCCATGCCCCGACGGCATTGGCCGCGATCGACAGCACCAGCGCCTGCATGGCGGTGGGAGCGACGAGCTGCAGGATCGGCAGCGACAGCAGGATGCCGACGAGGAGGGCAAGGCCGGCATTCTTCCAGTAGGCCGGATTCACGATCGGGCCGGTCCAGGCGAATTTCGGCTCGCGATTGGCATCCAGCATGCCCCAATAGGGACCGACGCCGCCTTCGAAGAATTTCCAGGGCTGATCGATGGCTTCGACGATGTTGTAGTCCATGCCGATCGACTCGGCGCGGGTGACGAAGTTGCGGATCACCACGGCCTGCTTGAACGGACCCGGCTCGGCCCGGCGCAGATTGTAACCCTGGCTCGGCCAGCCGAATTCGGCGATGACGATCCGCTTGCCGGGGAAGGTCTCGCGCAGCAGGCCATAGATATAGACGGCCTGGTCGACGGCCTGGGTATCCTGGAAGTTTTCCCAATAGGGCAGGATATGCGCGGCGATGAAATCGACCGAGGAGGCCAGCTGCGGATTGTCGCGCCAGATGTTCCAGATTTCACCGGTGGTGACGGGCACGGTGACCTGGCGCTTCACCTTGCGGATATATTCAATGAGGTCGTCGATCTTGAGTTCGTCGCGATACAGCGTTTCGTTGCCGACGACGACACCGATGACATTCGAGTTCTTCTTGGCCAGATCGACGGCGGATACGATCTCGCGCTCGTTGCGGTCGGCATTCTTGTCGATCCAGACGCCGAGCGTGACCTTGAGGCCGAATTCATTGGCGATCGCCGGCACGATCTCGACGCCGCCAGTGGACGAATAGAGACGGATTGCCCGCGTCATGGTGGCGAGCTTCTTCAGGTCGGCGCGGACCTTCTCGACGGTCGGGATATTGTCCACGTCCGGATGTGCCGTGCCTTCGAACGGTGCGTAGGACAGGCTCGGAATCATGCCCTTGAAGTCGGGCGCGTCCTGCTTCTCGCGGAGAAGCGCCCAAAGGCCGGCATGAACGGCAGTCACGAGAAGAATAACGGCGACGACAGCGCGCATCGCGTCCAAACCATCACGGGGCGAAGCTAAGCCGGGCTGCGGACCTGTCCCCGAGGTCCGGCCAGTGGCGACGGGCAGATGACATCTGCCACGGAAATCAACTCAGCTGCCGCCATGGCGATTTGAGGGCGGCAGGTCGTTCAAACACGCGAGGGCGCGCTGCTATCTCAAACAGCACGCCCGATCGGCGATTGTTACTTCGGCGCTTCGGCCGGCTTGGCGTCCGGCTTCGCCTCGGGCTGCGGCGCGGCCGGCGCAGCGGGAGCTGCAGGTGCGGGCGCCGGAGGCTGGGTCAGCGCCGCCGGCTGCGGCGTTGCGTTCGGGTTGATCCAGCAGGCATGGACGTGACGGTTCAGGCTGTCGGCAACCTTCGGGTCGATGGCCGGGCCGAATTTCACGAGGCAGCGGAACGTCGCCTGCACATGGCCACCGGGGCAGCCGAACCGGTCATAAAGGTCGAGATGACGAAAAGCGGTGTCGAGATCGTCGCGCCACATCAGCACGACGACGCGGCGGCCGAGCCAGACACATTCAGGATTGCCGGCCGGGCCGTTGATGGCCTGAGTCGCCTCGACGAACTCGTCGGCGCGCTTCTGGCCTTCGCGGGCGACTTCGGCGGGGGTGGGGCCACTGGTCGCAGCCTTCTGCTCCTGGGCGAGAACGGTGCCGACCGGCGCGATCACAGCGCTTGCACCGAGCAGCAAAGCGATTGCTGGCGTGGCCAGACGACGCAGAACCACAGATTGGAACCCGAACACCAGTCGACCCATAAAGTCCCCGATAAAGTTGGCAGTCAGCCCTCTGACGCTGTCGCCAGATGACGTGCAAATGGGTCTCCATTGCGGCGAAGACCTCAAGTGAATCCCATGACGGGTATTTTCAATTTTGTCCAGAACGTCCGAAGTTCGTCTCATTTCCATGGCGTGAGGATGGGACATTCACCGGATCGCTATTTTGGCGCACTTGGCAGAACGGCGGCGACAAGCTAATCGACGGACGTCTTTTGGAGGACGGAACCAATTTCCTACCGTACGCCGCTGGCGCTTCTCCTAATCTCACTCGGTACGATCGCAGCGGTGTGGTGGTGGCTCGCCACGCCTATTGCACTTGTGCGTGCCCCGATCGATCCGGCCGACAAGCTGGAATGCGTGTCCTATGCGCCGTTCCGCGGCGAACAGACCCCGCTGAACTCGACCGCCATCATTCCGGCGGAGCAGATCGCGGCGGACATGGCGCAGCTTGCCCAGATCTCGAAATGCGTGCGCACCTATTCGATCGACAATGGCCTGGACCAGGTGCCGGAGCTGGCGGGCAAAGTCGGGCTCAAGGTGCTGCAGGGCGTCTGGCTTGGCAGCAACCGCCTGAAGAACGCAGCGCAGATCGCGGGCGTGGTCGATCTGACCAAGCGCTATCCGAACGTGATCACCGGCGTCATCGTCGGCAACGAGGTCTTGCTGCGTGGCGAGATGACGGCCGCGGATCTGGTCGCCAATATCCGGTCCACGAAGGCGCAGGTCGGCAAGCTTCCCGTGACCTATGCCGATGTCTGGGAATTCTGGCTGAAGAATCGCGAGCTCTACGACGTCGTCGATTTCGTCACCATCCACATTCTCCCTTATTGGGAGGACATTCCGATTCGCGCCAAGAATGCCGCGACGCATGTCGATTCGATCCGCAAGCGTGTCGCCGTTGCCTTCCCGGGCAAGGAGATCCTGATCGGCGAGACCGGTTGGCCGAGCGCGGGCCGGATGCGCGACGGCGCGCTGCCGTCACGCGACAACCAGGCGAAAGTGGTGTCGGACATCCTTGATCTCGCAAAGCGCGAAGGTTTTCGCGTCAACCTGATCGAGGCCTATGACCAGCCATGGAAGCGCGATCTCGAAGGCACTGTGGGCGGCTATTGGGGTCTCTACGACGCCGACGCGCGCGCGCTGAAATATCCGGCCGGCGTGCCGATCAGCAACTATCCCGCCTGGAAGCTGCATATGGGCCTCGGTCTCGGCCTCAGCGTGCTGGTGTTCCTGACCGGCATGCTGACACTGCGCCGCAAGCCGTGGACGCCGCGTTTCTCGGCCTGGCTGACGGTGGCCGTCTCGGCGACGGTTGCCGGTACGTTACTGGGCGTCGCGGCCGACAAGCTGCTGTATGAGAGCTACAGCATCGGTCGATGGATCCAGTGGGGAGCTTTGCTGGCTGCCGGCATCCTGTCGCCGCTGCTCTGTGCCTATGCGACCATGTCGGGACGCTCGCTGCCGACATTCCTGGAACTGATGGGGCCGCGCCCGTATCTCAACCGCAGCTTCACCACGGTTCTGCTCGGCCTGACCTTGATCGTCACTGCACTCATCGCTGCCCAGACCGCGCTCGGCTTCGTCTTCGATCCGCGCTATCGGGATTTCCCGTTCGCCGCCCTGACCATGGCGGTCGTGCCGTTTGCCGGCCTGATGACGGTGAACCGGCGCGCCGAAGGTGCGCGCCCGATTGCCGAAGCCACCTTTGCTGGTCTGCTGGTGGCTTCGCTGGTCTATATCGGCTTCAACGAGGGGCCGGATAACTGGCAGTCGCTATGGACCTGCGCGATCTATCTGCTGTTCGCGATCACGCTGTGGCGGGCGCGGGCCGCGAAAATCCAAGGATAAGCAGGCCGATCGCGATGCCCGACAGGGCGATGTTGTAGAGCACGATCCCGAAACCGGCGGCGATGACGGCGCCGGTGATCAGCACGATCGACGGACGCAACAGGTTGAGGGTCGCAATCACGATTGCGGCGATGCCAAACACCGAATTCTTGAACAGATAGGTCGCCACCAGCCGGCTCTTGCACAGCATGGTCTGGGAGCCTGCGTCGCAAGCGAGTGCGACAGTGGACATTTCGATGGCCATGTAGCGCAGGTAAACGGCGTAGCCGACGGCCGCGAAGCCGACGACGAGCAACCACTGGACTTCATATGGGCTTAGGCGGAACGGATCTTTTTTCATGGTCCTGACTATGCTGCGGTTCGGGGCGATGAACAAGCCGGCAAGCGGTCGCGTTTGGAGTGTCGCGTAGACATTACCTCAGCTTCCGGCTGCAAGATATTGCCATCACAATTCTTTCTACTCGCGACTGAAGCCGAGTAGCGTGGACAGTGACGGGCTTGGACGTGGCGCCTGCGCCTGTGCTTCTTCCACCGGCCTCGGCAATGGCTGTTCCGACCTTACTTCCGGGGCAGGCGCTGGGGCTGGGGTTGGTTCCGGCTTTGGCGCTGCGCGCCGCTGAGGCGGCCGTTGCGGCTTGGCGGCCGGCGTCGGCGCAGCCGGACGCACGGTTGGGGCAGCCTCGTTCTGCAGAGCCAGACGCTGTCCGTCGAAGACCGAGGTTTCACAAGCGCGCTTGTTCTCCGCCAGGGTGGCGCAGATGCGTGCCGCAGCGGCGGCATCTGTCAGCGGTCCGGCGACGAGACGGAGTTGCATGCCGAGGCCGTTGCTGCGTTCCCGTACGACGATGATCGGGCGCAGGCCGCTCAAGGCCGGCAGCCGCGACTGCCCGCGCCAAAGCGCCCGCAGGCCATCGATGGAATTGGCGGTGCCGAGGTCGACCCCGAATTCGGTCCGGGCGACTGGCGTCGCCACTTCGGCCGTTGCGGGGGCAATGGCGGCCAACAGCACCGGCGGGGCCGGTTCCAGCGCTTTCGGTGCCTCGGGTTGGGTCTCGGCGGTGGAGGTTATGGCGAGTTCGGAGGTGGGCCTGGCGTCGGCCTTCGGCGCTGTCGGTTCGACGGAGGACGCCGTGCTCGGAGCGATCTTGGGGTCGGCAAGCGTCGTCGCCGTCGTGTCGGAGGTGGGGCTGACGAGCGGCTTGGCAGGGATGCTCGGCAAGTCCGCGGGCGCGGCCGTGGTCTTTATGTCCGCCGCCGCCGCGGGCGCAGGCTGGGTCGCCGGTGCGGCGATCTGCGGAGCGGGCTCCCGCGGAGGCGCAAGAGGTGTGAGCTGCCGCGCCTGGATCGATCCGGTGGCCGATTCCAGCCCCTTTTCGACAGAGGTCACCCGTGAGAACAGGCGATCGCGATCGCTGTTCAACGTGTCGATGGCTTGCGACAGGCGGCGATTCTCGGCCTGTGCCTCTCTGGTGAGTTGTTGGATTTGCTGCGCCTGCCGCCCAAGCGCATCCGATGCCGCGAACTGGTCGCGGCGCAGCTGGATCTCGTACTGGCTCGCCAGAACGGCAACCGTGACGGCGCCGACGGCAACAATGCCCCAGGAGCCCAGCCGCCACATCAGGCGCCGGGTTCCCCTAT
>NZ_JBIISY010000356.1:0-4481 GCF_044340795.1 Tardiphaga sp.
TGCCATTCTCGACAGCGACCGCCAGCGCGGGCCGCTGCTCAACAGCGTCAGTGCGTTCATCGGCCTGATGGTCGGCGCGCTCGGCGCCGGACTGCTGGTGACCTTCGCGCCGGATCCTTTTCATCTTGTATATGAAGTCCTGTTCGCGATCACCGCGGTGCTGATTGTGCTGCTGTGGTTCATGCCCGAGACGGTCTCGCGCAAGCCGGGCGCGCTTGCATCCTTGCGTCCCAATGTGCGTGTGCCAGTCCAGTCCCGCGCGGCCTTGCTGCTGGTGGCGCCGGCGACCATTGCGAGCTGGGCGCTGGGCGGTTTCTATCTGTCACTGATGCCGACAATCGTTGCGGTGACCATGGGCGTCAGCGCGCCATGGGTCGGTGGTGTGGTCGTGGCGGTACTGATGCTCACGGGGGCGGTGTCAGTGGGCGTGTTGCGGCATTTGCCGGCGCGGCGCTTGCTGGTGATCGGCACGATCAGCCTGTCGCTGGGAGTTGCCGTCACGCTGCTGGGCATTCAGCAACACAGCACGGCTACGCTGTTCCTCGGAACGACGATCGCCGGCATCGGCTTTGGTTCGTCCTTTGCGGGCGTGCTCAGCACCTTGCTGCCGACTGCCGAAGCGCATCAGCGCGCCGGCCTGCTGGCGACATTCTACGTGATCTCGTATCTGGCCTTCAGCCTGCCGGCGCTGGCGGCCGGCGTGTCGGTGCCTTTCGTCGGCCTGGCAGTCGTCGCCTATGTCTATGGCGCTGTCGTCATCGTGCTCGCCATCACCTCGCTGCTCGCGGCGCTGCGCAGCAAGGCATGACGTCAGATCGCGTCGGGCCGATACAGCGTATCCACGGTCACCGTGCCGACCACGCGTGACACGCAAGGGCAGATCCTGGCATTGCCACTCTTCTGGTGATCGCTGAAGAAGACGTCGCGGTGATCGATCTCGCCATCGACAGCGAGAACGTCGATGGCGCAGACGCCGCATTCGCCGCGCTCGCAGTCCGACATCACCTCGAAGCCGGCGTCGTTGAGCGCTAAAAGCATCGAACGCCCCTGCGGCACCACGATCTCCGCATCGCTATCCTTGAGGCGGACGCGGAATTCGGCGGTGGGCAGGAGGCCGCTGGAGCCGAAGGTCTCGTAGCGCAGATCGGCAGGTGTGCGGCCGGCGTCGTGCCAGGCGCGCCGTGCCGCTTCCAGCATGCGCATCGGACCACACAGGATGGCGATGGCGCCGGGCGGCAATGCTGCGAATGTCGCGGTGAAATCCAGCCGCATGCCTTCATCGCTCGCGTGAACGGTCAGGCGATCACCGAGCAGCGTCTGGAGTTCATCGAGATATGCGGCTTCGTCGCGGGATCTCGTCGCATAATGCAGCTCCAGATCGGCCGCCTTGCCACGAAGTGTTGCGGCAATGCCGGTGATCGGCGTGATGCCGATGCCGCCGGCGATCAGGCAATAGGTTCCGCGCGTCCAGTCGATCTCATAGAGCGACGACGGGCTGGACATTTCGAGCCGTGCGCCGGCTTGCAGCGCCCACATGGCCTTGGAGCCGCCACGACTGTCAGGTGCGAGCCGCACCGCGATGCGGAGCATGTCGTCGCGGCGTTCGCCCACCAGCGAATAGGATCGTATCTGCGGCTGGCCATCGATCAGCAGGCCGATATTGATGTGGCTGCCGAGCGGATAGGAAGGGAGTGCGTGATCCGGTCTCAACGTGATCTCGCGAATATGCGGGGTGAGATCGCGCGTCGCTTCGACGCGGCACCCCATCCAGTGATCTGCAAAGCGCATGGGGCCTCCGTCAATCCGTCGATGCTGACGTCAGAAGTGCGAGCGCGGGCAGCAGATCGAGATTGGTGCGGTTGCGCAGCGCGAGGCGGAGATTGCGCACGGCGAGCCGCGCATGTTCGCGCATGATCGCCTCGGCGCGCGCGCCTTCGCGGTTCTCGATCGCATCGACCACGATGCGGTGATGCTCCTGCGCGATGAGCAGGATGTGATGGGCTTCCGGCAGCGCTGATTGCGCCATCACGAAAGCGCTCGGCGATGCGAAGGGCATGGCCGCCACGCGGTCGATCTGGCGCACCACCGGCGGACTGGCGCACAATTCGGTGAGCAGCGCGTGGAAGCGCGCGTTCAAGGTCACATAGGCCGAGAAAGCTTCGACCGAAATCGGATCTTGCCGCACCAGTTGGTCCAGATCCGACAGACATTCCTTCAGCGGCTCGAGATGGCGAGCGCTGGCGCCGCGCTCGGCGGCGAAGCGGGCTGCGAGTCCTTCCATGGTGCCGCGCAGCTCGATGGAGTCGAGGATATCGCGTTCGGAAAACGCCTTCACCATGAAGCCGCCGGAAGGAATGGCCTGCAGCAATCCTTCATCTTCGAGACGCACCAGCGCCAGCCGCACCGGCGTGCGCGACACGCCGGTGATCTCCACGGCCTGTAGTTCGGAGATGCGTTCGCTGGCGCGCAGCTGGCCCGACAGGATCATGTCGCGCAAGGCGAGCTGCGCGCGAACGGTCTGGGATACCGAGCGTTCGGAGTCGCGGTCGCTCATGCTCTCACTCCGCCGCCTGCAGCCGAGGCCCGGTCTCCTGCGCGATCGCGCGATCGATCAGGCGCCGCGCCCACATGGCGCCGGCGTCGATATTGAGATTGTAGAAGATGCGGTCGGGATTCTCGTCCATCGCCTTCTGCTGCGCTTCGAGGATCAGTTCGTCCTCATGAAAAATGCCGGCAACGCCTTCGCGGATCTCGGTGGTCAGTCGCTGTTCGTCGCGGCGGTAGTTGCGCTGGAACGACCAGAAATAGTGGCAGGTGGTCGCTGTCTCCGGCGTGATCGTGTTGAGCACGAAACCGTTCACGCCCTGCGAGCGATCGCCTTCCGGTGCGCCGGTGCCGGCAGGCGCTACGCCGACATCGATGGCGATGGTGCAGGGGAGTTCAAAGCGGATGATCTGCCAGCGATCGACCGGGCCCGGTTTCTGCAATTGCGCAGCCCAGAAGGGCGGCGCGGTGATGCCCTTCATCCAGCGAGTCACCGTCACGGTCTTGTCGCCATGACTGACATCGAACGGCGCCTCGGCGACATCGTCGTTGCCGATGCTGGAGCCATGCACGAAGGTCTCGTGGGTGAGGTCCATGAGATTGTCGAGCACAAGGCGATAGTCGCATTTCACATGGATGGTCTTGCCGTCGCCCGCCCATGCTGGGTCGTTGTTCCAGTGCAGGTCCGGCACCAGCGCGGGGTCTGCGAGGGCGGGATCGCCCATCCACAGCCAGACATAACGATGCCGTTCGACAACGGGATAGGAACGCACGCAGGCGGAGGGATTGATGGTTTCCTGCGAGGGCATGAAGGTGCAGCGGCCCTGCGCGTTGTATTTCAGTCCGTGATAGCCGCAGACGACCGTGTCGCCTTCGAGCCGCCCTTTCGAGAGCGGCACCAGCCGGTGCCAGCAGGCGTCTTCCAGCGCACTGACCCCGCCATCGGCGCGGCGATACATCACCACATGCTTGCCGCAGATCGTGCGCGGAAACAGCTGCCGCTTGATGTCGACATCCCAGGCAGCGGCGTACCAGGCGTTCATCGGGAATGAGGCGGGCATCGGTGTCCTTCATCGCCAGTTGGCGTTCCGCCTGTATACAGAATGGCGGTTTGGAAGGATGTTACTGCGGAAACCCGTAGGATTGGAAGCGATAATGTATACTGAAACTGCCCCTATTGGCTGAGATTGGTACTAAAAAACCGCCCAATTGGGCGGTTTTCCAATTGCTCTGTATGCAGCGATCAGACTTCGCGGCGATTCAGGAAGGCCAGCCGTTCGAACAGGTGCACGTCCTGCTCGTTCTTGAGCAGCGCGCCATGCAGCGGCGGGATCAGCTTGCGCGGGTCGCGTTCGCGCAGCTGCTCGGGTGACATGTCCTCATTGACCAGCAGTTTCAGCCAGTCGAGCAGTTCCGAGGTGGATGGCTTCTTCTTCAGGCCGGGCACATCGCGCACCTCGAAAAAGATGCGCATGGCCTCGGCGACCAGCCGCTGCTTGATGCCCGGGAAATGGACCTCGACGATCTGGTTCATCGTCTCCATTTCGGGGAACTTGATGTAGTGGAAGAAGCAACGGCGCAGGAACGCGTCCGGCAGTTCCTTCTCATTGTTCGAGGTGATGATCACCACCGGGCGCTTGGCGGCCTTGATCGTCTCGCCCGTCTCATAGACATGGAATTCCATGCGGTCGAGTTCGAGCAGGAGGTCGTTCGGGAATTCGATGTCGGCCTTGTCGATCTCGTCGATCAGCAGCACCGGGCGTTCGGCATGGGTGAAGGCTTCCCACAATTTGCCGCGCTTGATGTAGTTGGCGATGTTCGAGACGCGGGGGTCGCCGAGCTGGCTGTCGCGCAGGCGCGAAACGGCGTCGTATTCATACAGGCCCTGCTGCGCCTTGGTGGTGGACTTGATGTGCCAGGTGAGCAGCGGCGAGCCG
>NZ_JBIISY010000116.1:0-18794 GCF_044340795.1 Tardiphaga sp.
AGATAGCGCTGCAAAATAGAAACGACCTCAAGCTCCCCGCGCGCCGAAGGAACTACATCGTTGGCGTAGTCGCACGCATTACCATCAAGAAAATAGAGTCCGGTAACGGCCCAAGGGGATCGTGGATGCTCCGGCTTCTCCTCAATCGACAGTGCGCGGCGCTTCTGATCCAACTCTACTACGCCGAACTGACGCGGATCACGTACAAGACTTGCGAAAATGGTGGCGCAAGCACTGTCGACAGCACGATCGATAAGCGCCTGCAGACCGTGTCCGAAAAAGATGTTATCCCCGAGAATCAGCACGCTGGGCGCGCCGTCGAGAAAATCTCGACCTATTCGATAAGCATCGGCAAGACCCCGAGGATGCTCCTGAGTGGCATAGGAAAAATGAATGCCCCACTGCGAACCGTCTCCCAACAGCCGGCCAAAGGCCGCGCTATCATCGGGAGTAGTGATAACAAGAATATCTCGCACTCCAGCCATAATTAGAGTGGAAATCGGATAATAGATCAGCGGCTTGTCGAAGATGGGCAGCAGTTGCTTCGAGGTCCCACGGGTTAGCGGCAGGAGACGATTTCCCGCCCCTCCAGCCAATATGATACCCTTGCGGGATGCCCTATCCGAGACTTGCACGTTCAATTGCTGCACTAGTGACAGCCCATTCGGTTCGACAACCAGATCTTTCGTAGAATGACTGGTTAGATTCAGGGATGATTCAAGCTAAGAGTTTTGACCTTGAGAATACACGCCGTTCATCTCACGATAGTGGCTCGCCGCAATACCGACGGCTTCGCGCT
Organism: Tardiphaga sp.; assembly: GCF_044340795.1. Taxonomy (GTDB): domain Bacteria; phylum Pseudomonadota; class Alphaproteobacteria; order Rhizobiales; family Xanthobacteraceae; genus Tardiphaga. The sequence continues at coordinate 800 of NZ_JBIISY010000116.1, forward strand.
CAATCCATGCCGGCAGACGCTCGACGTTTTCCTTGGTGCGCACGATGTTGATCCCGATCAACCCGCACAAAAACATGTTAAGACCGCCCAAGAGAATGGTTGTCACCAGCAGCGACGTCCAGCCGACCAATGTCTGGTTACTGACAAGTTTGTGAGCGGCGAAAAAGACACCAACAAGCAGAGCCGTAGTGGCGATAATCATGCCCGCGTAGGCGAACAGTCGCAAAATCATGATCGTGTCGGAAAACAGGATTCTTGCAAACAAGCTCAAACGTTTTCTGAAGGTGAAAGTCACCGCACCGTCATGCCGCAGACCATGGACGCATGCGAGCCCGCGAAACGAGCCCGCAACCTTCAGCAGCTGCGCACCAAACAACGGAAAGGAGGGCTGCATGCAGTCCAGCGCAGCTGCAACACGTGGCTTTAGGGCAACGAAAGATGTCAGCTGGATGTCGCTGGGCAGCCCATAGTAATAGCGATCAATGCGTGATTTCAGCCAGCTCCCCATGCGCGCGAGCGCGGTATGCTCTTTGACAGCGAATTGCGCCAGCACCACATCAGCTTCAGGATCGTCTTCCAGCGCGGCGAGCATTCGCGGAATGTCTGCTGGATCGTGCTGCAGATCATCATCCATCACAACTACGACCGCGTCGGAATTCAATGAGCAGACATGTGAAATGCCGCAGAAAGCCGCAGCCGCTCGTCCACGATTCTTCAGCAATCGGACGGCCCCGACATTGCTATAGGTCTCGGTCAGCTTCGACAGGCAAGGCCAGGTCTTAAGGTTGGGTGACCGATCGTCGACAAAGATCACCTGCCACTGAGCAAGCGGGTCAAGCGCATGTGCTGCGCGCGAAACGAGAAGCGGGAGTGACTCTACCGAATTGTAGACCGGAACAACGATGGTTACGGCGGGCTTCCCCATTACACAGAAGCGACCTTTGCGCTCGCCTTGGCAAGGAAAGTTTCGGTCGTGTCATCCTCCCCGATATCGATCTCACCGAAATTGATGCCTAGCGTTGACTCCACTTCGAGAACCATATTCATGACATCGAGGGAGTCGAGCCCGAGAGCGCCGAAAGATTGCCCCACATCAACCGTCATGCTTGGCGCCTTGCGTTGCCTGCGGACGCCATCGGCCACAGCTTTCGCGAAACTTTGAAGATCAAGCGACGTCATCAACTGGCCCTGCTCTTTCAATCAACATCGTGGCCCAGGACAGGCCGACTCCAAAGCCGCTCAGCAATATCCGCTTTGGATTGGAGACTTCCTGCAACAGATACGGCATGAGCATCAATGGCAGCGACGAGGAAACCAGGTTTCCGGTGTCGGATGCGGCAAATGGAGCCCTCTCTGCACTAAGTTCCATTTTGTTTCTCAGGTTATCTATGATGAATTTACTTCCCTGATGCAATAGCAGCAAATCGATATCGTCGAGGCTTAGATTCTCACGCTTTAAATATGCGGCAATTTGGTTGGGCACTTCTGTCATGGAGAACTTGAATACGTTGGCTCCAAGCATCCGAAGTCGGCCAGCGGCCGGCTCAATGGAGATGGAATGTCCCATGGCCCCGTTGGTACCAAACATTCCTGAGCACAGATTGTATCGTGGATTAGCGGACAACAAGGTGACCGCTGCAGCATCACCGAAGAGCAGATCGGTGTCCCAGTCCCCCGGCTCAATGATCCGGGAGTAGGGATCCGCAGTAAAGAGAAGGCCGTTCTTCAGCCCGTTCGCCTCCATGAAAGCGCGGGCGATTGAGAGGCCATAGACATAGCCCGAACAGCCCAAGGAAACGTCGAAGGCAGCCAGCTTCTCCGAAAGCTTTAATGTAGATTGCAGGAGTGCAGAATTGTGAGGCAGACCACCTCGATCCGGGTTTTGAGTGCAGAGGATCAAGCAATCGATCGACGCAGGATCAACCGGGCACCTCGATCGAAGATCGTCATAAGCCCGTATACACAGGTCAATCACGCCTTCGTCTGGCGCCTTGCGGGGTAAGCGACGGAAGCCGATCTTGCCGGCAATAAACTCGGGCGTCTTGCCGGCCTCAGCCGCGCGCCCAACGTTGTCGATGCGCGTTGGCGGTAGATAAGCTCCAATCGCTGCAATGCCGATCACGACCACGCCCCGAAATAGATGAGCCCTGCGTCCTGCCTAGGCGCTTCGACGCGACCTTCGTAAAAGCGATTGCCGATCTTGCGGCCGAATGTCACAGAGAAGGCTCCCACCGGGATCGCAGGGATACGGAGTCGCGCAAAAACAACCTTCCTTTCTGGCTCTCGCCTTTGGATGATTGTTTTAAAGGCGAATGTCGCAACCTCGAGAAAGCTGTTGGCAGCACCGGAATGTTCGACGTGTATGGTGTTATCGCCTTCCGATACAAAGGCCTTAGCCATATCTGTCTCAACATATTGCTGACGGCGGCGGATGCGCTCTTCGGTCTCCAATGCCGTCAAGATGCCCCCGTCATAGCGAAGGCTGGCAATTTTTGCGGCGGAGCTGTTCGACTCACCCGGCACAACCATAACCTGCCGATCAGATCGCCGCTCGAAGACAAAATCGAGATCTACTGCAGCAATCTTTGCATGATGTAACTTGTCGATCATGACTTCGAAGAGCGTGCTGCCATGAAGATAGTCGCGATTTCCCAGAAAGGCGAGGTCGGGCGAGAAAGGCTGCAGAGTCATTGTCTATCCCTGAGAGCGCGAGCATGCCGGAGGAGATTGCGACGGTGATCGAGCGCAAAATTTCCAGACACAGTCTGTTCACGAGCGACATCAGCTATCACGACGGAGCCGATTTTCACCGACGCGCCATCCTCTATGCAAAGACCATTGGCGACGCTGACAGACGCGCCAATCCAGCAGTCAGCACCAATCCGTGTACGCCCCGATATCACAACATTGCTTGAAATTCTCGTGCGCGGACCAACGACCACATCATGCCCGATATTGGTCTGCACACCGATATGTGCCTCAGATCCGATCGAGGTCACAGAGCCGAAATAGGCAGATTTTACCACGACTGCGCCCGAGAGAATTGCTGCACCGGCGTCAATTCGCACACCACCGAAGTGCGGCATATTCACGAGTCTTCCATTAATGCTCTTAGCATAAAGGCCTGTCGCGCCGACGACGGCGTTAGCCTCGATGGTGACACCTTCGCCGATGATAGCGGGTCCGATAACTGTCGCGTTCGGGCCAATTCGAACGCCGTCCGCTATAGCCAGCGGGCCCGTCAAAACGGCACTGTCACTAATATCGGCCTTCTCGCTGCAACCTGGAGAAAAACCAGGAAACTCGTTTCCATCATGCAGTCGAGCCAAATGCGCCTTTAAAAAGAGCTGCTCTGGCTCGTCGCTGAATATGATTGGCTTTGCGACGTATCGATCCTGCATTCCAGCAAGGCCCGCATCGGCAACAACAGCAACAACATGGTCGTTTGCTAACGCAGCGGCCAGATAGCTCGCATTCGAAGCCTGACATACCGTGCCAGGCGTTGTTGACCACACCGTCCCAGTTTGAGAAACTAAATCCAACTGGTCGGCCGCTCCTTCGTAAGCTGCAGATAAAAGACCTTCATTCTCCAGAAGAAATTTGGTGAAATGCCCGCCCATCATCGCACGCATTCCTTGACCGACACTAACCACTCGGAGATCGAATTGATCACGTGAGGCTGGTGTGGCTCCAAGCCCAGATAGAGCGGCAACCTAACGAGCCGCGCACTCTGGTCCGTCGTGACGGGCAGGATACCGCCGGCCCGACCGAACATCGCTGCTGCTGGCGCGCTGTGAAGCGGGACATAGTGAAAAGGCGTCATGATCCCCCGCGCGCGCATGAATGCAATAAAGCGATCTCGATGCTCGGCAGTCGGCAAGATGAGATAGTAGATGTGACCGTTGTGGCCACACGCTTCGGGAAGGTACGGGACAGTAAAGGTCTCAGGACTGGCCAGGGGTCGTAACGCGCGGTCGTAGGAATTCCACAACGCCATACGGCGATTGCCGATGGTTTCAAATTCATCAATCTGTGCATGCAGGACAGCTGCGAGGATATCGGACGGCAAATACGAGGAACCGATATCCACCCACGTATATTTATCTACGAGACCCTTGAAATATCGGGCACGATTGGTGCCTTTCTCGCGAATGATTTCGGCGCGTTCTAACAGGTCTGCACGATTGATGATCAGTGCACCACCCTCGCCGCAGGATATGTTCTTGGTTTCATGAAACGACAATGCACCCAGCGCACCGAAGGTGCCAAGCAGCTGGCCGCGCCAAGTCGCACCATACGCCTGCGCTGCGTCCTCGATGAGAGGAAGACCATAGCGTTGGCAAAAGTCGAGAATCCTATCCATATCGCAGCTCACACCTGCGTAATGAATGATCATGACGGCGGCAGTTTGCTTCGACATCGCCCCTAGCAATTCGGCAGGATCGATGTTCATCGTTCGCGGGTCGCAGTCTACAAAGACGACCTTAGCTCCGACACGGGCTATCGCAGTCGCGGCCGAAGAAAAGGCGTAAGATGGCATAATGACTTCGTCCCCTGGACCAATATCCAGCAGCGTCACCGCCATCTCCAGCGCAGCCGTGCAAGAATGGGTCAGAAGAACTTCGGCGCCATATAGTGCGGACAGCTTGTCACGGCACCATTTTGTATGGAAGCCGTCCCCTGAAAGATGCCCTCGCATGTAACAATCGCAATATATGCAAGCTCTCTATCACTGCGATAGGCGATATTGTAGGGAACTTGATGAGGATTGATCGACATGCCAAATTCGTTCAGCACGTTCGGGTTAAGGCAACGTGCATATAGGGATGGTAGCGCCACAACTGCTTCCAACGCAAGGCACTCAGCAAACCGGTCGAAGCGACCATGCGGGCTGCAAAAGCAATGCTGCCCTGCCTGCGACGAAATTCAGGATCCGTCTGCAACCTACTGACCATGCGCTCCAGAAAAGCTGAATCGAATTCTGGATTCAGCTTGCTGCCTACAAGCGCGGCGCGCAGTTGACCCCAAGTTACGAAGTTCAGGCTATCCCATAGACCAGCGGCATTGCGCTCGCTCTCGTGCTTCTCGATCTTTCCACGGAAAACTTTGCCGGTTAGACGCTTGCCTCCAATTATAGGTAGACCGAAATGACTTTCATATGGAAAGCCGTAGTTCGGACAAAAAATGACACATCGGCCGCCGATTTTCAGATTGCGCTCCGCAAAACTCAGGAAGTCGCGCCAATCGGGCAGATGCTCGAACACATTGATCAAGAAAATCAGATCAAACGGCTGCGAACTAGAGAACTGCTGATATCCACAACGCTCTAGTCGCATCGAGATTCTATCAGCCAAACGCTCTATGAATAATTCGGACGTGGCAAAGCCCGCCCCCACCGGTTCAATGCCGGTGAAATCTAGACTCGTGTGCGATTGCATGAGATGAGCAAGAAGAATGCCGGGTCCAGACCCCACCTCCAATACGCGCGCGCCTGCAGGCAGCACACCAAGATAGGGACCAATGATATCTACGCCAAAGGCTGCCTCACCCAGCAGAATCTTGCTTTTTGGGAGACCATCAACACGGTCATGAATCGCGCGTAAAACCTCTCCCACGTGCCCTCCTTAATGCGCATTTCCAATAACCACATACTCTCTAGCCGACCATTTTCTTTTTTGATAGCTAAAGAACCAACGATGATCGGAAGCTCCAGCTGGACAGCCTACAGATACGGCAACTTCTCTGTTTACGAGCAATATGATGGAAGGCCACCACGAGCATCGGGCTTACAGTATCTAGCGACGCCTTGTGCTGTCCAGCGCCCAGCACATCCAAGGACTGCAGAGGCCAACGCACTTACATTGTTGACAACAGCGCAGGCGCAGGAATTGGAACGTCGCATGCGATTTTCTGGCTTTCATCTGCGGCAATTCACAGACAGAGGCCGATACAAGCCGCTCAACGAGCCACTCCTTCAGCGGAAGCGGAACCTACTCAGCCGGCCTCTCAACTGACGTCGGATGACAAATCCAGTGCTCGCACCTCTGAACGCCTATGAAGCACTGCCATATACTTCTTTCTTGAACACAGCCAGCAACGCTCACAGACCATGAACTTTCGTATCAAGATTACAGCGTGACAACATCACGCGAGCCATGTGTGCAGCAATGATCATCGAATCCCCCTCTTTGACTACGTTCCTTTGTAGAATGAAGAACGTAGGTATCGCGCCAAACCTGCCATCCATCTTCACGATCACAGCAGCAGCACTCGGTTTGCTCGTCATTATCGTGATGCTGGCCTATACAGGATATGGATACGACGTCACTGATGAAGGCTTCTATCTGGTCCGGATCGCCGATCCCTTTGCCGACGCTCCCGCTGTGAGCCAATTCGGCATTGTTTTCTACCCATTCTACAAGCTTTTGGATGGCAGCATCGCAGGACTGAGGCAATTCAACCTGTTGCTGACCTTCTCCAGCAGCACACTATTGTGCATGGTCACAATTCGTAAACATAGAAAAGACATCACGAGGACAACGCTGTTTCTTATTTCGCTCGGCATTGCTTCTACGTCATGCGCGGTCTTCGCCTCCTTTCTTCTTACACCCAACTACAATTCATTAGCCCTGCAAGGCCTTGTGATTGCGACTATGGGGCTCGTTCTAATAGAGCCTCAGGCACGATACTCCAGTGTTGCGGGATGGCTGCTGACCTCCTGCGGGGGCTGGCTTGTGTTTCTTGCCAAACCACCAAGCGCCTTCCTTCTAGCAGCTTTCGCGCTCATCTACCTTATCGCGTCGCGAAAACTACGATTCTCCCTTCTCGTTTTCGCCACTATTTTCACTGCACTTTTAGCGCTAGGCACGATGTATGCCGTAGACGGCTTTACCTCAGGCTTTATCAGTCGCATCCAGCGAGGAATGGAGAGGCTAGCGTGGCTTGAGGACCGTACGGTTTCGCAGATCATCCGCTGGGATCCTTTTGCGCTAAACGACACCGAAGCACTCTTAACCTACGGATTCGCGGCATGGACCTTTTCGGGGCTTTGCTTGATTGCTTCCGCCAATATGTTCGCCAGAGCAGCGGGGCGAGCATTTGTCGCCACCGCGGGTATTGCCGCCGCCCTCGTCTTGCTTGGCAACATTGCTATGCCGGATGAGCTAAACATCATCTCTTCGCAGCAGACCATCGTATATGGGCCATTACTCGGCCTCTCCATTTTCCTGTTCTTGCATTGGATCGCGCGAGGATGCTCAATCACGCAACAGCGCCGTATTCACCAGCCTCTCGCTCCAGAAGCTCGTCAATGGCCACTGGTTGTTCTGCTTATCCTGCTGCCGTTTATTTTTTCGTTCGGCACAAACAGCAATTATTGGTACACGTCCCCGCCGGCCGGCCTGTTTTGGACCATAGCCGGATCAATACTGCTGCTTCATGGCTGGGATCGAACCCAGCAAGCTGAAATGCTCGCGTCATGGGCAACGTTCGTACAGTTGCCCATCGCTTTTCTGGTAGCCGCAGGCCTGCATTGGCCATATCGGCAGCCACAGCCGGTTCCCTCTTTTGACGCGGCTACAGAATTTGGAGTTGGCAAAGCGAGACTGGTGATACCTAAGGGCTTTGCAGCCTACTTGGAAGAGTTGCGCGGTGTTCTCGGCCCCCACGGCTTTGCGAGTGGCACTCCAGTCATTGATCTCACCGGTCAGTCCCCCGGAGTGCTGTTTGCGATCGGGGCTAAGAATATCGGACAGCCATGGATGATCGGCGGCTATCCCGGCAGCACTAAAGTGGCCCTGATGGCGCTTTCTCACGAGAGCTGCGTTGCGTTAGGATCATCTTGGATACTCGCCGAGCCAGGCGGCCCACGATCAATATCGACCGATGTACTCCAAGCGTCAGGCCTGCCGTTTCCTCGTTCCTACAAGATTGTGGGCGAAATTTTGGTCCCTACGGCGGCTTCGGGACACCCAGTATCTCGGCGGCAGATCATCTACAGCCCGACAATGTCTCCTGCTGAAATTACCAGCAGCTGCGAGTCTTATCGTAGTTGATTTGAATCAAGGCGCGATGACAGGCAACGCTACTGTGAGAGGCTTGAACGGCACATTGCAAAATCACTCCCCAATCAAGGCCGGGGCCGCGCTATTGTCAGCTGCAGCGGTCGGCCCGATATTGCTATTGATCGCCATGCCGCTGCTCTCGCGGATATACAATCCAGACGAGTTCGGCCTTCTCGCCAATTTCAATGCTCTGACCGTGGCCATACTGGCGATCTCCAGTCTCCGCTATGAGGTAGCTATCCCCGTAGCGCGAAGTGATCGCAGGTCCTCAGTATTATTGGCAGCAGCGCTGGGTATCAACTTACTCACCGCGGTCGGTTCGCTTCTGGTCGTTGCCCTGTTCGGAAAGCAGATCGCCAACTGGCTCCATGCGCCAGGCTTATACGATCTGCTGTTCATCACGCCTCTCGTGATCGCATGTGGCGGTACCTATAAGGCGCTTAGCTGCTGGGCATTGCGACGACATGCCTTCAACGATCTAGCTCGGACACGGCTAACGCAGAGCACCGGCAATATCGCCGTTCAAATCTTTGGAGGCCTTCTGGGTTGGAGCGTTTATGGCTTGGCCGCCGGTCAATTCTTTGGCTATGGAATCGGTTCGATGCGCCTCGCCCAGGGCCTTTCTCTCAAAAGGCTCGTGAGACTTTTCTTTCAAAACCGACATTTCACGCTTGGGACACTATCCTCCTTCAATCGATTTCCTCGGTTCGATGCGCCGGCCGCTTTGATCGAAGTCATTAACAATCAAAGTCCTAACCTACTTCTATCGGCAATGTTCGGTCCTATAACCGGCGGTCTGTACTTGCTATGCGACCGGGCCCTCAATTATCCGCTGCAGTTGATCTCTCAATCTATTTCCCAGGTACTGCTGGCCCGAGGACGTGAGAACTTTGACCGCAGAGAATTCGCGCGGTCTATACAACGAGTTTCAATTGTACTCGCCGCGGTCATGACAGTCCCGGCGCTTGCATTATTCTTGTTTGGTGAGCAACTATTTACATTGATTTTCGGCCTTCGTTGGACTGAAGCAGGGACATTTGCCGGGCTGATGGTTTTTGGATCAGCTGCGAGGATGGTGCTAGCTTCCATCGCTCCCGCACTGATAGTCGCGCAAATTCAAAAAATGAATCTTGCCATCAACATCATGCTGCTCATTGCCAAAACAACTGCCATCGTGGTGGGCTTCGCTCTTCGTAGCCCGCTACTTGCCGTTGGCGGGGTCTCATTTGTTGAGCTCGTGGGATGCGCGGTTGGAAGCCTCATCATCATTCGTCGAGTGCGACCGTCGGGTGGTCGCTAGTCGTTCGACAAGTGTCGATTTGAGGCGCGCTCGCCTTCTTCGGTGCACTCTGCGCACCGCTCGCTCCCTGTTTGGCATCTCCCGAAACTGCCCTGCGAAGTTGATGATCCCTACGTGGACGCTGGCCGCGTGGCTGTCCGGCGTCGTCGGAGAAGAACATGCCCGATATAATAAGAACCACCGGCGATCTGCAGGCGCTAGACAGTGCACATCATGTCCATTCCTTCACCGATCCCACGGTGATCGCCGGCGGCAAGACCCGCGTGGTGGTGCGCGGCGATGGCTGCCAGATCTGGGACGGCGACGGCCGTCGGTTCCTTGATGGCATGGCCGGCCTTTGGTGTGTAAATGTCGGCTACGGCCGGCAGGAGCTGGTCGATGCCGCGAGCCGGCAGATGGCCGAGCTGCCGTTCTACAGCAACCACTTCCAGTCGACGACGCCGGCGCTGACCACGCTGGCGCATGAGCTATCAAAGCTGACGCCGGACGGGCTCGATCATTTCCTGTTCACCTCGTCGGGCTCGGAAGCCAACGACACCATCGTCCGCATGGTGCGCTATTTCTGGAAGCTGCAGGGCAGGCCGGCGAAACGCACCTTCATCAGCCGCACCATGGCCTATCACGGCAGCACCCTGGCCGCAGCGAGCCTGTGCGGGATGCCGCATATGCATGCCATGGATGGCGGCACGCTGCCCGAATTCACCCATATCCCGCATCCGCACTGGTATCTGCACGGCGGCGACATGGCCAAGGAGGAATTCGGACTGCAGGCCGCGCGGGCCCTGGAGCAGAAGATCCTCGAACTCGGCCCTGAGAACGTCGCGGCCTTCATCGGCGAGCCCGTGCAGGGCGCCGGCGGGGTCATCGATCCGCCCTCAACCTACTGGCCGGAGATCCAGCGCATCTGTCGCAAATACGATGTGCTGCTGGTCGCCGACGAAGTGATCTGCGGCTTCGGGCGCACCGGCGAATGGTTCGGTGCGCAGGCCTATGGCATCACGCCCGACGTCATGTCGATGGCTAAGGGCCTGTCCTCCGGCTATCAGCCGATCGCCGCGGTAGCGATGAACGCGCGCGTGTTCGAGACCATCGGCGGCGGCGGCCTGCTGGCGCATGGCTACACCTATTCCGGCCATCCCGTCGCTTGTGCGGTGGCGCTTGCCAATATCGGCATCATCGCCCGCGAGGGGCTGGTCGATCGCGTCCGCGACGATATCGGCCCCTACCTGCACCGCGCGCTGGCGAAATTCGAGCAGCATCCGGTGGTCGGCGAAGTGCGCGGCATCGGCACGCTGGCGGCCTTGCAACTCGTCAAGGACAAGACCAGTCGCGAGATTTTCTCGGTCGAGGACGGCGCCGGCATCTTCTGCCGCGAGGCCGCCTATGATCAGGGGCTGATCGTTCGCGCAGTCGGCCAGTCGATCGTGCTCAGCCCGTCGTTGGTCATCACCCATGCGGAGATCGAAGAACTCGTCGACAAGCTCGGCAAGGCGCTCGACACGACGGCGAGGCACTTTGGACTGTAAAGCATGATCCGGAAAGTGGATGCCGACCGGATCATGCTCTGGATGAAAAGCATTTGGTGCAACGTGATTCGGAGCAACGCATGAGGATGAGATCAGCCTTTTTCCACGTCCTGGCCGTGATGGTTGCGGTGTCTGCCCTGATGGGGAATGCTGCCGCCGAGGAGCCGATCCGCGGCGGCACGATGCGCATCGTGATGACCGCTGACATCCGCACTCTGGATGCGTCGCGCAGCGACAATCTGACCGATCACGTTCTCAACCACATCTACGAGCAGCTGGTCGCGCATCGTAACGACATGACCATCGGTCCCGCAGCAGCCGAGAGCTGGCAGGTCTCGCCGGACGGCCGCACCTATACGTTCAAGCTGCGCGAGAACATGGTCTATCACAGCGGCGACAAGGTGAAGGCCGCCGACGTCAAGTGGCTGTGGAACCGCCGCATGGCGGCGCCGAAGTCCGGCGCGCCATGGATCTGCGCCGCGAGCTTCGACGGCTCGCGCGGCATGAAGGTCGAGCAAGTGGAGACGCCGGATGACGGCACGGTTGTCTTCACCCTCGACAAGCCGAACACGATGTTCCTCGTCCGGCTCGCCGACATCGTCTGCAATTTCTGGATCGCCAGCCCGAAGAATGTCGATGCCGAGGGTAATTGGATCGCCAATTCCGCGATCGGATCCGGTTCGTTCAAGCTGAAGGAATGGCGCAAGGAGCAATATGTCTCACTGGAGCGCTTCACCGAATATGTGCCTTCGAAGCAGAGGCGCGATGGCTTCGGCGGTGACCGCACCAGCTATTTCGATGAGGTGCGCTTTGTCGTGATTCCGGACAAGACTGCGGCGGAAACGGCGCTACTGGCCGGACAGGTCGACATCGTCACCTATCTGCAGGTCTCGCGCATCGAGGAGATGAAGAAGCGCGGGGCGCTGGTGAAGACGGCGCCAGGCCTGTCGCTGTCGGCAATTCTGATCCAGACCAACGATCCCCTGATGTCGAACGTCAAGATCCGACGTGCGCTGGCGCATGCGATCGACTTCAAGGAAATGGCCGAGACCAAGCTGCTCGGGCTCACCGAGTTCAATCCCTCGGGCGTCGCGGAATCCTCGGCCTATTTCGACAAGTCGTTCCTGGCGTGGCCGAAGTACGATCCGGAAGCCGCCAAGAAGCTGCTGAAGGAGGCCGGCTACAAGGGCGAGCCGATCAAGATGCAGACCAACAAGCGCTATATCGGCATGTATGAGAATGCCGTGGTGGTACAGGGCATGCTCACGGCCGCCGGCTTCAACGTTCAGCTCGATGTCATCGACTGGGCAGCCCAGCTGGAGAATTGGATGAGCGGCAAGTTCCAGCTACAGTCTTTCGGATATTCTTCCCGCGCCGACCCGATGCTGATGTATAGCACCATCATCGGCAACAAGGCCAAAGCGCCGACCTCACAATGGGACGATGCGGAAGCGCAGGCGCTATATCTGAAGGCCTTGACTACGACCAACTTCGACGAGCGCAAGGTGATCCTCAAGCAGCTCCATGCCAGGATGGCGGAAGAAGTGCCGATCCTCGGCCTGTACTACTATCCCGTGATCGAGGCGGTGTCGCCGAAGCTCGTTAATTACGAGTCGTGGCCGCTTGAAAAACCGCGCGCCTGGGGCGTGTGGAAAAAGCCCTAATCTCCCGCAGGATCACGGCCGACTCGACGACCCGGAGCCATGGCTCCGGGCTTTTTTTGTGGGCGCTTCTTCCCTCCCCACGTAATGGCCGGGCTTGAACCGGCCATCCCACTTCAAGCAGCGTGCGAGGCAAAGATGAATACGCGGGTCAAGCCCGCGTGTGGCGTGTGGCTGCTGTGAAATGCGAACGTGGGGCTGATGAGCCCAAGGCGCCATTCACCGTCCGAGTTCGTGTCGCGAAAAAGGGCGGATGACGCTTCGCTCATCCGCTCTTTGGCTGAGTGCTAAACCGCCACCGCCCCGTCGAACTTCCGGTCCAGCAGCATCGCCGCATTCAACAAGCGCTTCGTATACTCATGCTGCGGCCGGTCAAAAATATCGTCGCGGCTGCCGACCTCCACGATTCTGCCGTTCTGCATCACCGCCACACGATCGGCGACCTGCTCCACCGCGCCGAGATCGTGCGAGACGAACAGGCAAGCAAAAACGTAGCGGTCCTGCAGCTCGCGGATCAGCTTCAGGATCTGCTTCTGCACCGTCATGTCGAGCGCCGACACCGGCTCGTCCGCCACCACGAAGGCCGGGCGACGCACGATGGCGCGGGCGATGGCAACGCGCTGGCGCTGGCCGCCGGAGAGCTGATGCGGCAGCCGACGCAAAAAATCCTGCGGCAGCCCGACCTCGTCGAGTACCTCGCGCACGCGATGGTCGCGTGCCTTGCTGTCCATCGTGGTGTCGAGCCGCAACGGTTCGCCGACGATGTCGCCGATGCGCTGGCGCGGGTCGAGCGAGGAGTACGGATCCTGGAAAATGATCTGCATCTCCTCGCGTTGCAGCCGCGCCGCGCGTCCGCGCCACGTCATGATCTGCCCGCCGCGGAAGGCAATGCTGCCGGCGCTCGGTTCGATCAGCCCGACGGCGGCGCGGCCGAGCGTGGTCTTGCCGGAGCCGGAACCGCCGACCAGCGCCAGCGTCTCGCCTTCGCCGATGGCGAGGTCGACACCGTCGACGGCGCGTTTGGCCTCGCTGCGGCCGAACAGCCGCGGCCGGCCGGGATAGTCGATCACCACGTCGCGGAGTTCGACCAGCGGCCTGATCTCGCGCGCACTGCGGGTGCCGCCGGCGCTGCGCCGCGGCAGCGCATCGACCAGCCGTTTGGTGTAGTCGTGCTTCGGCGATGACAGCACGTCGCTGCTGCGGCCCTGCTCGACGATCCTGCCTTTCAGCATCACGGCGACGTCGCGCACGTAATGCGCGACCATGCCGAGATCGTGGCTGATCAGCAACACCGCGGTACCGTTCTCTTGCGTCAGCTCCACCATCAGGTCGAGCACGTCCCGCTGCACCAGCGTGTCGAGCGCAGTGGTCGGCTCGTCGGCGATCAAGAGGTCCGGCTTCAGCAGCATCACCGAAGCCAGCATGATGCGCTGGCGCATGCCGCCGGAGAATTCGTGCGGATAGGTGTCCAGGCAATGCGCCGGATTGGGAATGCTGACGCGCTTCAGCATGTCGAGACAGCGGTCGCGGACCTCGCCGCGCGGCATCCGGCGGTGATGGAGTGCAAGGCCCTCGGCCATCTGCCGGCCGATGGTCATCGACGGATTGAGCGACACCATCGGCTCCTGGAACACCATGCCGATCTGCGCGCCGCGAATCCGTCGCAGCGCCGACGGTGCGATGCCGACCAGCTCGGTGTGGCGGAACTTGATGCTGCTGCCGGGCGCGGCGATCAGCGGGGTCGGTAGAAGCCCGAGCACGGCGCGTGCGGCCATCGTCTTCCCGGAGCCGCTCTCGCCGACCAGTGCCAGCATGCTGCCCGGCATGATGGCGAAGCTGGCATCGTCGACGAGCTTGTTGCCGCCGGGGCCGACGGTCACCGTCAGGTGCTCGGCTGCGATCACGGGCTGCGATTGATCGTTTGTCATCGTCATCCCATCAGGCCTGCATCTTCGGGTCGAGCCAGTCGCGCAGTGCGTCGCCCAGCATGTTGATGCCGAGCAGCGTCAGCGAGATGCACAGGCCGGGCAGGATCAGCAGATACGGCGCCTGGGTGATGAACGGCCGCCCCGAGGCCAGCATGTTGCCCCAGCTCGGTGCCGGCGGCGGCACGCCTAGGCCGAGAAAGCTCAGCGCGCTCTCCGACAGAATCACCCAGCCGAACATGGTCGTCGCCAGCACGGTGATCGGCGCCATGCAGTTCGGCAGCACATGGCGCACCATGGTGACGAGTTCGGAATTGCCCATCACCCGCGATGCCTCGATATATTCGCGCTCGCGCACCGACAGCACGCTGGCGCGGGCGACGCGCACTACCGCTGGCATATAGGCGACGCTGAGCGCTGCTATCAGCGCCTCGCGGCTAGCGCCGGAGATCGCCATGATGAACAGCGCCAGCAGCAGGCCGGGAAAGGCCAGCAGCGAATCGTTGAGGATCATCAGGATGCGGTCTGTCCAGCCGCGCAGGAAGCCGGCGACAACGCCGAACAGCAGCCCGAGCGACACCGCGATGGCCACCGTGGCCAGCGCGATCCAGCCGGTGGTGCGCGCGCCATAGATCAGGCGGCTCAGCACGTCGCGGCCGAACTCGTCAGCACCGAGCAGATGTGCCGCCGACGGCGCCTTCAGCACCGCGCGCAGATGCAGCTTGAGCGGATCATAGGGCGCCAGCATCGGCCCGAAGATCGCGAGCAGCGCCAGCAGCAGTACGATCCCGCCGCCGATCACGAGATTGGCGCGGCCGCGGGCAAGGCGGGGGAAGAAGCGGGTCATTGCGCGATTTTCGGGTCGAATAGCGGATACAGCATGTCGACGATCAGATTAACGATGACATAGATGACGCTGATGAACAGGATGCAACCCTGCACCACCGGATAGTCGCGGGCATAGATAGCCTCGACCAGCAGGCGGCCGAGGCCGGGAATGGTGAACACCGTTTCGGTGATGGCGATGCCACCGAGCAACCCGCCGAGGATTAGGCCGATCAGCGTCCAGGTTGGTGCGAAGGCGTTTCGGAAGGCGTGCCGCCACATCACCTCGGATTCCGACAGGCCCTTGGCGCGCGCATGGGTAACATATTCGAGCCGCGACACCTCGATGGTGGACGCACGCGCCATCCGCACGATCGGGCCGAGCTCCACAAGAACCAGCGTTAGCACCGGCATGAAGATGAACAGCAGGCCCTGGGCGAAATTCTCACCGAGCGACACATAGCCGATGACCGGAAACCATTCGAGCCACATGCCGAACACCAGCAGGATCATCAGGCCGAGCCAGAAGCTCGGGATCGACAGCAGCAGCGTCGAACTCGCCACTGTGCCGTAATCGGCGAGCGAGCCCTGTTTCCAGGCCGCAAACATGCCGGCCGGCACTGCGATCATCGCAGCGATCGCCACGGCAGTGACCACGATGGTGGCCGACACTGCAAAACGCTCCAGCATCAAGGGCAGCACGTGCTCGCCCGACGAGATCGACTTGCCGAAGTCGCCCGACAGGATATGGCCGAGCCAGGTCAGATATTGCGACGGCAGCGAGTCGGACAGGCCCATCTCCGCGCGCAGGGCGGTGACCTGTTCGGGCGTCGCAAGATCGCCGAGCATCACCGAGGCGGGATCGCCGGGGATCAGCCGCATGGCGAAGAATATCGCCGCCGACACGATGATTACGGTCGGGATCGCCTGCAGCACACGCCCGAGCAGGAAGCGGCTCATGCGTCGCCTCTATCGTGCCAGCGCATCGCGGATCGCACGGGCGGCGGCCACGGCCTCGCGGGCGCGCGGCACGCTGGTGACCTCGGGCCAGGTCGAGAGCTTGACGAAGGCGAATTCGGAGTCCGGATCGATATAGATCAACTGCCCGAAAATGCCGCGCGCCAGCATGGCGCGACCCCGGGGATCCTCGATCCACCATTTGTTGTGATAGGCGCCCTCGGGCAGCGTCTCGCGGAAGAAACCCTGGAATATCTCGGGATTGCCGTTGCTGCGGGTTTCCTCGATCCATTTGCGGGGGATCACCTGGCGATCGCCGGCGCGGCCGCCGTTGATGATCATCTGCGCAAAGCGCCCATAGTCGCGCAGGCTGGCGCAGAAGCCGCCATCGGCCAGCGCGAAGCCGCCATGGTCGACAGTGAAATAGCCATCCTCCTGCGCGCCCATCGGCGCCCACAATTCGCGGCTTACCAGTTCCGACAGCGAGGTCGCGGTGGCTCGTTCGAGGATGAAGCCGAGCACGTCGGTCTCGATGGAGCGATACTGGAACAGCGCGCCATGCGGGCGCTCCTGCTCGGTCAGCGTCAGGATCAGCTCCCACATGCTGCGCGGGTAATCGGGCTGGTCGTTGACGCGCCAGCCGCAGGCATAGCCGAGCTTGATCATATGCGAGCCCGGCGTGGTGTAGGATTCGTCGAACACGACGCCGGTGGTCATGTCGAGCACGTGCTGCACCTTGGCACCGGTATAGGCGGTGCGCGCCAGTTCCGGCAGATATTGCGTCACCGGTGCTGCTGGATCGATGATGCCGCGGTCGATCAGGATGCCCGTCACCATGCCGACCATGGACTTTGCCATCGACATCGACAGGTGCTGGCTGTGCGGCTCCATGTCGTTGAAGTAGCGCTCGGTGACGATGGCGCCGCGATGCAGCACCAGCTTGCCGTCGGTGGCATTGTCGGCCAGGAAGCGATCGAAGGTGAGGTCGCAGCCATCCGCATGGAACGCGACGCCGCCGAGTTCCTGCAGATTTTCGCGCAAAGGCATGACCGGGCCCGGGCCTCGCCAGACCTGGGCGGTCGGCGTCATCTCGCGGATATGCTGGAAGGTCCAGCGATGCATCGGCGGCCGGCTCCAGCCACTGCGCGGCAGCAGCGGTGCGCCGGGATTGAGCGGGTCGCGGAAGTTCGGCCGTTGAAACAGATCGGTCAGTGTCGTGCTCCCGGGCATGGACACGCCTCTGCCTTGCGGGTCCCATCGTCGATGGCATGAACGTATCGCGATCGAGGGGCGTTGGAAGATGCAAATGAGGGGCACGGTGGTGCACCGCGCGCACCGTGCTAGATTGTCATCTTGCCGCAGCATGACGGCGCTGCGAATGACTGCAGTGGCATGTGTCTTGCTCCGTTCGACCTGATTTGTGGTGTCGGTCGCCCCGCGCTGCCGAACATGGATAATGATAACAATGAGCCCCGCGTCCGCCCCCATCGCGATGGACGATGAGAAGACCGCACCGGCGCCGGCGCTGAATCCGCCGTCGCGCAAGTCAATTCCGCCTTTCGAGGCACTGCGGGCCTTCGATGCGGTGGCACGGCTCGGCGGCGTACGTCGCGCGGCGCAGAGCCTCGGCCGCGATCATGCCGTAATCAGTCGCCATCTGCGCACGCTGGAATCCTGGACCGGCACCAAGCTGATCGACCGCACCTCGTCCGGCATCTCGCTCACCGATGACGGGCTG
>NZ_JBIISY010000357.1:0-4448 GCF_044340795.1 Tardiphaga sp.
GCTGGATGTTTGCGTATCGCGTTCTCGACTTCAGCAGGATAGACATTTTCGCCACCGGTTTTAATCAATTGTTTTTCCGGCATTCGACCGACGTAAAAAAGATAACCGTCGGCATCGAGATATCCAATGTCACCCGTGTGGTGCCAGCCATTCCGAAGCGTGTAGTCCGTGTCTGTTGCGAGACCCCAGTATCCTAAAAAAACGGTTGGGCCACAAACAACGATCTCACCAGCTTCTCCCGTTTGCTTTAGAGAATCTTCACTATCAACGATCGCCAAGCTTCTCCAGAACATGGGTCGGCCGGCAGATTTCGGGCGATCTCGATATCGCGAGAGCGTTGCGAGACCTGACGTTTCAGACTGCCCGAACGTGACCCAGAATACCGCGCCGGGACACTCGCGCTCGAACCGCTCGATCGTCTCGGGCGAATCCAGTCCGGTGACGGCTCGAAGCGATGATAGTTGTCCAGGAGTAGCCAGATCTAGAATGCTTCCCAACATCGGCGCAAACTCCGACATGATGGTGATCTTTTCAGCGACAATATCGCGGATCGCTTCCGCTGCGTCGAACTTCGTAGCAATCACGCTGGCCCCGCCAGCTTGCTGTGTCGCCAGCATTAGACCAAGACCAGCAATATGAAATAGCGGCAGCACTCCGAGGCTAACGTCTTGCTCAGTCAGTTGCCAAATGTCGATAAGCGAGCTATGCGCGGTCAACAAGTTCATCTGCGACAGCAACGCTCCGCGCGGACGGCCGCCGACACTGGCGGTATGTATTATGATAAAGCCGTCGTTGGCATCGATCGCAGAAAACGGAAGCGAAGTGTTGTTCGTTGATAATTGCGCGAACGGCGTAAGATATGGGCTCTCCTGACCGATAGCGAAGTAATGCTCCACTGTCGGCAAAGATTGCCGCAAACCAACGATCGTGTCGTGGTGGTGTTCACCGGCGACGACGATCACTGGTGAACCGTCGGCAAGAACATACGCGATTTCATCTGGCTGCAGTCGGTAATTGACTGGTAGCAGGATCGCCCCGAGCAGAGCGGTTGCTCCGATCAACTCGATCATCTCAAGACAATTCTGCGAAACAATTCCGACACGATCGCCTGAGCTCACGCCACGCTCCGCGAGACCTGCGGCTAATCGTTGTATCCTATAAAGGTAGTCCGAATGGGTGATCCGCCTTCCCTCGATTATGAAGGCTGCCCGGTCGGGGAAACGCAATGCGTTACGGCGATAGACGTCGCCAAGGGTGAAACTCCTCATCGTATATTCCTCAACGTACATCAACCGTGCATAGTCAACCCGCCGGACACGCTGATCGTTTGCCCCGTAATGAACCCCGCATCGTCGCTTAATAGAAACGCGATCATGCCGGGATAGTCGTCTGGCTGGCCGAGCCGTCTCAACGGAATGGCGCGAGCGAGCCCTTCCGCGATCTTTCCACCCGTCGGCGAACTGTTGGTGAATGCTTCGAACAACGGCGTGTCGGTGGGACCCGGACACACGACATTCAAGATGATATTCTTTCTTGCGAGCTCGCGCGCGACTGTTTTGGTAAAGGAGATTAGTCCGCCTTTGCAGGCGGAATAAACGGCCTCTCCCGATGATCCGACCCGGCCCGCATCCGATGCAACGTTTACCACGCGTCCGAAGCCGCGCTCGACCATCCGCTTAACAACAACGTGGTGCAAATTAAGCGGTCCATAGAGATTGATGCCGACTACCTTATCCCAAAACGCCCGATCGGTATCAAGAAATGGAACCGGCACGTCCCAGCCCGCGACATTTGCGAGCAATTCGGTTGGACCGACCGTGGCCTCGAAGCTATTTGTTGCAGTTTCGACAGCATCGCGATCGGTGATATCAACCTGAAAAGCAAGCACTTTGCCCTTCTTACTTTGGCTTAGCCGCGCTGTTTCTTCGGCTCCATTCAGATTCTGATCGAACACACCGACGACACAGCCTTCATCGGCAAGCCGCAACGCTGTCGCTCGCCCGATACCACTGGCTCCCCCGGTCAGAATCACTCGTCGTCCATCAAGTCCGCGCATGCCGTCGTCCTCCCAATCCGCTTGTTTAAGTATAATTCTGTCGAACAGCACAGGCCGCCATTCGTTAGAGGTCTAAATCTTCCAAGGTGCATTCCGCATCCCGGGACGATTGACGAACTTGGTGGTCTGCGGCATTAGTTTCTTTCATACTAAGCTCTGACATTTATCACGCACGGCGGTCTCCTTTGGTTTCCAAATCTCAAAAGCGTCCCCCAAAGGATGTCGCTAAACATGCACCAGACCGTCTGGCAAAAAGGTCGGCCGCGTCATCGAAGCAGTCTTCCGCTGCGATCATCTCGAAATCCGAAAAATCACGCGACTCGATCCTTGAAGCGGCAGCAAGATTATTTCGTCGCCAAGGCTACTCGGCCACGACTTTGCGCCAGATCGCTGAGATTGCTGAGATCAAAGCCGGAAGCGTCTATTACTACTTCGATTCCAAAGAGCAAATTCTCGACGAGGTGCTCCATCTCGGGTTGCTGCGGGTTTTTGAAGCAGTCAAAAAAGCGCACCGAGACGCCGGCGATGTCTCTCATAGGCGCAAGATTGGGTTGGCCATCGAAGCACATCTGGTCGCTTTGCTGGAAGACAGCGATTTCACATCCGCTAACATCCGGATCTACGGCCAACTTCCCGAATCGCTGAAAAAGCCGCACCGGCCTTTGCGCCGAGCCTATGCCAAGTACTGGGACAAACTCTTTCTCGACGCACGGCGCGCTGGCGAGATACGGGCGGACATAGAGATCGTGCCGCTCCGCATTTTTGTAATCGGGGCTCTGAATTGGACAATCGAATGGTTCAGCCTCGACAGCAAGGATGCGGTTCTGAAGCTCGCACGTCGCACCGAACTCTTGATTTTTGACGGCGTGAAGAAACCCTGACATCTATTTGCCCTGCCAAACTGGCTTACGCTTCTCCGAGAAAGCTTTGGGGCCCTCGATCGCGTCCTCACTAGCGTACGCCTGCACGTGCAGCCGATTGGCTTCGAGAAGTCCTTCGGCACAACCGAGATCCATTGCTGCAAGCAAGCTGGCTTTCGCGGCTGAAACCGACAGTGGCGCTCCCTCAACGATCCCGCGAGCCAATTGCAACGCGCGAGCCCGAACTGCATCCGGCGTATCTTCGAGGTAATTGACAAAGCCATGCTCCGCGAGACGCTCGATAGGCATCGTTTCTCCGGTAATCACGAGCTCCATGACCAACGATTGCGGGAGCATCCACAGCAAGGGCACCGCCCAAGGCGAACCTCGCCCCATTTTAACCTCGGTGATCCCGGCTCGGGTCCCGCGAAGGCCGATCCTCAGATCGGACTTGATAGCTAGGAGCATACCACCGGCCATTAATGAGCCAGTCATCGCAGCGATGATCGGCTTCGACACTTTTCGCATTGCGGTCTGCAAAGGATCGCGCATCAATGTCAAAATATCGACACCATCGCGAGCGCGGATCTCACTAGCTTGCTTGAGGTCCAGGCCGGCGGAGAACACACCGCAATCGGTGGAAGTCAAAATCACTACCCGCGCCTGCATATCTTTTTCGACGCGTTCCCACGCATCGGTTAAAGCATTCATCGCTTCAATTGATAGCGCGTTTTTGCGCTCCGGCCGGTCGATGGTAATTGTCACGATGCCATCTTCGCGCGAATAAACAACCGGGTTGGCGTCAGACATCTTGTTTTGCTTCCGTCACTTTCTAACATCTGTTAGAATATCGTCGACACACACGAAAGCAACAGAAAATAATTGGAACAGCCATGTCTCCGCTCCCGCCTATGCGTTTTGCATCAGACCTGTTGAAAGGCCAAGTTGCGCTGGTAACCGGTGGGGGCACGGGTATGGGCCGCGCGACTGCCGTCGAGATGGCGCGGAGCGGTGCAGATATTGCGCTAATCGGACGTCGGGCTGAGCCCATAGAGAACTGTGCGGAGTTCATACGCCAGCTAGGAAGGAAAGTGGTGGCTGTTCCCGCTGATATTCGCGCACCTGAACAGATCGATTTCGCCATGCAGCGTATCAAGAAAGACTTTGGCCGCCTTGATATTCTCGTCAACAACGCCGGTGGGCAATTCGTCACACCAGCGCGCGAACTCAACAACAAAGGCTTCGAAACTGTGATCCGCAACAATCTTATCGGATCGTGGCAAATGACCAAGGCCGTCGCGGATCACTTCATGTTCGATCATGGCGGATCAATCGTTTTCGTTACGGCCTGCGTCCGCTCGGGGTTGAGCGGCTTCGTACATACGGCGGCCGCGCGAGGCGGCGTTTTATCAATGATGAAAACGCTTGCGTTCGAATGGGCCGAGTTTGGAATTCGTCTCAACTGTGTCGCGCCGGGCACGGTCAGAACTGAAGGAATGGACAATTATCCAATTGACCCCGATCAATGGCTC
>NZ_JBIISY010000002.1:0-78174 GCF_044340795.1 Tardiphaga sp.
TGATTGGGTGAGATGCGCTTATCTGTGATCCCAAGCGACCGAATCCATCTGCTAATCACTTTCGTACCGGTGCCACCGCGAGAGCCAAATCGGTCGGGACGCAAATCGTTGAATAGCGGTCCCGCAGGTTTTCGCCCCGCGAACTTCAGGAACCCCTCGGCTTCGAGTGCAGGGTGGATCGGCACAATTCGTTCTGAGTTGGCATTCTTGAGCGACCCGGCTTCAGCCGCGAAGGCAATGCACCAGACGCCTCCAATTTCTTTGACGTCCTCCCCTCGCAGCTGGCAAATTTCCGCGATCCGTGCACCAGTATAAGCACTGATCCAAGGCGCCCAGCGGAGATGGCTGTCCGTCTCGTTGCGGGCCTTTGATAGAACAAGACCGGCCTCTTCGTCGGAATAGCCACGTCGGCGTTCAGATGCGTTTGCTTTCAGATCTATCGTGACACGAGCCCCGGGATTGGTATCAAGCTTTCGATTGTCAGCCGCCCACTGAAATATCGCACGGACTGGGGCCAGTTTGCCATCCCGGATCGTTTTTGCAGCCAGCCCTTTGCCGAGCAAATCTGCTTTCCAAGCAACAAAGTTTTCGGCTTTCACGCGACTCGCGTCATCGTGGCCAACAAACGCACGGAATTCGCCCAGAACTCGCTTCCAGACATACTCAGTCTTTTTATTTGGCTTTTTTTCTAGCTTCCAGCCATCCAGAAGGGTTTCGAAGGACAGCGGCATCACAGCAGGCAGAGACGGCCGCTCTATCGGCCTTTGATGCTCGTAGCGGACGTCGACCTTCCCAAGCAGCAACGCCTGATGCTGTTGCATCAATTTTTGCATCTCGAGCGTAAAGGCTCTGGCCAAGCGCTCTCGATCGTCTTCGTGCGGCGCAAGACCCCGACCATGCAGATGTCGATCAATAAGGGCATAGCACGTGTCCCGATGCTTGGTCCGACGCAGATCTGCCGACGGCAAGGCCCCGCGAACATCGGTGTAAAGTTCGCCGCGTGCCAGATGAGTTGTCCAGAGAGTTGCTCCCACATCGAGATCCCAATCGAGCGGCTGATAGGGATCAAGATCTAACTGGCGCCGTACCGCACCGGCAGCCAAAGACGCCTCCCTGGCAATTTCATCTGCGGAAAGCGAGCGACGGCTTTTTCGGAGATTTGACCAACGCTCTTCGATCTCGGCAAGTTTCAAGGCGTGGAGACGCTTCGCCTCGACCGGATCGCGGGTACCCAGGCTCAGCCGCTCTTCGCGTTTGCCGACCAGCGCCCGGAGATCATCCGGCACGCGGCGCCGGAACCAGTAATACCCGCTGTCTGGATGCTTCCAAGGACGAGACATTTGCAAAGCCATGTGTACCACCCGTGTGTACCAATCGGGCGGCAGAAAGCACAACGCTTTCAATGACCTATTGATTTCATTGCGAATTTCGCTTGGCTGGCGGAGAGGGGGGGATTCTCAGCCGGTGGCCGCAGGCACCCAAGAAAACCCCTAAAACAAGGCATTTCCGGAAGACCGGCGTATTTTTTGTGGCTACCACTGTGTACCACATTTTCGCCGGAGACAAGTCTCGCCAGGATCCCAAGTCCCAATCCGGATGCGCGTCGACAGCCTGCTGGCCCGCATCCGTTTGCCGTCACGGCGAAGGCCGCCGGAGCGCCTAGCTGGTCGCAGTCTGAGGAGGGCTCGTCTCTGCTGCGTAGACGTCCTTGAAATCGACATGGCCGGCGAGAAGATCCGGTCGATAGGGTTGCTCCTTGTCATAGACGAGGACGCGGGTTTCCTTGAAACGCCGCATGACCGAGGGATGATAAGTGGCCTTGGGAACGATCTTCCGCGCCTTTTCCTTCCACTTCAGTCGCCAGAACAGCAGCCGCACGCCAGTCCTGCATTCGTCGTGCTGCTGCCCGGTATGGCGGCCGTAGGTCGACAACAGGTTTTCGTTGACCAGCAGGCCCGCCTTCTTCGCCTGGTTCGCCATCCACTTGAGTGCGATGTCCGACAATCTGGATTCGTTTTCGGGATAGCTGCCCCCGACGTCCGAATGGTTGCCCGCGAACCATAGCTGCCTCAGATACGCGCCTTCCTCGACCTCCCGGTTGGGGGGATCCGCATCGTTCGCCCAAGGCACGCGGTCGAAGTCAGCTCGCCGTTCGTCGAGGGAAAGAGCGTGGCGTGCGTACCGGACTTGCGGATTCAGGTGACGATCGAAAAACTTCATCTGCACGTTCGTCAGATGCACCGTTTGCCACCATTTGAAACCGGGTACGCCGAACGAGACCTTGAGCCGCAGCAGATAGTACGATGCGAGACCCGCGAAGCCGACGGCGGCAACGGTCTCGACCCACGTCATCCAGAAGACGAAATCGTATCGTGTGAGAAACCATGCAAGGAGCGCCGACAATCCGCATACGATGACGGCAGCCGCCGTCCATAGCCAGGGAACGAGCGACGAACTGACGCCGATCGCGGCGACGGTGTCCCACACGCCGATGAAGTGCGGCACGGCGTTGGAGACGCCGGCTTCCTCGGAGGCATAGCGTTGCCTGAACTGATCGCCAAGCACGGCGCGCTGCGCCTTGAGAGACCTGGTGCGATCCGTCGCGTTGTCTTCGTCCCTGTCCGCCGCCCCACTGCCATGTCGGTAGACGCGCTTCACGGCTTCGGTCGCGACCGCCTTCAGCGTGTCGGGGTCCCGCAGGAGCGGGGAACCGTCCGGCATCCGGGTCGGGATTCCGCACAAGCCGAGCACGCCGGCAAGGCAGCGGACCGTATACGCGCCGCGGCTGAAGCCGAACAGGAAGATGCGGTCGCCGGGACGCCACAGGCGCATGAGAGCGGCGTAGCAATCGACGAGGTTGCCGGTGATCCCGAGGCCGGTCACGCTGCTGAGGCCGTTGTAGACGCGACGCATGACGGGGACCTTGATGTCGTCGCCGGCCAGCTTGGAGCCGAGGCCGGGGTCGTAGAACGCCAGTTGATGATCCGGATCGATGATCGTGTCCGGACCGCAGCGCGTCGCTCTGAAGAGCTTGTAGACGTTGCTCCTGAATTCATCGACCTCGACGCCGCCGGCCTGCCCCGTGCCGTCAGAGAAGACGAGGATGTTGCGGCCGGAAAATGCGGGCATCCGGTACGGGGTGTCGTCGTCGTCCCACCTGTCCGGCACGATAGCGCCGGAGTCTGCTGCGGGAATCCTCTCCGAGACCGTCATGGCCGTCATGCTCCTTGTTCGGTGATTGGCCGGGACACGCGCTTCCTGGATGTCTTCGGTGCTGCAGGACCCCTTTTCGAATCCTTGTTCAAGTGCGGCGAACGCGTGGAGAGCAGCAGTTGTCTCGCGTAGGACCGGGAAGCTTCGAACACTCCCTGCTCCGTCACGAACAGAGCAAGGTAGGCTGCATGGATCAGGGCGATCAGGATCACCACCAGCAGCCTTGCATCGAAGCTGTTCGCGAGATCGACCGGCCACCGGTACCAGAAAATCCCGATGCAGACGAGGATGACCACTGCGTTGATAAGGAACGCGGGCCGCTTCAGACCGAGCAGGTTGCGGCGGAAGCCGTAATCGACATTCTCGTTGAAGAGGATGTCGAACTTCTTCCTGTTCCGGGTGTTCTCGCGCAGCCATGCGGTCCCGCGCTCATAGAAGGCGTCCGCGGCTTCGGGATCGGCGGTTTCCTCGTCGCTGGACGGAGCGGCTTCGCCCAGCTTCCGAGCGATGAATGCATGGAAACCGGACTTGGTCGCCGCGTCGTACGTTGGGTCGCGATGCCGCAACGTCACCGTCGTCGGCAGACCGCACATCTTTTCGATGATCGCCGGCTCGATCGCCCGGCCGCGGCGGCGCGCCACATCGGCGAATACGCCGAACAGGACGATGAGCGCGGTGCCCGCGATCAGGTTCGTCAGCGCGATGCCTCCCCATGCGATGAAGATCGCGACGAACGCGAAGGCGGGCGCTCCGCCTATCACCGCAGGAACGAGTCGGGCACGCATCGTGTAGGCATCGTCGGGTACTTCATCGCGTTGCTCCGTCTTCGAGAACCTTCGGTGCGGCGGCCTCCGACAGCGCTTCGGCGGTGAAGTGCGTGTAGCCGGCCGGCGTGTGAATGAGCATCAGCAACGGGAAGAACTGGCTGACGCAAAGGAGCGCGGCGGTCCTCAGGTCGAGTGCCGATGGTCCGCTCGGGACCAGGTGATTGTGCCAGGTGCCGAGCGCGTAGAGAGCGCCGCCGGATCCCTCGATGAGGTCGCGCAGCACCGGGCGCAGACCTTCAGTACCGAGGACGAATTCGTCGCGCGAGAATTTGCTGTCGGGCGGGGCCGGCAATACGTCGACCACGTGGAAGGTGTCGCTTACGTCGGAATACCGCCCGATCAGGATGCCGCCGGTCTCGGTGCCTCGGCGTGCAGCGACCGCGTCCCGGATCTGCCTGTCGGCGTCGGGGCCGAGACGCACCTCGCTGATCCCTTCCTTGCTGACGACGATCCGCGGCGCGACCTCGCTCCGCTGCCATGTCTGGCTCAGGCCGTCCTCGGCGATCCTGCCGATCGACAGCTCGCCTGCTTCCGGCAGCCCCTGCCGCTGGAGCTGCATGATCCGCTCCGCCATCGGCGCGCTCAGTGCCGAAAGCCGCGCATCGGAGAGCGGCAGCGTCGCGGCCGAGCAGCCCTGTCCGATCGCGATGGCCTCGGCCGCCGTGTTGAAGACATCGGCCCGCAGGCCGGCGTCGGCGTTGATCTGGCGATAGGCTTCGCAGATCAGGTCGGTCGAGGAGGGATTGGCACACGGCCCCTCGACGGACACCATCGCGACGCTGCCGATGCCGAGGACGCAGGCCTCGATCAGGCGCGGACGGTTTGCTGCGACGTCGGCCATGACGAGCGCTTCGCGGACGCTGGCCGACCCTGTCGTGTTCACCACCGCGAAGCTGTCCGGCGCGACAACCGATGCGATCGACCGCTCCGAGAACGCGAGGCTGACCACGTCAGTCTGATGGGGAGCCGCCATTTGACGGAGCGGCGCCAGCGATTCCGCCAGATGGTGCGCCTTCGGCACGAACCAGAAGCTCTCCACCTTGCTGTCGGAGGGCAGCGTCCCGTGCCGGGCGAAATTGTGCGGCTGCATGTCGGCGCTATCGACGACCGAGGCTGGCCCCCGTCCGGACTTCGACAGATGCACGGCGACCTTGGAGCCGACGCTGCCGCAACCGATCAGCGTCCAGGGACGGACGGCATCGCCGGCATCTCCCGCCGCGCGCCGGAGCAGACGGGACGATATCTCGTCGCGGTGCATCGCCGTCCGAACCGCCGTGTCGCTTCCCGGCGTCAGGGCCTCGGCCTTCCGCAGCTCGACCACGTAGGGGCAGATCTCGATCGGGGAGCCCGTGCCGATGACGTCGCACGGGCGCCTCGCCAGCAGAAGCACCGCGACCGGCTGGCTCTTGCGGAGCCCGGACCCCGGCATCCGGCTCTGAAGCATCGCCAGCTTGGGCGCGAGAAACTCGCGGCAGCCGAGCGTCTCGGCGCGGGCCAGAAGCTCGTCGATCGTCGTGACGTTCTCCGGCTGGTATTCGCCAGCCACGAACGGCTTGCCGGATGGCAACCTGCCCGACCACGCGACGATCGCATGCGTCGTGCCCGTGCGTGCGTTCGGACCGGCTGGCTCATAGGCCCAGCCATCGGCGAATTTGGGACCGAGCGGCACCGGATCCGCCTGATGCAAACCGATGCGGTAGGTCGTATGCTCGCCTTCCGTGGCTGCGTAGTACCATGCCCGATACACGGCGCACCGGCCGTCGCGGCCGGGCAGCGACGTCAGCCATTCCGCATCCGCGACCACGAAGTCGTCAATCCCGTCGCGTCGGACCGGCTCCCAACCGTGCTGCGGATCGATCAGTTGAGCCGTGGCGGCCTTGTCCAGCCAATCGACGAGCTGCTCGAACAGGCCCGCCATTCCCCTGACCCGGAGCACCTCTCTCGGCGAGCCGGCGACGAGGCAGGGTTCGGGAAGAGTGCCGGCATGGGCGGGCTGGATATGCGGATGGCTGCGGTTGAAATCGCGCCGCAGCAGGATGCGCGGCGCGCTCAGAGGGTAAGCGGCACTGAACACGAACGACACCGGTTCGACGGCGCGCACGCCGGACGGGCTGACGCCCGCCGCCCGCCATGCGTTCGCAAGCTCGGTCCGGATCTCGACGACGGCGACCGTGACATCGCTCCTCTCGACACGATGCGCCGTCACGCGCTCCACCGAGGGGTGCGCCTCCAGGAAGCGGAGCGCACGCCGCACGCTTACCGGGATCCGTTCGGTCTCGACCTCCGACATGCGGTCATCCATGGGCCAGCGGCTGGCTCCCGATGCCGGTGCCGGCGGCGACGCTCACACCGAACACCGCCCGTTTCAGCCGCGGGCCCGCGGAAGTGACCTCGATCACCAGCGGGTCGTCGCCCGGGCCGTCGGCGACGCACTTGAATTCGCCCTTCACGTCGTCGAGGATGTCGAGATATTCACGCTTGGCGCGGATGCAGGGCGGGTCGCTCTCGTCGTCCACGACCGTCTTGCTGCTGGACACCGCCAGGGCGCCGCTCAGGGCCTGTCCGAGCGCGTTGCGCGCCTTTTGCGACACCTTGGCCTTCTCGCCCAGTTTCGACCAGCTATCATAGGACAGGCTGTGCCAGGAGCAGTGGTGCGGCGCGATCAGCACGTCGTATTCCAGACGTTCCGGCGTCTTCGCATTGCGATCCCAGATGCGGTCCCAGATCGCCACCTCGGCATCCCCGCCGAGCAGGTAGCGCGCCTTGACGGCCTTCGAGACCTTCAGGTCGATGCGGATGATGACGCTGGAATTGTTCTTGGTGAGGACATCCTCCTCCTTGTCGTCGGCCGCGGGCATCGGCGCCAGCAGCCGGGCCTCGAACGACGTGTCGGTCTGGCCGCAGATCTTCGAGAAGACCTCGTCGACCTTCACCAGGATCGCGCCGAGATCGTCCGTCTTGCCGTCGACGTCCTCGCCCAGGATGACGATGCGGTTGCCGTCGGCGAGCGAGCCGTCCGCTCTGTACTTCTTCACGCGCCGGCGCGCCTCGTCGCGCCAGGCTTCCGCGTCCGCGCAGAGCACGTGGTCCTCGTCCTTGGCCTTGGCACGGCGGAACACGATCGGCGACGACCACATCTCGCGGATGATGATCTTGTCGTCAGCCTTCGACCAGGTCGACGGGTCGCCGAGATGGAAATGCTTCTCCAGACCGCGGATGTGATCTGCGTCGGGATGGGTGTTGAGGAAGGCGTCCACGAACAGCCTATCCTTGTCGTCGCGGTCCAATCTCTTGCGGAGCTGCTTGGCGACGTCCGGCGTGTCGTCGTCCTCGTCGTCGGCGGCGCACCGGATGTTGATGTCCGCAAGGATCCGGCGACCGGACTCCAGCTCGATCAGCGTCATGTCTCCGTTGTCGACTTTGAAATGTGATGTCTTGACTGCCATCGTGGTCCTCATGATCCGTCAGTCCGTTCCCGACCGGCGACGGCTGACGGTGATTCCGCCCATCGCACCGTTCGGCCGGAGCCGACGGTTGTATTCGCCCCTGGGTTGCTCCAAGAAGGCGGTTCCTATTGACCTATGCGGGGCCGAACCCTGCCCGCGGACATGCGCCAAAAAAATAATCAGCGAGCATGTCCGAGCCCGCCGCAGCGCGCCGCATGGGAGAGGAGGGGGAACGCTTGCAACGCCAAGACCAGAAGGCCGTCCGATCCCGCCAGGAGGTGGAGGCCGCGATCTGCGGCCTCAGCACCGCCGAATGGGCGAGGATCGATTCCGTCGCGAGGTCGTTCTCGTTCGGGACGGGATGGGAGTCAGACGACCTGTCGCAGGAGGCCGTCTTCCGGACGTTGCGGGGCACCCGGAATTGTCCGGTGGAGGTCGATGTCGTGAAGCACCTGATCGACACCATGAGCAGCATCGCGGACGGAGAGAGGGAAAAGGCGCACAATCAGCTTGTGCATCTGCCCACCGTCCAGGCGGGGATCGAGGATGGGATCGACTCGCCCGCAGCGGAGTGGTCGGCGGAAGAGCAGAAGGCCTACGACGACGGGCGGAACGAAATCTTGGCGATTTTCGACGACGATACCGTGGCGCGCGATCTCGTCGAGGGTATCCTGGCCGAGTTCGATGCCGATCAGCTCAAGGAACTTACGGGACTGGACGGCACAGCCTATGCAACCAAGCGAACCCTGATACGGCGCAGACTTCTCAAACTCCGTCCCAAGGGATACCGGACATGACCCGCGGAAAGCAGAGACAGAGCGGTTTCCGAGGCATCGGACGGCACTTCGTCGAAGACATCATGCAGGCCTCAGACGACGAGATCCTCGCCCAGTATGCCGAAGACATCGGAGAGCCCGAGGCGAACGCCGCGCGGATGCGCGCGATGGTCGAAAGAACGGTTTTGCTGGCGAACAAGGATAGGCTTCACGCCGCCCGCGCCGGCGCGTCCGCGAACAAGACGACCCAGCCTCAGCCGGTCATTCCCATAGCCGAGGCACGGGAACGGCTGCGGCAGGCCCTCGCCTCCAATGCCCACGACGACAGTTTCACGCTGGCCGCCCGCAAGGAAACCGAATTGTCGGACGCCGACGTTCTCGACATGCTGCAGGCCATGCGCGAACTGGGGATCATCAAGTGAGGCCGTGTCTGTGACGCCGGCCGAAGTCCTGCTGCGCGAACTCGGCATCACGTCGCCGGCCGAGATAGATCTAGAGGCGATCGCGCATCACGTGGGCGCCCGCGTCAGATATTGCCCTTTGAACGGCTGCGAAGCGCATATTCTGGGGCGCGGCGGCAAGGCGATCATCACCGTGAAATCCGGAAGCTCGGCACGCCGGAAGCGGTTTTCGATCGCGCACGAACTCGGTCACTGGCGCTTCCATCGCGGCAAGACGCTGGTCTGCCGGGTCGACGAATATCGGCCGCGGGAAGCTCAATCCGCCGAGAAGGTGGCGGATGGATACGCGGCCGACCTCCTGATGCCGCGTTACCTTTTCGAGCCGCTGGCCCGACAGGTGGGCACGTTCACGTTCAAAACGATCGGCGAACTGGCCGAGACCTTCAAGACGAGCGTCACCGCGACCGCGATCCGACTCGTCGAACTCGGCCATCTTCAAGGATTCGTGGTGTGCCATACGCCTCGCGGGCGAAAGTGGTTCGCGCGGGCACGGAGCATCGACCGGGCGTGGTTGCCGCGGGACGACCTCGACCCAAAGAGCTCCGCATTCGGCGTGCAGTTCGGAGGCCGCCCCGACGACACGGCGCCACGCAAGGTGAGCGCGGCGACCTGGCTCAACCGCTTCGATGCAAACCGCTTCGATGTCCGGGAACAGACCATCCGGACGGCCCGCGACGAGACCCTCAGCCTGGTGCTCGTGGACGAGAAGGCCATGCTTGCAGCAAAATAGCGTCAGGGATCATCGTTGCCCCAAAAGAAAAGCCCGCCATCGCTGGCGGGCTTCCCTTTATACCTGCCACCCGATCCATGGCTTGTGATACTCGCCCCCTATGGGCCGGCCTCATCTGGCGCTCGCTCGGACCTGTGCAGCTTTCACCACACCTGATGTTTTATGACCGTAAGGCGTAAATACGGTCATGGTGTTTCCACCAACGTACCCGAGAATATCTGCCGTCCGGCGTCCCAAGTCAAGGAGAGATCTCAGCGAAATTTCCTATACTTACGGGAACTATAAGCCGCTGAGGAAACAGGCCGCCCTATCTATCTTGCAGCCTGTCTTGGCCGTCAACAGCTCGATCATGGCGGAAAGCGAAGCCCCGGACGACATGATGTCATCGACGACCAGTACGTTCTTTCCGCTGATATCGGGTGCTCCACCGCCGACTTCAAACGGATCGAAATACCGCCGTATTTTGGGTCCGATTTCTTTCATCGAAGCCAGTTGTCCGGGCTTCATTTGCCGCCAAGTGTGCATCTGACTCTTGTAGTCCTTTTCGCGCTGACCGCCTAAATTTTTAGGAATACTGTCTCCGTACTGCGCCAGCATCTCGGCTACGGTCTTTTTCCTGAGAAACCCGCAGCCCAGATACGGCGTGCCCGTCACCTGACACACCATCTGGGCAAATTCTTCGGAAAAACCGTAGCTCGACGGCATCGGCATGACATAGTCAGTGCCCTGAAGCTCCGTGCATTTCTCCAGAATTTCGCGCGCTCGCGCCATGATCTGCGTGCGGTACATCGCCACGATGTTGTAGCCGCCCATACCTTTCAGTGCATAGATGAGAGGATTGCCGTCGCGATCGAGATCGCCGGTCTTGTTCCTGCGGAAGACGTGGTGGACGGTCACGCCACCCAGCTTTTTCGAGGTCGGATTGGCGTCCAGCGAGGTGTTCACGCGCTTTTCGTGCGTCTGATCGTGCGCGACGAAGTTGTCGCCGGATATGTTGATACCCATCGTTTCCCCGGTTTCCGCGAGCGGGACTGTAGAGGCCGCGGAATGGTCCAAGTCAACCTTGCGGAACGATTGGATCGGCGCGATCTCGCCATGTGCTGTGGATGCCCGACCGACTCTATGACCTCCCCGTCGAAATCGGGTCTGCTGACGCTCCTTTTGCTCACGGACGGCATAGGTCATGATTTAAAGCTGTGGGGGCGCCACCAGAGCGACGGCTGCCGACGAGGGATAGGTGGGCGCGCGCAGATCGTCCGACTGATCGTGCTTGTCGCCGTCATCCGCGATGATCGAGGGGCCGCAGCTTCCTGGAGCGCTGCCGGCGGCGAAATTCGTCTATGTCGCGGGAGGTCGATCGGAGTCAGTCGTCTTCGCGGGACGCGGACGCGACCGGTAGCCGCCCCGGAAAGCCGGCGATCTGCCCGTCTCTCCGGCCGAAGATATTACCGGCTTCTGGACATGAATTCAGACAACCGCAGAGGATTTCAGCCTCGGTCCGCATGAGCGGATGTTCGTCGCCGAGGGATATTTCGAGCGCGAGGCCGGTGCTGTCGTCGACGACACTCCAACCGCGAGGTCCTTGCACGACGCGGAAACGCTTCGATGCCGCACGGGGCCCATCGCCGGAGCGCGCCGTCACGACGCGCGTCCGGGAAATGAAGATCGCCACGGCGCCGTCATCGACCCTTGGGCCCGCCATTGTATGTCCAAGCTCCTGCGCGAGCCTTGGGTGCGCTGCCGTCGGACCGGCCATCGTAGGCGAAGGACTGCAGCGGGCTGGCGGAGCCGACCGCCTGGCTCTGCTGCCGAATTTCACCCGGCCAGTAACTCTTGTCCGTGATCGTGGAACCTGCATTGGCCGCAGCGGAAAACGAAACGGCGGAGGCCAGGACGGCCGAAACGAGCAACTTCTTGCGTGACATGTTCGAACTCCATTCGTTGAAGAAAGCGGGTTCATCGCGCTTTCACAGATGAGTTCGCAGGCTGAAGACGAACGGTTACAGGCTCGCGCATCCGTGATCCCGATCCACTCACCACCTCAGCAGGCGCGGACCGAGTACGGCACCGGCAAGCGTGCACAACAGGATCGTCCCGCCGTACCAGACCGTCACGAAGGGGAGGGAGTCGTCCATGCAGTGCAGCGCGTAGGCCATCGCGCTCACGCCGCCGGCGAACAGACCAGCCGCCGCGCCGGCGAGCCTGAGATCCGTCGGTGCTCCCTTTCTCACGGCCCATATCGTCGCGGCGAAGGGGATGACGGCGATGATCGGTATCGACAGTAGGCACTCCAGCCATTGATCCCCGACGATCATCGCCTCCCAGTGGGACGGGGGCGCGAGAGACAGGTTCACCAGGCCGATGCCCAAGACGACGACGAACGGGACGACGACCAGCACCGGTCTCGTCCTCCGCTCTCCCCCGGGGCGCGCGAGCTTCGTGAGGTAAAGAAATCCGAGCGCGACGATCGTGACCGTGAACGAAAGCTTGAGGACGAGTAAGCCTATGGCTCGAAGGTCTGTGAAATTAGGGCGGAAGCCGAGGACCGCGGCGACGCCAGCCACGGCCGCGGCGACACCGATCATCGCGGCGGTGCCGATCGTCCGCGAGTGTGATCCGCGGTCGATGCGGACATCTCCCGTGCTCAGCAGGTCGAGAAGTTCGTCCGTCTTCACGCGCGCGTCTCCTTCGCGATCAGGGCGGCCAGGCGCTTCAGGCCGCGGTGGATATTGATCTTCACCAACGGCTCCGAGATGCCGCACCGTTCGGCGGCCTCGGAGACGCTGCGGCCGTCGAGTTTCACCGCGACGATCGAGCAGCGCATCTTTTCGGGCAGCAGTCCCAAGATCTGCCCCAGATCCAGGCTGCTCTCGACCGCCGACGGATCGTCGCCGGCCGTCACGTTCTCCGCGGCGTCGATCGGTAGGTTCTTGACGGATTTCCTGGTCCGCCGCAGGTAGTCGATGAGCTTGAAGCGCGCGATGGCTTGTACCCACGGCGTCAACGGTTCGTCGGGATCGTAGGTATGCCGCTTGAGGTGTATCGCCAGAACCGCCTCCTGAACGAGATCCTCAGCTTCGCTTGCCGAACGTCCGGCCCGGACGAGCTTGCTTCTATAGTACGCACGCAGGTGACCGCTCAGCCGACCGAGCAATACGCGATGCGCGGCTGCGTCGCCGTCCAGGCTCGCGAGCATGAGCTTCCTAAGTTCATTTTCAGTGGCGGTCATGACGGGTCCATTGCGATGAGTTCGCAGCGCTGACGTCCGCGGTTACACGCGACCGCGAAAAAAGGCGGAAGCCAACGAAGACCGACGGTGAGCCCGCGAGGTCTCATTCGGCCGCCTGTGATCGGTCGGTCGGAACGGTCCGGCTGGCGTCGGGCGGCGCCTCCGAGACCTCAACTCCCGGCCGTCGAGGCAGCCGGAGACCCTTGACGAGGGCGTAGACGGCCGGAATCACAACGAGCGTCAGGATGGTCGACGAGATCATGCCGCCGATCATCGGCACCGCGATGCGCTGCATGACTTCCGATCCCGTCCCAGTGCTCCACAGGATCGGGATGAGGCCGGCCATGATGGCCACGACGGTCATCATCTTCGGACGGACCCGCTCGACCGCCCCCAGCATGATCGCTGCGTTGAGGTCGGACCGCGTGAACGGCTTGCCGTCCGCCGCCCGCGCGACCTGGATCTCCTTCATCGCGTGATCGAGATAGATCAGCATGATGACGCCGGTCTCCGCGGCGACGCCGGCCAGCGCGATGAAGCCGACGGCGACGGCGACCGAGAAGTTGAAACCCAGCCACCACATCAGCCAAAGCCCGCCGACGAGCGCGAACGGGAGCGACAGCATCACGATCAGCGTCTCGGTCAGGCGCCGGAAGTTCAGGTAGAGCAGCAGGAAGATGATCAGCAACGTGACCGGCACGACGATCTTGAGACGTGCCGTCGCGCGCTCCAGATATTCGAACTGCCCGCTCCAGACCACGTAGTTGCCCGGCGGAAACTGCACGCTGGCGGCGACCGCCGCCTTGGCGTCGGCGACGTAGCCGCCGAGATCGCGATCCCGGATGTCGACGAAGATGTAGACGGCAAGTTGACCGTTCTCCGTCCGGATCGACGTCGGCCCCCGTGTAAGCTTGATCGCGGCGACTTCTCCCAGAGGCACGGTGCCCCCGCCAGGCAGCCCGACCAGGACGTCCCGGGCGATAGACTGGGGATCGCTGCGCAGATCGCGCGGATACCGCAGATTGACGCCGTAGCGTTCGCGGCCTTCCACGGTGGTGGTGATGGTTTCGCCGCCCAGAGCTGAGGACACAGTATCCTGAACGTCGCTGATCATGAGGCCGTACCGCGCCAGCGCATCCCGGTCGGGAACGATGTCGAGGTAGTAGCCGCCGATGACGCGCTCCGCGTATGCGCTCGACGTACCTGGCACGGCCTTGACGACGGTCTCGATCCGACGGGCGAGTTTCTCCATCTCGACCAGATCCGTCCCCAGCACCTTGATGCCGATCGGCGTACGTATGCCGGTCGCCAGCATGTCGGTGCGTGCCTTGATGGGCATGGTCCAGGCGTTGGAGACGCCGGGGAACTGCAGCGCCTTGTCCATGTCGGCGATCAGGCCGTCGACGGTCAGACCTGGCCGCCACTGCTCCTTGGGCTTCAGATTGACGATCGTCTCGAACATCTCGGTCGGCGCCGGATCGGTCGCGGTTTCGGCGCGTCCGGCCTTGCCGTAGACCGAGGCCACTTCGGGGAAGCTCTTGATGATCCGGTTCTGTGTCTGCAGGATCTCCGCCGCCTTGGTCACCGAGAGACCCGGCAGCGTGGTCGGCATGTACATCAACGTCCCTTCGTTCAGACTCGGCATGAACTCCGTTCCGAGCTGCCGCGCCGGCCAAAGGCTGACCGCCAGCGCGGCGAGCGCGAGCAAGATCGTCAGAATCTTGGCCTTCAGCACGCCGCGGATCAGCGGCCGGTAGACCCAGATCAGGAAACGGTTGATGGGATTCCGGTGCTCCGGAACGATCCGGCCTCGCACGAACAGCACCATCAGCGCCGGCACCAGCGTGATCGACAAGAGGGCGGCAGCCGCCATCGCGAAAGTCTTGGTGAACGCCAGCGGGCTGAACAGCCGGCCTTCCTGCGATTCCATCGTGAAGATCGGGAGGAACGAGACCGTGATGATCAGCAGGCTGAAAAACAACGCCGGGCCGACCTCGCTCGCGGCCTCGATCAGGACTTCCAGCCGCGGCTTTTCGGGGGGAGCGCGTTCGAGGTGCTTGTGGGCGTTCTCGATCATGACGATGGCACCGTCGATCATCGCGCCGATCGCGATGGCGATGCCGCCGAGGCTCATGATGTTGGATCCGATGCCGAACAGTTTCATGGCACCGAAAGCCATGAGGATTCCGACAGGAAGCATGACGATGGCGACGAGCGCGCTGCGCACATGCAGCAGGAATACGATGCAGACCAGGGCGACGACGATGCTTTCCTCGGTCAGCGTCCGCTTCAACGTTTCGATCGCGCTATGGATGAGCTCGGAGCGGTCGTAGACCGGGATGATCTCGACGCCCTTGGGGAGCGCGGTCGCCATCTCGGCCAGGCGCCTCTTCACGTTGTCGATGACGTCGAGCGCGTTCTGCCCGAAGCGCTGCAGGGCGATGCCGCTGGCGACTTCGCCGTCTCCGTCGAGTTCCGTGATGCCGCGGCGCTCGTCCGGACCGAGCTCGATCCGCGCGACGTCCTTCAGCAGCACCGGCGTGCCCTTGTCGACCTTGAGCACGATGTTCGACAGATCGGAAAGGCTCTTGACGTATCCTCTGCCCCGCACCACGAATTCGAATTCCGAGAGCTCGACGGTGCGCCCGCCGACGTCCATGTTGCTGCCGCGGACCGCGTCCCGCACCTTCGCCAGCGGGATGTCGAGCGACCGCAGCCGGTTCGGATCCACCACGATGTTGTACTGCTTGACGAAGCCGCCGACGCTGGCGACTTCGGCTACGCCCTCGGCCTTCGCAATGCCGTAGCGGATCGTCCAGTCCTGGATCGACCGCAGGTCCGCCAACGACCGATCCTTCGACTGCAGCGCGTACTGGTAGACCCAGCCGACCCCGGTAGCGTCCGGACCCAATGTCGGCGTGACGCCGGCCGGAAGCCTGCGCGCCGCGGCGTTGAGATATTCGAGCACGCGCGAGCGTGCCCAGTAGATATCGGTACCGTCCTCGAAGATGATGTAGACGAACGACACGCCGAAGAAGGAGAAGCCGCGGACGACCTTCGATTTCGGCACCGTCAGCATGGCCGTCGTCAGGGGATAGGTCACCTGGTCCTCGATGACCTGGGGCGCCTGCCCCTTGTACTCGGTATAGACGATCACCTGGGTGTCGGAGAGGTCCGGTATCGCGTCCAAGGCCGAGTGCTTCAAGGCGTATAGACCGCCCGCGACGACGAAGACCGTTCCGATCAGGATCAGCATCAGGTTGCGGGCCGACCAGTCGATGAGACGCGCGATCATTGCGTTTTCTCTCCCGTATCGAGGCCTGAGAGTGCGGCCTTCAGGTTGCTTTCGGCGTCGATCAGGAAGTTCGCGGAAACGACGACCTTGTCGTGTTCGGCAAGCCCCTCCTTAATCTCCACCCGGCCTTCTCCGCGGCGTCCGAGCCTGACTGCGCGCGGTTCGAACCGGCCTTCCCCCTTGTCCAGCAGCACCAATTGGCGCTCGCCGCTGTCGATGACGGCGCTGCTCGACACGGTCACGACGGGCGCTTCCGTCCCAGTGGCGATCTCCACGTCGGCGTACATGTCCGGCCGCAGCACCTCGTCCGGATTGGGAAGTTCGATCCTGACCCGCGCGGTGCGCGTCTCGGGTCTCAGGTTCGGATAGATCACCGTCACCTTTCCGGCGAAGCGCCGGTCGGGATAGGCCCGGGGCCGCACGACGGCCTTCTGACCAACCTCCAGCAGTGCCAGATCCCGCTCCGAGACGTCGACCATCACCCACACCACACCGCGGTCGACGATCCGGAACAGGATGTCGCCGGGTGCGGCCCGCATGCCGTTGACGGCGGTCCGGTCCACGATCTCGCCGTCCTGAGGCGCGGGCCAATTCAGATAGACGGGAATCTCCCGCGTGCGTTCGATGTCCGCGATGAAGGCGTCGGGCGCGCCGAGATTCTCGAGACGGCGGCGCGCGCCCTTCAGCGCCTGGCCGCCGATGCCGACGTCGCTCCGGGCGTTCAGCGCCGACAGATATTCGGCGGCGGCGCTCGACAGGTTCGGCCCGTAGATCCGCATCAGGGGCTGCCCCTTGCGGACATGCGAGCCGGTGGTGACGTCCGCGACGGTGTCGATGAATCCTTCGAAGCGGAGCGACACGACCGACACGCGCCGCTCGTCCTGCTGCAGCGTCCCCGGCGCCCTGACCATCGTGTTGAGCGTGCGGAGCTCCGCCGTTTCCGTCCGCACGCCCGCCTTCTGAAGCTTGCCCGCGCTGACCTTCACCGAGGCGTCGTCGTCCTGCTCGCCGTCGTAGACCGGCAGGTAGTCCATCCCCATCGAGTCCTTCTTCGGGACCGGCGAGGTATCCGGAAGCCCCATAGGATTGCGGTAGAACTTGATGCGTCTGGGCTCGGCACCCTTCTCGGCCACGGGCTGCGGCGCCTCCTCGAAGCTCAGGTCCTCGCTGCTGCGTACGGGTAAGTATTCCTTGCCCGAAGCGGTCTTCGCCGGCGCCGGCGAGTATTTCGGTTTCCCGTCCGGGTCGCGGTAGTACACGACCGGTCCGGTCGGCGATGGGCGAGCGGGGCTCATGTCGGCGGCCGCAGGCAGCACGGCCGACAGCCAGGCCGGCAGCGGATGGTTCAACCTACCGAACGCCAAGCCGGCGCCGCCGGCGGTCGTCGCCACGGCAGCGATCAGGATCAAGGTCGACGAACGCTTCATAGCGAACCTCCCGCGAGCCGCTCGAGCTCGGCATACTTCGATTGCAATTCGACCTTGAGCTTGAGCAGGTCGAGCTGGACGGCCCGGAAACGGCGCTCCGAGTCGAAGAGCAGCGAGAGATCCGAGGAGCCGGCCTGGAAGCCGTTGCGGGCGTTCTCCACCGAGGAGCGCGCGGGCGGCAGTTGGCGGGACGCGTAGATCTGGACGACCTTGCGCAAAGCATCGACGCCGAACCAGGCGTCCGCGATCTGTCCGTCGATCCGCAGCCGAAGCGCCTCGTTTCGAGCCTGAGCGGCAGAGAGGCGTGCGCCGGCCGCGCGCTGTTCGGCGTCCTTCACGTCGTAGTGCAGCGGTAGCTTGACCCCCAGCGTGAACTCGCCAGTCGACTCCGCTGCCGGTCGTTGCACGTACTTCGCACCGACGTTGACGTCGGGATAGTAGTTCAGATCGGTCAGCGATTTGGCTTGGGCCGCCGCACTGCTCTGGGCCCCTGCGAGCGCCAACATCGGGTTCGCCGACCGCCCGAGCGTCTGAACCTGGGCAAGGCCGACCACCTTGAGCATCCGGAAGCCCGTCGGTGCCGCCAGAGGCGCCAGGGACGGTCGGCCGATCAACGCGTTCAGCCGCGCCGCGGCGGATTTCAGTTCGCCCTGCCGCCGGACGAGATCACCCTCGGCGGAGGCGGCCTCGATCTCGGCCTTGATGACGTCCTGCCGGTCAACCGATGTCGTGCCGTAGCGGGAGCGCAGCAGGCCGAGGATCTCGTCGTAGCGTCGCCTGATGTCGGTCGCGATGCCGATGGCTTCATAGGCGGCGTTGTATTCGCCGTGCGCGGCCACGACCTGCGCGACCAATTCGATCACGGTCGCGCGCCCCTGGAATTTCGCGGCATCCGCGTCCGAACGCGCGATGTCGCGTTCCAGGCCGTATTTTCCCCAAAGCTTGATCTCCTGATCGAAACCGACGCGGCGCTGACCGACGCCCTGCCGGTTGACGTCCCATGCTTCGAGGATGAGCGTCGGATCGGCTACGACGCCCATCGTTCCGATCCTGTGCACCGCCGCGTCGAAATCGAGCGACGCGGCGGCAACCGTCGGATTGAGACG
Source organism: Tardiphaga sp. (assembly GCF_044340795.1). GTDB lineage: Bacteria > Pseudomonadota > Alphaproteobacteria > Rhizobiales > Xanthobacteraceae > Tardiphaga. Next base: position 18,511 of record NZ_JBIISY010000002.1, read on the forward strand.
CCGGGCGAAAGCGACGACGCTTTCCACCGTGGCACCGAGCTCGTTCCGCTCGGCAGCGGCGGCGGGATACGACCACAGCAATGCTGTGGTCGCTCCTACAATCGCAAAACGCGCGATGGAGGCCGCCGCTGTCACGGCGTCGCCTTCAGGACGAGCTTGTTCTCGACCGTTCCCGTCTCGCCCTGGACCTTAGCGCCAAGCGACAACTGCCAGCCGCCTTCCATCGTCACGGCGGCCTTGAACTTGTAGACTCCCGGCTCTGTGCTAGGCATCGCATCTATGGTGGTCTTCATCGACTCCATGCCGTCCGGAGCCATGTCCAGCCGCTTGGCGAAGATGACGGCGTCCGGGACCGGTTTGCCGTCCGGCTTGTGGACGAGGCGGACGGCGATGACCGCTTCGCCCTTCTTGACGGTCTTGTCGACGAGTTGGAATTCGTAGTCCTTGACGTCGGCGCGTGCTGTCGTGGCTCCGACGGCCAAGCCAAGGCAGACCGCCGCGGCCCGGAGGGCGCGCGTGGATTTGCAGCTCTTCATGATGAGATCCTCGATGTCCTGATGTACCGCGGATAGCGGCATGCATGTTCAACCGCACGGCCTTGGGCCGGAACGGCAGCAGACGGCGTTTTGACGCCGATCAGGTCGAGGTTCGAGGAGGATGGTCCGGAGGGTCGCCGACGAGGCCGTCGGCCGCAAGGTCGTCGAACGCGAACGAGAGACGGCCGACCTGGAAGGATATCCGGATGCCGTTCGCCGCCGACAGATCCGCCTGTGCGACCGTCAGCATGCACAAGGCGAGCAACGGACAATCCTTGCAGCCGTCGCTCTTCTGCTCGTCGGGACAACACGGCATGTCTGCCGACATCGCGGACATGTCGACCGTCACGGCGGAGGCCGCGCCTTTTGCGGTCGCCGGCGTCACCATCGGCGCGAACGCGAGCCCTGCGATCACGAAGACCGCGAGCAGACGACCGATGGTACGTCGAATATCCATGGCAGGACCATCACATGGGCGGCGGCTACAGGGAAGGGCCGTCGGTTCACGTCTTCGCCAGCGGCGCCAACGAAACGGCCGATCTGGTTAACCGCGTCGGCTCAGGTCGCGATTTCCGTGCCCAGAAACCGCATGAACGGCTTCTGGCCGTCGGCTCCGAAGGTCAGGACATCGTACGCCCTCGGCGTTCCACCTTCCATACCGGGCGATCCGGCGGGCATGCCCGGGACCGCAAGTCCCAGGACGGCCGGGCGCTGTGCGAGGAGCCGTCGGATCGCCTGCGCGGGCACGTGGCCCTCGACGACGAAGCCGGACACTTCCGCGGTGTGGCAGGAGGCCAACGATGGCGGCACACGAAGCCGCGTCCGGACCGCCCTCAGATCGGCCGTCTCATCGACAGTCACCGCAAACCCCGCGGCCTGCATGTGCTTCACCCAGCCGCCGCAGCAGCCGCAGTCCGGATCCTTGTGGACAAGGACGGCCGGCGCCTCTGCGCGGGCCAGCCCCGGCGACACCGCGATGCCGGCGGCAAGCAGGGCCAGCGCGCGCCGGCGCGTGACGGATTCGAATATCTCATGCATCGCACACTCCTCTGGTTTCGTGACTGTGGGTATCGCGCAGGGCACTAACCGACCCGCCGCGTCTGAATCATGGCAAGCACTTCGAGATCGACCTGATCGCTTTCAGCCCCTCGCCGAAACGGATGATCGAGTCCCGATGTCGTTCGAGTTCGCCGTAGGCGAGATAGCGGACGTCCAAGCCTACGACCGCGGCGAAGGCGGGCCTCGCCATCTGCGCGCGGACCTCGCTCTCGCGGGCATCCGGCGCCACCAGGAAGATGCCCTTCAAGAGATTGCCGCACGGGCCGAGCGCGAGGTCGAGCATCCTCACGATTCCGGAATAGATGGAGGTCGAGTGCTCCACCTCGAAGGCCGCATGGATGGCGCCGTCCCGCTTGTCCAGCCAGAGCACGTCAATCAGCCGTACGGCGTCGATGCCGGCGGACCCGTCGAATGGCCGCAAGTCGCCGGCGCATCCGTCGGACAGCCGCCCTCCGCCATACGGGCGGTTACGGTCGTTGGCGGCGATCCAGACGTCGTATCCGAGCCCGAGGCCGATATCGCGCAACAGGCCCTGCATATCGGTGTGGGACCGGTCACTCTCCGGTTCGCGTGTCGGCAGAAGTTCGACGGCCCTCTCGCGTACAGCGGCCAGATCGCGCTCCCAGACCGCGACCGCGTCGGCCTCGTCTAGCGGCGGTGCGGGATATCGGCCCGTTCCGACGTCGAACAGGAATCCGGCGATGGCCCCGAGATCGTTCGAGAGCAGGTCCCGGTGGCGCTCATTGAGCCGCAGCGTTCCGGCACGCATCGCAAGATAGTCCGGCCAGCTCCCGAGCTTCGTCCGAGACCCGGTGACCGCGTTGTACCCCCTGACGATAGCCGTATTGAAGGGCACGGCGATCGTGGGATGCAGGAAGTAAAGCAGGTTCGCCGCCGCGGGACCCAGTCCCTTGATGCGGCGGGCGTCGAGGGTCGTCACGGCGTGCAGCACCTGCTCCTCCGTCGAACAGCAGCAGCAGGCGTCGAGGAAACGGCCGAAGGCGCGCTGGTTGTCGGGGTCTTCGTATATGTCGGGAATCCGCAGCTTCGGCTTCCACAAGAACGCGTGATCCGCGCCCTTGAATATCTGCCGCTGCTCGGCGACGGACCTCACGGCGACCTCGAGCGAGGAACCCTTGTAGACGTTCCCGAACGACCCGCACTCGATCTGCCTTACGACCTGCTCGATGCCGCGGCGGATGGAGCGGAAGTTCTTCAAGCGCTCCTCCCACAGGAACCACGTCCGATAGGTCGCGCCGGGATCCGCCCGCCACGCCTCTATCGAAGTCCTCAGTCGTTCCTCGCTCCCCTGCGATACCATACGTCTCTCGTCCTTCCGCCGTCAGGTGCCGACCATCGCTTCCTGGGCCATCAATGCTGGTGACCGCCCACGGGCTTCGCGCCACCTTTGTCCTGAGCCGGATTGCCGCCCGTCCCTGCCTTGTCGCCATCCATCTTCATCCCGCCCATCTCCTCGTCCGGCGGGGCGTCGGCGACCATCTGCTTGTAGTGTTCCTCGGACAGTCCGGGCAGCTTGGTCACGAAGGCGACGATGCTCCAGATGGCGGCGTCGTCGTGACCGAGCCCCCAAGCCGGCATGCCGCTCATCTTCAGGCCGTGCTTCACGATCCAGAAGGCCCGTGCGGGATCCACCCGCTTCTCGGAAAGGTTGGGCGGTTGCGGATAGAGGCCCGGCCGTATTTCTGAATCCTTCATGCCCGGCGCGAGGTGACAGTTGACGCACATCGCGGCGTACTGGCCGGCGCCCTTCAGCACCAGCTTCTCGTCGCCGAAGTCTGGGACGACGATGTCACGGGTCCTCACCGCGATCGAATGGTCGCGGAACGTCTCGATCACCACGCGCGTGAGGGCCCAATGGGGCGTGTCCGCTCCGAAGTCGTAGGCTCCGGAGACGACGTAGAAGCTCGATGCCCCAAGCGCGGCCAAGATTGCCGCGGTACCCGCGATCAACCTCCCCTTCATCTCGTCATTCCTTCTTCGGCGCGTCCGGCGCGCGGCGGTCTACGGGAGGCAGGCCGGGAATCCAAAGCGCGGGACCAGGTCCGGTATGAGGCGACGAGGGTCATCAGCGAGATGCCGGCGAGGCTCACGGCGACCTGGGTGACGAAGGCGTTCGACCACATTTCGAGGATGAAGTGACCGACGAACGACAGGAAGATACCGACGCAGAACACCTCCAGCGAACGCTGTCCGCAGACGACGAGCGGTCTCGCCATGGCGGAGCGCAAGACGATCGAGTCCTTTGGAACGAGACGTACCAGGATGATCATGAGCGCCAGCAGGTGAAGGATCCGGTAGGGTGCCAGGTTGGTCTTGTCGTTGGGGTCGAACAGATCGATCAGCGCGGACGGGAATATCCACGTCGCGTCGATGCGGACGGCCAGCGTGACGGCCATCGCGAAGGCCAAATAGGCGGCGCCTAGCGCGACCATCGGCGCCGAAAGGACGACCGCCTTCACCCGACCGCCGCCGCCCATCGCGACCCACGCTCCGATGACGAAGAGAAGCTGCCAGGCGAAGGGGTTGAAGTACCAGTCGCCCGACGGCCAGGCCGGCAGGTTCCATCCCAGCCAACGGGCCGTCAGGTAGAGGATGGCGGATGCCGCCAGCGCCGGATCGGGGAAGCGCCTCATGACCGCCAGCAACGGCGGGAAGCATGCCATCAACACGATGTAGAGCGGCAGCACGTCGAGGTTCAGCGGCTTGAACTTCAAGGCCAGTCCCTGCGTCAGTGTCGCCACCGGCTGTTCGATGAGCCATTTGACGTTGAACTCGTCGAGCAGGTGAGAATGTCCGCGCTGGGCGATGAAGCCGATCGCCGCGGCGTAGAACACGAATAGGAGAATGTGGGCGACGTAGAGCTGCCACACCCGGCGCAGCAGGAGAGCGGCGCCGGCGACGACGCCCTGCACCTCCATCCTCCGCGCGTAGACGAACGCCGCCGTATATCCCGAGATGAAAACGAAGATGTCGGCGGCGTCGCTGAAGCCGTAGTTCCGTGTCGTCAGCCACGCGATGGCGTTGTTCGGAATGTGGTCGAGGAAGATCGCCCAGTTCGCGAGACCGCGGAACAGGTCGAGGCGGAGGTCGCGGGTGTCGGCAGGCTTGTCGGTCGAAGTGCTCATCGTGGTCTCCTGCGTCGAACGGGACGCGCTCGGCGTCCCGTTCGACGTCCCTACTGTCCGATCGCCGGCCGGATCGTGCCGATGATGCTCACGCACAACAGGACGAACAGACCGAGGGCCTGCTCGCTCAGCACGTGGATTCGCAGCTTACGTTTCCAGACGGCGCTCTCAGGCGGTGCCTTCCGACCGGCGGCCTCGAGCGCGGGCACCAGCCAGAAGCGGTTCGCCGCCGCCAGACCCAGCATTCCGGCGAAGCACGCCAGCTTGACGATGAGGATCCATCCGTAGGCGCTGGCAAGGAGGCTGGAGACGGACCCGACCAGGAACCAGCTATTGACCAGACCCGTTCCAACCAGCGTCGCGACGGCGATGTAGCCCATGCCGGAGAAGCGCATCAGCACCCCGTCGACGTCGAGCGCAGCGCCGTCCGTCCTCCTGCCGTCGTAGCCCAGCAGAATGAATCCAAGAGGGATCAGGCCTCCGAGCCACGCACCGGCGGCGAGGAGGTGGGCCGCATCCGCCGCGACGTGCAGCGCCCCGGGCCAGCCTTCCTCCATCTGCGCATGACCGGCTCCGGCGAGGGAGGCGAGGAGTCCGGCTGCGAGAAACGAGGTCAGCAGATCCCGGCCAACGGACGTCCGCGACGGCAGCAGCAGCGTGAGACCGACGAGCAGGACGGCGATGGCGGTGCGAGCCGTCCATACGGCACCGAAGCCGGTTTCGCGGACGACGGCGCCGACGACCTCCGTGTCGGCGACGTCGGTCAGCGCTCCGCTCATGTTGGCCACCGCGAAGGCGAACCAACCGAGCCCCGCGGCGAGCGCGAGGACGGCCGACCAGGCCAGCACCCTGCCACGCCAACGGGCCAGCCTTTCGGGCTCCGTCCCCGCATAGGCGTACAGAGGGAAGAATGCCGCCCCGGCGAGCGACGTCGTCGCGATGTAGTGGAGGAAGCGGGACAGGACGAGACCGAACTCGATCATCAGCGCGCCACGCCGAAGGAGTACGTGCCCTTGACCTTGTGGGTGTCGTCCGACACCGCGTGCCATTCGACCTTGTAGTCGCCCGGCGCCAACTGGTCCTTCAGCGGAACGATCATCAACTTCTTGTTGGCCGGATCGACGGTCGCCTTGCCAGTCGCGACGGGCTTGCCCGCCTGATCCTTCAGCTCGATGCCGGAGAACTGCGGAATGACGCTTTCGTTGAACAGGATGCGGATCTGCTTCGGTGCGGCCGAGGTCTTTCCGGCAGGCGGCTCGGCCGACTGGAATTCCGGATGGGCGAGCGCCGCGCCGGTTGCGAGCGTGGCCGCCACGAAGGCGGCGGCTGCGATGATGGTCTTGGGCATTGGTGGTCCTCTGGCTTGACTTGGGTCGAAGTGATGGATGGATCGATCGGTCCGGACGTCACTTCACGTCGAGAACGAGCATCAGGCCTCCGCCGCCGTCGCGTTCGACGTTGTTGTTGGCGGTGTGATGCGGGATGTGGCAGTGGACGAGCCACTTGCCGGGCCTTCTGGCGGTCCAGACGACGTCGTAGCGCTGACCCGGTCCGACATTGACCGTGTCCGCCTGGTATCGCGCGCTCTGGTTCAGCGTGACGCCGTCGACGGCGACGACCTCGAACGGGCCGCCGTGCACGTGCATCGGATGGACGAAGTTGTTGTTCGTCCCGATGAAGCGCAGCTTGATCGTCTGCCCGACCTTCATGTCGACCGTGTCGGTGGACGGATAGGCCTTGCCATTGATCGTGAAGTAGTTCGGCAGCGCGCCTTCCATGATCATGGCCGGAAACGTCCGCCATTCCCTCTTGAGCCATTCCTGAAGTTGGATCGTGTAGTCGAGGTCGGCTTTGACTTCCGCGCTCGAATCCTTGGGTGCGATCAGGATGGCGCCGTAGAGACCGAGGCCCTGTTGGCGGTCGGGATGATCGTGACTGTGGTAGAAATAGGTGCCGCTCTGGCCGACATCGAATTCGTAGGTATAGGTGCCGCCCGGCGGCACCGGCTTCTGCGTGACGTTCGCCGGCCCGTCCATCTCGTTCGGAACGATGAGCCCGTGCCAGTGCACTGTCGTGCTCTCGGGCAATGCATTCCGGAAGTTGATCCGCACGTGATCGCCTTCGGTCAACTGCAGACGGGGGCCCGGAATCTGTCTGTTGTAGGCGTAGGCCTCGACGGCGACGTCCGGCAGGATGTTCCAGCGTATGATCGATGCCTCGATATCGAAGATCTTCACGCCGTTTTCTATGCGCGGCTGCAGGACACGGTCGCCCTTCGCGTCCGGCGCCGCCTCGAACGTGACCTGCCTCGGCTTCACCGCCGCCATGTCCTTCATGGCCTCGCCCGGCAGGTCAAACGTGTTGATCATGCCGGGCGGCATGATCGCGCCGTCCACATCGCGGGCACTCAGGAACAGGTTGACCGAGAAGCCCGGAAGGACCATTCCGGAAACCAGCATGAACCCGGTGACGCCGGCCAACGCCGCCAGTTGAGGCCGCGTCGCTTCGCCCGCCATTGCGTGTCCGCCCTTGTCGGCGCCCCCGCCGTGCGCTCCGTCGTGTCCGGAATGACCTGACTGGTGCTCGGCATGGCCGCCGTTTCCGTGTCCGGCGCGCACCGTCATCAGTCCGTGCTTGATCCCCTTCTTCACCATCCAGACGTTGAACGGATAGGCCGTCGCGAAGCCGACGATCACGCCCAGCGACATCACGCCCCAGAAGACCAGTTCGAGCGGGTCCATCGCCCGCATGTCACGTCCCATCATCAGCAGACTCATGGTGGGAGCCATGCCGGCCATCATGGCGTTCATGCTGATGAATTCGGGCGTGAAGCTCTTCCGCACGTTCTCCCAGTAGGTGCCGCCCATCATCTTCTTCATGAACAGCGATTGGAAGATGAAGAGGCCGAACGAGAAGCCGGCCACGTACTCGACGACGAGGTCGATCCACATCGGCAATCCGAGCGAGGCGGTGACCACCGCCGCCAGGATGATGCCCGTCGCGTCGCCTGCGACGCAGTGGATGGTGCTGCCGACGCCCTGCTTCCACAGCGGCGCCGTGAAGCTCTCATGCTCGCCCGGACGCGGTTCCTTGTCGGCGAGCACGTAGAGCAGGAGACCGAAGGGACCCATGTACAGCGTGACGAGGATGAAGCCCCACTTCATCACCGTCGGCTCGGGATTGCCGGCGAACTGGTCGTAGGCGACGTAGGCCGCGGACGCGGCGGCCACGACGAACCAGGCGATCAAGTAGTAGTCGTAGGGCAACGCGATCATGCGGACCTCCCGTTGATCCGGTCCAGAGCGTCGCGCCACATCGGGCTCGCCGTGGCGAACACGTTGTAGCCGACCCACGGATGCCGCTTGATCCCGTCCAGGACCGAGGGGTCGTTCACGGCGACGAACCGGCCGGCGGTTGGATCGAACGCGTGGACTGCCAAAGGGGTGCTGCCGAGCAGATGTCTAGACACAGTGTGGTTGGGATCGTTGCCGTGCTCCTCGCAGACGAACAGGGCGTCGGCGGCCATGAGGCTCCGCGCGCCTTCGAGTGCGTCGATCTCCACGCCCTCGACGTCGAGCTTGACCACGACGGGCCTGCCGCGCTCGATGGCTCCGGCGGCCGCGAGACCGTCAAGCGAGACCCTTCGCACCGATCCGTCGGCCGTGTCCGTCTCCTCGGTCGCGAGCGCCTCGTGGCGGTCGCCCACGATCCGGACGAGACCCTCCGAGCTGCCGATCGCGGCATGCAGGCATTCGAACCGGCCGCCGTTGAGCGCGTAGTTCAGCGCCAGGCGCCGCATGTTGGCGGGCGCGGCCTCGATGGCGAGGGCCTGCTTGGAGCCGAAGGGCCTGCTCGAGACGAGTACCGACCAGTAGCCGAAATTGGCGCCGCAATCGACGAAAGCATAGTCGATGTCCGAGACTTCGCGGAGGAACATCTCGATCTCGTCTTCGTAACGGTAGGCCGGATTGAGGAGACGGCTCCAATAGCCGTCGCCGAAGGGAATCGAGAACACGGCGTCGCCGTTCAGCCGAACCCTGACGTCGCGGGTCTTGATGCCGCCGGCGACGACCGCGCATCCGAGCCGATAGCCGCGATGCCCGAAGGGCATCGTCAGCACCGAGCCGAGGCGGAGGACCGCGAAGGCCATCCGCTCCGCGGCGCCCGCGCCCGTCAGCCGGTCCGCCGCGCGGTCGAAGACGAGAACGTCATCGGCCTGACCGCGCCCCGTCGTCCGCACTTCCGCTTCGAAAGCCATGATGTCCCCTCCGCCGGTCGGCGACGTCTGCAGCGTCCCCTCGGTGGCCGGGGACGCCGCAGCAGGCTCACTTGCTCTTCTGGATCTTGGTGATTGCGATGCCGTCGTTGCCGCGCTCGGCGACGAACTGCACCTTGTCGCCGGCCTTGACCTGCTTGAGCATCGCCGGATCCTGCACCTTGAAGACCATCGTCATGCCGTCCTCGTCCATGCCGAGGTTCTTGATCGGGCCGTGCTTGAGCGTGATCTTCTTCGCCGCCTCGTCGACCTTCTTGACCTCGCCGGCGACCATCGCCTCCTGCGCGAGGCCGAGAGAAGGAGCGAGAAGCGAGAGAGCGACGACGGCCGCGGCGAGCTTGTTGGTCTTGATCATCTTTCTTCCTTTCGATTGCTATTTGACGACGACGGTACCGACCATTCCCGCTTCGCGGTGGCCGGGTATGAGACACGCGTATTCGAACTCGCCCGCCTTGCTGAACCGCCAGACGAGATCGCCCGTCTTGCTCGGAGCCAGCCTTCTGGCGTTCGGGTCGTCGTGCTCCATGTCGGGATTCTTCGCCATGGATGCCCCGTGCCTCAGATTCTCCTCGGTCGTCCCGAGGACGAATTCGTGGTCGAGCTGTCCGCCGTTGCGGAGCACGAACCGGATCTGCTCGTCCTTGCGGACCTCGATCTTCGCCGGGACGAACAGCATCTTGCCGTTCGCTTCCGTCAGCGAGACCTGAACGATGCGGGCAGCCTTCTTCGCGTCGCCGGGCTCGCCGGTCGCGTACGTCTCGGCATGCTGCGCGTGACCGGCGTGCTCGCCGGCCGCGAGCGCCGTACCCGCGGAGGCGAGCGCTGCCGCGACGACCACCACCGAAACCTTCAGTCTTCTCATAAGTGTCTCCTTTTTATCCGGGCGGACCATCACATCCCCTTCATTCCCTTGTGGTTCATCGTCTTCGGCATCTGCTTGGCGGGCGGCTTTCCGCCGTCCTGACGCGCGGGAGTGGCCTGCGGCGTCTGCACTTCCCAGGCGACGGTACCCTTCGGGAACTGATAGGGACCCGGATCCCGGTAGTCGTCACGCGCGAGCCCGTCCCTGATCTTGACGACGGTGAACATGCCGCCCATCTCGATCGGCCCGAATTGGCCGCTGCCGGTCATCATCGGCAGCGTGTTGTCGGGCATGGGCATCTCCATCTCGCCCATGGCCATGCCCGTCGATCCCATCGCCATGCCGTCGGGCGCAACCTTGCCGAGCGCCTTCGCGATGTCCTTCTTCGACACGCCGATCAGGTTCACCATGTCGTGCCCCATGGCGTTCATGGTGTGGTGGGACTTGTGGCAGTGGAACGCCCAGTCGCCGGGATTGTCGGCGAGGAAGTCGAATGCGCGGATGGCGCCGACCGGCACGTCGGTCGTCGTCTCCGGCCACGCGGCGCTTTCCGGCACCCATCCGCCGTCGGTGCAGCTCACGGCGAACTTGTGTCCGTGCAGATGGATCGGGTGGTTGGTCATGGTCAGGTTGCCGATCCGGACGCGCACCTTGTCGCCGAGCCGCACCGGCATGACGTCGATTCCGGGAAACACGCGGCTGTTCCACGTCCACATGTTGAAGTCGGTCATCTCGGTGACCTTCGGCAGGAACGTGCCGGGGTCGATGAGGTAGCTGCTCATGATGAAGACGAAATCGCGGTCGACGGCTCGGAAGCTGCGGTCCCGCGGATGCACGACGATCATGCCCATCATGCCCATCGCCATCTGGACCATCTCGTCCGAGTGCGGGTGGTACATGAAGGTGCCGCTATGCTTCATCTCGAATTCGTAGACGAACGTCTTCCCCACCGGGATGTGCGGCTGCGACAACCCACCGACGCCGTCCATGCCGGACGGCAGGATGACGCCGTGCCAATGGACCGTCGTCGCCTCGGGAAGCTTGTTGGTCACGAAGATGCGGACCTTGTCGCCCTCGACGCATTCGATCGTCGGCCCCGGAGACTGGCCGTTGTAGCCCCACAGATGCGCCTTCATCCCTTCGGCGAACTCCCGCACTACCGGCTCCGCGACCAGATGGAATTCCTTCCAGTCGCCGTTCATCCGCCAGGGCAGCGTCCAGCCGTTCAGCGTGACCACCGGATTGTAGTCGGGGCCCGAGGAGGGATGCAGCGGCGGCTGCATCGACGTCTTCTCCATGGTAGGCGCCTCGGGAATGCTCGCCGCCTGCGCGCGCCCGGAGATCGCCGCTGCGCCCGCCAGCGCGGTGGCGGAGCCGAGGAAGTTGCGTCGGGAAAGGATGGGATCGTTCATCAGTGGCCTCCGCCGGCCGACGCCTGAGCGGTCGTCGTGCCCGTCGATTGGGATGTGGATTCGCCTCGTCCGCCGCCGTTGACGGCGGTCAGCAGCGTGGAGTCCGCGAGCCAGAAGTCGCGCTTGGCAGCCACCGCCGTGCGCTGCGCGGCGATCCGCGCCGTCGCCTCGACGACCAGCGCGAACACGTCGATCTGCATGCTCGAATAGCGCAGTTGCAGCTCTTCGGAGATCACCTGCCGCAGCGGCAGCACCTCGCGCTGGTACTGCGAGGCGACGTCGTAGGTCGCGCGGTAGGTCCGGAAGGCGTCGCGCGCCTCCGAGCGGACGTTGACCGCCTTCTCCGTCAGGAGATTGAACGCCTGATTGTAGATCTCGGCCGATTGCCTGACCCGCACCTCGCCGCCGTCGAAGATCGGGATCTGGAAGTCGATGGAGACGCTGCGGCTCCGTCCGGACCCTCCGAGCTCCTTGCTCTGCGATCCCGACATGTCCAGCAGGGTGACGAAGCGTGTCGCCTGCGTGAGTTCAAGCGATTTGGCGAGCGCCAGAAGGTCGATGCGGGCCATCTGGAGGTCGAGCCTGCGCTCCACCGCCTGCACCTCGATCAGCGGAAGCGAGGACGGACGGCGCGGAAGCGATGGCAGCCTGCCGGGGATCCTGATGTCCGTATCGGTCCCCCAAAGCCCGAGCAGCCTGATGAGGCGCTCGCGCGAGCTCGACGCTTCCTGCCTGGCCGATCCCAGGTCCGCGGTGGTTTCCGCATAGAAGGCCTGCTGTCGGGCCTGGTCGAGTTTGTTCAGGGATCCCGTCTGCCCGAGCTTGTGGGCGAGCTGTGCGGTGGTCTCGGCGATCGTCCTGGCTTCCGTAAGGACCGCCACCAGTTCGTTCGCTGCCGATGCGCGGTAGAACGCCTCTCTGACGTCCGCGGCGAGGCGCAACGTCTGCTCCGCGGCGGCGAGCTGCGCGCGCTTGAAGCGCTCGCGCGCGATCTCGGAACGGAAGGGCAACGTGGCGAGGGCCAGGATGTCGCCGGCGACCTGGCGCGAGACCTCGACCGAGCCGCCGCTCACGCTCCGCGATATCGAGAACGAAGGATTCGGAGGCAGGCTGTCGGCGACCATGTCGGCTTCGGCGAGCGCGAGTTCGTTGTACGTCGCCTGAAGTCCGCGATTGTTGAGGAGTGCGATCTGCACCGCAGAGTCGACGGTCAGCGTGCGCGCCTTCAGTCTCTTTATCGTCTGCTCCGCGACAGGCGCATCGTCCGCCGAGCGGATGGCGATCACGTCCTTGCGGATCGCGTCGTCCGTGACAGCCGCGACCACTCCCATGCCCTTGTCGGGAGAGAAGCTGGCGCAGCCGGAGAGCAGCAGGGCCGAGAGCAGGAGAGCGCCGGCCGAGACGCGTCCGCGGTAGTGGGAAGTCATGCGTGAGTGATGCTTGATCGGCATGATGCGCCCCTACTCGCCGGACTTTGACGAGGGAGCGACGCGATCGTTGCGCTGCCGCCATTCCGACGGCGACACGGGCCGCATCGAGGTGTACGGCCCGACCACCGAACGGTATCCGACCTTCGGCACCGGCACGCCCGGATCGGCGGGGTCCGCCCTCAACAGCGGTCCCGTCGCCGGGAGACAGCCGCCGAGGATCAGCGCCCCCGCGGAAAGTCCCGCCAGCGTCCTCACCCGCTTATGAAATAGTCCCTCGGCCACCGAACGAACGGCGGCGAACTTCGCCCCAAACTGCGCAAACATGTTCTCTTCCTGAAATGACGGCGGACCACGGGCCTTGTCCGCCCACCAGGGGCGAGGCACCGCGTCGAAACGGTCGGATCAGGAAGCGATGGGGGGACGGTAGTGGACGACCGGCGCGTTGTCCGCCGGCGCGCTGTACGATGTCGCGACGCGGATCAGGGTCGGGACGGAGGGAACGGTAACCTCGACGATCGGCGCCGGCAGAACCGTCAGGCACATCAGGGCGCAGCACTGGCCCGACATGTGAGGATTCTTCTTCGCCGGAGCCTCGTCGGAGGACGAAGCCAATATCGCCGACGCATCGTCGCCATCGTCCATCGACGGAGCGGATGCATGATCGTGCGCGGGCTCGCCGACGGAATGCATATGCATTGCCCCAGTCGCGACGCCCTCGATCGTCATGCAGTCGACGACGGCGTGATGGCCAGGCAACGCGTAGGACAGCGTCGGCGCCAAGATGCAGAGCACGTAGACCAGGGCGGCAATCCACCCGGCCTTTCTGCGCTGCTTCGTGGTGAACCTGACGAACATTCCGGATCCGCTGCCATTGGTCGCGCGACGCGACCTCGGGACCATATCGCCGAAAAACCGATACGCCAAGCTGGAAACCGGCGGACGGATCATCGCTCCGCCCTGCCGATGACGGCCATCAGTTCGGTGATCTTCTGACGTTGATCCGCCTTGTCGCCGCTCGCGATCGCATGCTCGACGCAATGGGAGACGTGGTCCTTCAGGACCTCCTCCTCGACTCGGCGAAGCGCGGCGCGCACGGCGGAGATCTGCGTGACGACGTCGATGCAGTAACGGTCTTCCTCGACCATCTTCGACAGGCCGCGGACCTGCCCCTCGATCCGGCCGAGCCTTTTCTTCACCGATGCCTTGATGTCCTCGCGCATACAGCCATTATACCCCTACTGGGTACGGGTTGCAAGTGGCGGAGTCCCGCGCGGATGGACGTGCGAACGATACCTCTGTCTCCCGGTTTCCGCCATCTACGGAACTCGTCGCAGGCGTGCAGCAGTGAGGCGCCGTGCTGTAGAGGTCCATATCGGCTGCTCCGGCGCTCGCGATCGCCTTGATTTTGTCGCCTGACCGGTTCATATACCCCTACTGGGTATGGGTTTTCATCTCGCTGGAGGATGTCATGTCGGATGCGAAGAAGCACGGCTCGGGTGGTTGCGGGTGCAGCTCGAAGAAGGAAACGGCTCCGGCGGAATCCGGCGCGTCCGGCTGCTGCGGCGGGACTGGCCACGCCCATAACGGCCATCACTCCCATGGGGAACATGCCCACGGCGCCACCGCCGGCACGATCGATCCCGTCTGCGGAATGACCGTCGATCCGGACAAGACCCCGCATAGGTTCGCAGTCGCCGGCGAGACCCATCACTTCTGCTCGGCGGGCTGCCGAAGCAAGTTCGCCGCAGACCCTCAGCGATACCTGCAGAAGTCGTCGTCCGGCACGCCTGCTGCTCCGGCGCCCGAGGGCACCATATACACCTGCCCGATGCATCCGGAGATCCGCCAGATCGGTCCGGGAAGCTGCCCGATCTGCGGCATGGCGCTCGAACCGGATCTGGTCTCTCTGGACGATGCGCCGAATCCCGAACTCGCGGACATGACGCGCCGGTTCTGGATCGGCCTCGCCTTGGCCGCACCTGCCGTCGTGCTCGAGATGGGCGGCCATCTGGCCGGCGGCCATGGCCTGCTCGACGCGGGCCTGTCCAACTGGATCCAGCTCGCCTTCGCGACGCCCGTCGTCCTGTGGGCCGGATGGCCGTTCTTCGTGCGCGGCTGGCAGTCTCTCGTCACCCGCAATCTGAACATGTTCACCCTGGTCGCGATGGGCACCGGCGTCGCCTACGTCTACAGCCTGGTGGCCACGGTGCTGCCGGGAGTTTTCCCGCCGGCGTTCAGGGGGCATGGCGGTGCCGTCGCGGTATACTTCGAGGCGGCTGCGGTGATCACAGTCCTCGTCCTGCTCGGTCAGGTCCTCGAACTGCGCGCCCGGGAGGCGACGTCGGGCGCCATCAAGGCGCTGCTCGACCTCGCCCCGAAGACCGCGAGGCTGGTGGACGACGCGGGCGAGGACCATGAGGTCACGCTGGACAGCCTGCGCGTCGGCGACAGGCTTCGCGTCCGTCCGGGCGAGAAGGTGCCGGTCGACGGAATCATGATCGAGGGCCGGTCCACCATCGACGAATCCTTGGTCACGGGCGAATCCATGCCGGTCACCAAGGAGCCCGGCGCGAAGGTCGTCGCCGGCTCGCTGAACCAGTCGGGCGGCTTCGTCATGCGGGCGGAAAAGGTCGGCCGCGACACGCTGCTGTCGCAGATCGTGCAGATGGTCGCGCAGGCCCAGCGGTCGCGCGCGCCCATCCAGCGCCTCGCCGACCAAGTGGCCGGATGGTTCGTGCCGGCGGTGATCGTGGTCGCCGTCGCGGCTTTCGCGGCGTGGGCGTGGTTCGGCCCGGAGCCGCGTCTCGCGTTCGGCCTGGTCGCCGCGGTCAGCGTCCTGATCATCGCCTGCCCGTGCGCGCTCGGCCTCGCGACACCGATGTCGATCATGGTCGGCGTCGGCCGCGGTGCGGCCGCGGGCGTCCTGATCAAGAACGCCGAAGCCCTGGAGCGCATGGAGAAGATGGATACGCTTGTCGTCGACAAGACTGGCACGCTGACCGAAGGCAAGCCCAAGGTCGTGTCAATCGTGCCGGCCGAAGGATTCGAGGAAGCCGGGATACTGCGGCTCGCAGCGAGCGTGGAGCGCTCGAGCGAGCATCCGCTGGCTGACGCGATCGTTAACGCGGCCAAGGAGCGGAGCGTCGATCTCGCGCCCGTCACGGACTTCGATTCTCCGACCGGCAAGGGGGCGACCGGCAGCGTGGACGGCCTGGCCGTGATGCTCGGCAACGCGAAATTCATGAACGCCGCCGGCGTGGACACATCGGCCCTGGAACGCTCGGCGGAGAAGCTGCGCGGCGAGGGCGCGACGGTCGTGAACATGTCGGTCGAAGGCAGCCTGGCCGGCATATTCGCCATCGCCGATCCCGTGAAGGCTACCACGCCCGACGCGCTGAAGGCGCTGGCGGCCGAGGGAATCAGGGTCATCATGTTGACAGGGGATAACCGAACCACCGCGGACGCCGTCGCGCGGCGTCTCGGCATCTCGGAAGTCGAGGCGGAAGTCTTGCCGGACCAGAAGAGCGCCGTCGTCGCGAAGCTGCAGAGGGCGGGCCGCGTGGTCGCGATGGCGGGCGACGGCGTCAACGACGCACCCGCCCTCGCCGCCGCGGACGTGGGCATCGCCATGGGCACCGGCACCGACGTGGCCATGGAGAGCGCGGGCGTCACGTTGCTGAAGGGCGATCTCAACGGCATCGTCCGCGCCCGCCGGCTCTCGCAGGCGACCATGAGCAACATCCGGCAGAACCTTTTCTTCGCGTTCGTCTACAACGCGGCAGGAATTCCGATCGCGGCCGGGGCGCTCTATCCGACCTTCGGGATGCTGCTGTCGCCCATCATCGCCGCTGCGGCGATGGCGCTTTCTTCCGCAACCGTTGTGGGGAACGCCCTGCGTCTGCGCAGCGCTCGTCTTTGGCAGCTTGATAAGCTCAGAAATTTGTAGCAGCACATTGAGCGCCCGACGACATCTTGGGGCGCGAAATACGACGATCTGTCAACCGGGAGACGGGAGCTTCGATCGGCTGCAACTTGAATCCGCCACCGCCGGGAGATGTTCCGGTGGGCATGCAGCCAGGACAAACGAAGCGCTGCATGAATCAATTGCAGCGCGGTTATCGGAAGATCGACCATCCACCACGTCTACAAAAAGCACGCCGTGACGACATGGCCATTGGCACGCAGGGCGGATCGCCAACGCCAATCCTACAACGAACGGCAGTTTGCTATCCCAGCCGACGGACCGAATTGAGGAGTCGCCAGCGCGTCGATGACGTGACACTCCGAGACTCTCCCGTATCTGCAGGAGGCGACCATCCGCGTAAGTTCCGCGCGAAGCGTTTCGAGAAGTCGGAGCCGGCCCTCGACCGCTTCGAGATGCGCCGATGCCAACCGCCAAGCACCATTGCAGGATTGATTGGGCTGCTCCTGCAACTGAAGCAGGTCACGCACCGCACCGAGGTCGAAGCCGAGATCGCGGGCGTGCCGGATGAACAGCAAGCGACGGACGTCACCGTCGTCGTAGACCCTGCGGCCGTTAGTGGCGCGCGCGGGCTTCGGCAATAATCCGGACCGTTCGTAGTACCGGATCGTTTCGATGTGAACGCCCGAAGCCTTCGAAAGTGCACCGATCGATATCATCGTCTCTTGCTCCTGTAGTCACTACAGGATGTACGTTCGAGGGAATCAACACAAGGATTTCCGATGTCCGGAACGGCGGCACGCTTTCGCGTGACAGGAATGGATTGCAGTGCATGCGCTGCAAAAATCGAAAAAGTCGCGAAAGCCCAGCCAGGAGTGCTCGAGGTCCGCGTCTCTATCGCTTCGGGAGAGATGTTCCTGAAGCTCGGTGACGGGTCACGGGGGCTTGCCGACCTGGAAAGCGCGGTCTCGGGACTGGGTTATTCCCTGACGCGCTTGGACCGAAGCGGTGTAGATCAGACCTCGAACGCGTCGCACCTCGCGCCCGGCTACAAGCGGGCGCTATGGATCGTGGTCCTTCTCAACGCGGGCTACGGGGCGGTCGAGCTCGCTGGCGGTCTCGTCGCGGGTTCCCAAGCCGTGAAGGCGGACGCCCTGGATTTCATTGGCGACGGACTCATTTCCTGGCTCGGGCTCATCGCTATCGGTTGGGGCATGTCGGCCCGCGCCAAAGCTGCCTACGCTCAAGGCGTGTTTCTGGCGTTGCTGGGTGTGGGAGTCGTCGCAACCACGATTTTCCGCGTGTTCGTGCTGCACACGCCCGGCGCCGAATTGATGGGACTATTCGGCGCGATTGCCCTTGTGGTGAACGTGCTCGCCGCGGTCGCGCTTCTTCCTTATCGCCACGGAGATGCGAACGTGCGAGCGGTGTGGTTGTTTTCCAGGAATGATGCGCTCGGCAATCTCGCTGTCGTGATCGCCGCCGGTCTGGTCGGATGGACGAATTCACCTTGGCCCGACCTTGTCGTCGCCGCCGTCATCGCAGGCCTGTTTCTCCAGTCCGCCTTCGTCATCATTCGCGATGCGCGGCGCGATATGGATCTGGTCGCATCTGAAAGCCGCGCAGCGTGAAGTGGATATTTCCTTTCATCGTCGCGGCGACCTCGTTCTGGCTCGACGCCTCCTCGAAAGCTTGGGCGCAGCGCAGTCTGGCCGAGACTACCCGCGAACTTCTGTCCTTTCTCAGCCTACGTCTCGGATTCAACTCCGGCATCGCCTTCTCCTGGTTCGCCTCCGACGAAGGGGCGAATAGATACGTCATTTTGGTCGCGACCTCGTTGCTGTCGTTGGCAATCGTCTGCGTGATGGCGACCGCGCGGATCCCGACGGAGCGGGTCGCGTTGGCGCTGATACTTGGAGGGGCATTGGGCAACATCGCTGATAGAATACCTGACGGATATGTCACCGACTTCATATCGGTGCGCTTGGGCGAGTACCATTTCCCGATATTCAACCTCGCGGACGTATGCATAACGATCGGGGCAATGCTCCTGTTTCTGGCTTTGGCGCCTCTGCGCTGCGTACGTCATGACGGTTGACCTCTCCACCGTAGGAATCGCGACGGCGTTCGCGGCCGGCGCGATGTCGTTCCTTTCGCCCTGCGTATTGCCGCTGGTACCGGCCTACGTCTCATACATCGCCGGCGAATCCGTGGAGGGGCGGGCGGAGAAGCGCGCCCGCTCGCTCTGGCTCAGCCTGTTCTTCGTGTTCGGCTTCACGACCGTCTTTGTCATTCTCGGCGCCGGCGCGAATGTTCTCAACGCCGCTCTGGCCCCTTACCGTCACCAGCTCACACTCGTCAGCGGCGCTCTTGTGATCCTGTTCGGGATTTTCACGCTGGGGCTGTGGAGGCCGGCGTGGTCCGAACGCGAGCTCCGGGTACATGCGCGTCTGCCGCGCTCCGGGCCGCTGCCGGCATACCTTCTGGGAATGGCGTTCGCCTTCGGATGGACCCCCTGCATCGGCCCCGTTCTGGGCGCGATCCTCGCCCTTGCCGCGTCGTCTTCGGGGGGCGTTACGCTGCTTGCCATCTACTCGCTCGGTCTGGGCTTACCCTTCGTTCTCGCAGCGGTGTTTCTCACCGGTTTCATGAAGCGCGCGGCTGCCTTGCGGAAAGCTGGACGCGTTCTCCGCCTGCTGGCCGGAGGCATCATGATTGCCATGGGCGTTGCGATGATGACCGGGGACCTCGCGACCCTAGCGATTTGGTTTCTGGAGACATTTCCGGCATTGGGTTCGCTGGGCTGAGTTGGGACGTGCTGCGAGATCGTTGGACCGGCCGGAACCAAATGACCATTTTGCGTCTTCGCGCGCGCTTCATTCGTCCTGCCGACCATGTTCGATTCCTGAACCTCCACCTGTGTGACCATGCGGGGAGCCGACCGAAGCAAGCCGGTTTCGTCCGAAGCCGATCGCGAGCAAGGCGATGACAGCGAGCTGCGCAAGCAACGTTTCTCGCGTGGGATAGATGCCGAGCATCTCGTTCCGGAACAACCCGCGCCAGAGGGTAACCGGCAGATAGCCAGCCTCCTGGAGCGCTGCAGCGCCTTTACCGACAAGAACGACGGCGAGGATCGCCATCAGGAAGGAGCTGTAAGCGAAGAATTTGCCGACCGGCAGATAGCTGCTGAACCGAAGCATGGCGATCGCGACGATCGCCAATACGACCGTCGCCGTGAGCGCGCCGGCAACGACCGCACCGGCGTCGCCACGACTCCAGATCGCTGCATAGAACAGTATCGTTTCGAACACTTCGCGATAGACGACCACGAAAGTGAGGAGGAAGAGAAACCATGCGGAGCGGCGATCGAGGGCTCTCCCGAGTTTTTCACGGATGTATAGCTGCCACGCATCGGCACTACTCTTGCCATGCATCCAGATGCCTACCCAAATCAAAACGGCTGCGGCGAAGATTCCCCCGAATCCTTCCGTCAATTCGCGGCTGGCTCCGCTGATTGTGATCAGCCATGTAGCGGCCGCCCAGGTTCCCGCTCCGACGCCGAGAGCCGCTATCCAGCCGCCGTGCACGTAGCCGAGCACGTCTCGGCGGCCGGCCTTGTTGAGGAAGGCGATCATGGCGACGACGATCAACAACGCCTCCAGACCCTCCCGAGCCAGGATGGTAAAGGCCGCTATGAAGCTCGACGTGGCCGATGCCTGGTCCGCCAGCACCTTCTCAGCCTGTTCGAAGAGCCCGTCTACCGTGTTCACGCGTTCCCGGATGGCATCGACCTGTTCACCCGCAGCGATGGAGCCGCGCAGTTCAGCCATAGCGCCTTCGATACGGACCATCAGCGCATGGTCGCGTGCCGACAGTAGCGCTTCCACAGGCTCGAAGCCGTCGAGATAGGCGGATAACGCTATTTGCGTCGCCGCCTTCTTGTCTCCGCGTCCGTATGCAGCCAATGCTTCGTCGAGCTTCGTACGCGCGAGTGTGAGGCTTCCCGACGCCCGGCCGGCATCAAGGACCTCGGGATGCCGACGAAGGAAAGCGACGAGGTCCGGGGAGTTGACCGAGGCGAACTCCTCGGCGAAGGCTGCTGGCGTGATACCGACCAGTTTTTCGAGACCGAGACGTTTCCGAAGGCCTGCGTCGGCCTCCCACAAGGCTTTTCCACGCGCGGTTGCCTCATCCGGATATGCAAGTGTGCCAACATAGAATGCGAGCGCCCATCGCTCCTGCGCGGGCAGGTCTGAGAAGCTGGCCATGCTGGTCCCATCGAGGCCCTGTTCGATCACCTGATAAAGCGCGAAGACGCTGCGTTCGCGTGCCCTGGCTTGTTCGGTGAACGCGATCGGGGGCGGATCCAGCCCTTCCGATTGCGGACCCTTGCCATCGCCGGCAGATCCGTGGCAACCGGCGCAAAGCTGCGCGTACAATGCCTTGCCGCGTTTCAGGTCGGGCGCGACCGTAGGCGCCAACGGAACGGGATAGGCCGTCAGCAGATCGGCAGCCAGCGACCTTGCGGCTTTCGCGATTGCGGGCGGAGGTGATTTCGAGGCGATCAGGTCTTCCAGTTCGGCCGATCGTCTTTCGAGCATTCCCTTCGAAGACGTTTCCGGAAGCTCTTTGACAAGTCTGTGAGCGGTCGACGAAAATTCGCGCATTTCGTCGAATTCGGCTTGGTTCACGATTTCGCCGTTGGCTACCGCCTCCGGATAATCGACCGCGATGTAGTCGAGGAGACGCCAGATCGTCTGCGCGGGAGCGGTCTCCGCGCATGCCGGCGAGGCGACGGCCAGAAAGAACACCAGGAAACACGAAGCGAGACACCGTGACATTCCGGAGCCGGCAGCGCGCATCCAATCGCGTGTCGCAAGAGCAATGCGTGTTGTTCTCTGAAACATGAAGATTGATCCGCGTGTCATCTCATATCCATTCTAATCGACGCGCCAAGACGGTCTCTTCGGCATTGCCGGTGCCGATTGTGACGAAGCGGTGCTGTTGTGGCCGAACCGGCTATAGAGGAACAGCGCGGCGGTCGGACGAGACCGCTACACGCTTCGGTGGTGAGCTAAGCCGTTGCGGGTCAGTTCTCCCGTCCATCAGCCCGCAGCCCGATCTTCGCCGGATGGAGGCGAACCGAGAAGGCGCAGCGCGTTCAGGGTGACGAGCACCGTGGCCCCGGTGTCCGCGAGGATCGCTGGCCATAGGCCCGTCACACCGGCGACCGTCGTGACCAGAAACACCGCCTTGAGGCCCAGCGCTACCGCGATGTTCTGCTTGATGTTCGCCATCGTACGCTTCGACAGTTCTACCATCGCAGCGACATCGGAAACGCGCCCGTACAGTACGGCCGCGTCCGCGGTCTCCAAGGCGACGTCGGTCCCGCCGCCCATGGCGATGCCGACATCCGCTTCTGCAAGCGCCGGTG
This sequence comes from Tardiphaga sp., assembly GCF_044340795.1. Classification (GTDB taxonomy): domain Bacteria; phylum Pseudomonadota; class Alphaproteobacteria; order Rhizobiales; family Xanthobacteraceae; genus Tardiphaga. Next base: position 40,588 of record NZ_JBIISY010000002.1, read on the forward strand.
CATCGTTGATTCCGTCCCCGATTTTCGCCACGGTGAAGCCGTCGCGCCGAAATCTCGCGACGATCCGTTGCTTGTCTTGCGGCAGCAGTTCGGCCTCGACATCCATCCCAAGCTGCCGCCCGATTGCCGTGGCGGTCCGGCGATTATCCCCTGTCAGCATGACCGTCCGGATCCCTGCGTCCGCCAAGCGTGCCAACCCGCTGGCTGCATCCGGACGGGGTTCGTCTCGCATCGCGATCGCGCCCGCCGGTTTTCCGTCGATCAGAAGAACGGAGACGGTCTTGCCTTGGTCGTTCAGCTCTGCGATGCGCTCAAGGTGCACTTGAAGCGGGGCGATCTCGCTCGCAGCTTGCGCCGAGCCGAGGAAAACCTTTCTGCCCTCCACCAAGCCTGTGACGCCCTTGCCTCCGATGGCGGCGGCATCCGTCGCCGCGGGCGGTGTCACCTTATCGGCCGAGGCTCGCGCCAAGATGGCGTTGGCCAACGGGTGGCTAGACCCGGTCTCAAGCGCCGCCGCAAAGCGGATGATGTCCGTTTCGGCAGTGCCGAAAGTAAGGATGTCGGTCACCTGCGGCTTTCCAACCGTCAGCGTGCCGGTCTTGTCGAAGCAGGCGAGCGTCACCTTTCCGAACCGTTCGAGGACGGCGCCGCCTTTCAGCAGAAGGCCGCGGCGTGCACCCGCCGAGAGGCTGGCCGCGATGGCGGCCGGCGTCGAGATCACCAGCGCGCACGGGCAGCCGATCAGAAGAACGGCCAGGCCCTTGTAGATCCAGTCACTCCAGCCGCCGGTGAAAAGCGCAGGCGGAACGACCGCCACCAACACCGCGACCGCGACGACTGCGGGCGTGTAGTACCTCGAAAAGCGGTCGATGAAGCGTTCGGTCGGCGCCTTCGACTCCTGCGCCTCCTCGACCAAGCGGACGATGCGCGCGATTGTATTGTCGGCGGCAGCAGCGGTCACCCGCATGCGCAACAAGCTGTCACCATTGATCGTTCCCGCGAACAGCCTCGCGTCCGGTCCCTTGCGCACCGGAGTGCTCTCTCCCGTTACGGGAGCCTCGTCGATCGCGCTCTCTCCGGAGACGATGACGCCGTCGGCGGAGATCCGGTCTCCCGGTCGGATCAGGATGACAGAACCCACCGCCAGGGCTTCGGCTTGGACCTCGCGGACCTGACCGTCTTCTTCCAACCTGGCCGTCTTCGGAACGAGGCGGGTCAGGTCCTGGATGCTGGCCCGCGCTTTCCCCGCGGCGACCCCCTCCAGCAGTTCGCCAATCATGAAGAGAAAGACCACCGCCGCCGCCTCTTCGGCCGCGCCGATGAACACCGCGCCGATTGCGGCGATCGACATCAACATCTCGATGGAAAAGGGCGTGCCCGTCAGAGCGGCCCCGACCGCGCGCCGCGCGATGGGAACGAGCCCCACAAGCAGAGCAACTAAAAACGCCCATCTCTCGGTCTGAGGAAAAAGCTGCCCCGACACGTAGGCGCTGGCGAAGGCCATTCCGGACGCGGCGGTCAAGAGCGCCTTTCCCGTCCGCCACCAAGCCATCTCTCCACCGCCGGCTGCCGCTTGGTTGTCTGCGGCGGGGATCGAGCCGCTCGGCTCCGCTCCCCGTCCGAGATCGATCACCTTGTAACCAAGTCCTTCGACGCGTTGCCGCAGCAAATCGCGATCAGGCCCGGCGTAATCGACGGTGACTGTCCCGGTCGGAACCGAAACGTTGACGCTGGAAACGCCATCCAGCCTTTGTAGCGCATTCTCGATCTTCATTGCGCAGGAGGCACAATCCATTCCGGCCACGCGCAAGCGGGTCTTGACTGCCGTAGCTTTCTTCATCGCACTTTCCTCAATCATCGCCTTGCCACCAGTTTCAACATCGACCCCGGCGATCCGCCTTGATGATCAACCTTGTCGCAACGCGGGCATCGGGTCTGGATGCCCGCACCCCGCTTCCGTTGGCGCTATTCCATGCCTTGACCCGTTGCATTCGCAATCGACGACGGCCTGGGCAGAGGTCCTCAATTCTTGAACTTGACCTGTCCGGACCTGCCTTCGGGATTCTTGAGCGTTATGCTGATCGCGGAGCCTGGCGCGACTTCCTTTTTGACCTCGGCTTTCAGCGCATTTCCGTCCGGAACGAGCTTGATCGCTTCGCGATCGCTGCCGGATACAAGGAGCGCTGAGCCAGAGAACCCCTCTGCCGACATCGCCTTGCCGCTCTTCTCGTCAAAGATGTTGAACAGGATCGTCTTACCCTTCGCGACCATTTCGACATCGACGCCCACTATGTCCTCCATCGGGCCGCCGTTAGGACCTTTTTGGCTGGATTGTTGCGAGATGGCTGGTCCGGCAGTCAGCAGGACGGCTACAATGATCAGGATCTTCTTCACCGATGTTCTCCTTCGATCGTGTTGAATGAGTTCGTCTCCACGCGGGCAGGCGACCTTTCGCGCCGGAATAGGATGTAGAGCGCTGGGAGGACGAGGAGCGTCAGGACGGTGGAAGAGATGATCCCACCTATCACGACCGTGGCCAGCGGTCGTTGAACCTCTGCGCCCGCGCCGGTGGCGATCGCCATCGGCACGAAGCCGAGAGAGGCGACGAGTGCGGTCATCAAGACCGGTCGCAGCCGGGTCAAGGCTCCTTCCTGGACGGCTTGCATGATGGTTCTGCCTTCGCCGCGCAGCCTCTCGATAAAGGTTATGATCACCAGACCATTCAGCACCGCAACGCCGGAAAGCGCAATGAAGCCGATGCCCGCGCTGATCGAAAGAGGGATGCCTCTCAATGCCAGGGCGAATATCCCACCAGTCAACGCCAACGGGACACCACTGAAGACCAGAAGAGCGTCGGCAGACGATCCCAGGCTGATGAACAGCAACAGGAATATGAGCAGCAGAGCTATCGGTACAACGATCATGAGACGCTGGGTCGCCGAAACGAGTTGCTCGAACTGTCCGCCCCATCCGATCCAATAGCCGGCGGGCAGCTTCACCTTCTCTGCGATCTGGTTCTGCGCGTCGGTCACGAATGAGCCGAGATCCCTGCCGCGGACATTGGCGGACACGACGATGCGGCGCTTGCCGTCCTCCCGGCTTATCTGGTTCGGACCAGGGGCCACCAGGATTTCGGCCAGCTCGGACAATGGCACGTATCGCATCTGCGCGAGTGGAGACGCTACCAGCGCCGTCGGCTGGGCTCTGGTTTGGCCGTCGATTGGCGGCAGCGGTATCGGAAGCGCTTTCAGGGCCTCCACGTCCGAGCGCAGATTCTCCGGCAGCCTCACGACAAGATCGAAACGACGGTCACCCTCGAATACAAGACCTGCGCTCTTCCCGCCGACTGCGACTTCGACCAGGCTTTGCACGTCGGATACGCTGATGCCGAGCCGGGCCAAGGCTCTTCGTTCGAGCCTGACGGTCAGCACAGGGAGGCCTGCGACCTGCTCGGTCTTGACGTCGGCGGCGCCGTCCACTTTTTCGAGCACAGACTGCGCCCGGGCGGCGATCTGGGTCAGGACTTCGAGATCGTCTCCGAATATCTTCACCCCCACGTCGCTGCGCACGCCGGAGATCAGGTCGTTGAAGCGAAGCTGTATCGGCTGCGACAGTTCGTAGTTGCTACCGGCGATTTCTTCGGCTGCCTCCTCGATTTCCTTGACGAGCGATAACTTTGATTTGCTCGGATCGGGCCACCGGTCGCGCGGTTTCAGCATGACGTAGCCATCGGAGATCGACGGCGGCATTGGATCGGTGGCGACCTCCGCGGTGCCGGTGCGGGCGAACGTTTCCTTCACTTCCGGGATCTCCAGAAGCCTTCTCTCCAAGGACTTCTGCATCTCGACGGATTGAGTGAGGCTGGTGCCGGGAATTCGAATCGCCTGGATGGCGACGTCGCCCTCGTCGAGGCTGGGGATGAATTCGCCGCCCATCCGGGAAGCCATATAGCCGCTGACGATCATCAACGCGACAGCCGCGACCGCTACCAGGCTCCGATACCGGATGGCCAGGTCCAATACCGGAACGTAAGACCGGTGGGCCAGGCGCATGAACCAGTTCTCGGATTCAGACACCCTACCCGTGACGAAAATCGCGACCGCGGCAGGCACGAACGTCATCGAGAGGATGCTCGCTCCCAGGAGGGCAATGAGCACGGTCAAAGCCATCGGCGTGAACATCTTGCCTTCGACGCCTGTCAAGGTGAGGACCGGGAGATAGACGACTGCGATGATCAGGGTGCCGAACAGACTAGGCTTAATCACCTCGCGCGAGCCTCTGATGATGGTGTCAAAGCGTTCTCCGCGCGTCAGCATGCGGCCTCGCGCGCTCTGTTCGTGCGCGAGCAGGCGCAGGCAGTTCTCGACGATGATGACCGCACCGTCGATGATGATGCCAAAGTCGATGGCGCCCAGGCTCATGAGATTGGCGCTGACCTTGTTCTCGAACATGCCGGTGACGGTGAACAACATGGCGAGGGGAATGACCAACGCCGTGGCGAATGCCGCCTTGAAGTTGCCGAGGATCAGAAAGAGAATGACGACGACCAGAAGAGCGCCCTCCACCAAGTTCTTCTCGACCGTGGCGATCGTGGCATCCACTAGATGCGTTCGGTCGTAGACCGCTCGCACGATCACGCCGTCGGGAAGGGACTTGCCGATCGCATCGATCTTCGCGGAAACGCGCTGCGCCACCGTCCGGCTGTTCTCGCCGATCAATAGCATCGCCGTACCCATCACGACTTCCTTGCCGTCGAGCGTCGCTGCACCGGTACGAAGGTCCGTGCCTTCCTTCACCTCGGCCACGTCCAGGATTCGAACGGGAATGCCGTTTCGCGATCCGATGACGATCTGCTGGATCTCTTCGATGTTCGATACTTGGCCGGGCGTACGGACCAGATACTGCTCGCCGTTCCTTTCGATGTACCCGGCACCCACATTCGCATTGTTCGCGGCCAACGACGTCATCACTTCGCGGAAACTCAGGCGGTAGGCCATCAACCTGCTCGGATCCGGAAGGACATGAAACTGCTTTTCGAAGCCGCCGATCGTGTTGACCTCATTGACACCCGGGACGTTGCGAAGCTGTGGTTTGATGATCCAATCCTGAATCGTCCGCAGATCGCTCGGCGTGTATGGGTTCCCCTCGGCATTTTTCGCGTCGGGCGCTGAATCGACGGTGAATTGGTAGATTTCCCCCAATCCGGTCGAGACAGGTCCCATAGCGGTCTCGACACCGACAGGAAGACTGTCCTTCACCCGCTGCACGCGCTCGTTGACGAGTTGGCGGGCGAAGTAGATGTCGGTGCTGTCTTTGAAGACGACCGTCACCTGGCTCAAGCCGTAGCGGGACAGCGATCGCGTATTGACGAGCTTCGGCAAGCCGCCCATTGCCGTTTCGATTGGGAAGGTGATGCGCTGCTCGACCTCCAACGGGGAGTAGCCCGGCGCGCTGGTATTGATCTGGACCTGCACGTTCGTGATGTCCGGCACCGCGTCGATCGGCAGCCGCGTGAAATTCCAGATTCCGAAGGCGCCCATGACGAAAACGCCGATCATCACCAGCCACCGGTGACGGACCGAGAAGACGAGCATCGAGTCGATCATCGTCGGCCTCCGATTGGGAAGAGGCGCGGGCCAATTTCTACGACGACGAGTGAGCGGTCTCGGGTCGGCGGCCAAGCACCTTCGCGTAGGACATAGGGAGAATCAGTCATGATCGGCACCGCCCTTGCCCATCTCCGACTTGACGATGAAGCTGTTTCTGGCCGCATACCGGTCGCCCTCGAGCAGCCCGAACAGTATCTCTACATTTTCGGCGTCTCGCGCCCCGATCTCGACATCGCGCGCCTCGAACTTGGCACCCTCTCGGACGAAGACGACGTTGCGGTTTTCAAGGGTTTGGAGAGCCGACGTTTTTACTGCGACCGCCACCGTCTTGGCGGAGAGGATGAGGCGCGCGGATACGAACAATCCTGTCCGGAGGCGCAGGCCCTCGTTCGGGACGACAGCACGTACCAGCGCGCTCTGAGTGTCGCTGCTTCCGACCGGCGAGACGTACGATATTTTCGCCTCTATCGGGTCCGATCCGTCGTCGACGTCGATGATCAACGCGTCGCCAAGCTTCACCCGCGGCAGATCGCGCCGGTACACGGACAGATCTACCCACACATTCGAGATGTCGGCGACGGTAAACGCGGGCTTTTGCTCGGATGCGTACTCGCCGAGCGAAATCTGACGGTCGATTACGGTTCCCGAGATCGGCGCACGCATTTCGTAAGTGGTCAGACTCTGATTGCTCTCGACCTTCGCCAACAAATCGTTCTGCGCAACGGTATCACCGATGCGCCTCTTGATTTCACGCACGATGCCCGGGAAGCGTGGCGTGACATGCACCAGTGTTTCCTGGTTCGGCTGGATGATCCCATTCAGAACCAAAGCGTTTCGCAACGTCGCCTCGCCGGCGCGGGCTACTTCGATCCCTGAGGCAGCGACCTTCGCATCGCTCATCGCGACACCGCCCTCTTCGTCTTCGCCTTTCTCGGCCTTCTTCTGTTGCTTTCCGGTAGGCTCGGACGGCTTACCCGCTGCGGATGCGTAGACGCCGTATCCCGCAACAGCGACCGCGAACGCCGCTACGGCAATGACGAAAGTTTTCTTGTTCATCGTGCGCTCCCCCGCGCCAGCGCGAATGGATTGCCGACCAGACCCTCGATGGTGGCGACGGCGACGTGGAAATTCTGCTGGGCCTCCTGTTCGCGAAGCCGCGCCTGTGCGACGCTTGCTTGTGAGTCCAGCACTTCGAGCAGCGAATAGCGGCCCTGACCGTATCCTTCGAAAATAGCGTTAGCCGCATCGTTCGACCTTGGTAGAGCGGCCTCGCGGAGAATTGCGAGTTCGCGGAGCGAGCCCTGCAGCGTGTCGTATGCGCGGCCGGCCACCACGATCAGCGTGTTGCGGTTGGCTTTCCGCTCGGCCGCTGTCTTGGCCAGGCTTTCCTGCGCGGAGATGATGTTGCCTTGATTCTGATCGAACACGGGAATTGGAATCGAGACCGACAGCCGTACCGCGTCATCGCCCGTCGAGTTGTAGTGCCGCCATCCGGCCGAGACCGTGACATCGGGATAGGGTTTCAGACGCGCGAGGATCAATTGGGCGTTGCGCTGCGCGTATACCGCCGTCCAGCGCACCAGTTGAGGGTTGGCATCTATCGCCGCGACCACGGCCTGAAAGGCCGGGGGCCGACCTGTCGTGTCGAGGCGTCCCGATACCGCGCCGAACTTGGGTTCGATATCGCCCATCAGGACGGCCAGTTCGCGGCGCGCCGTGGCCAGCGACGATTTCGTGCGCTCGCGATCGGCCTTGACGAGCGCTGATGCGACTTCCGCTCGTCCCGTTTCCGCGATGGAAGATGCCCCCGCCTCTACGCGCCGCTGCAGCAGTGGCGTGATCCGGTCGATGGCTCCGATCTGCTCGTTGAGGATCTCGATCCTCCGCTGCAGGCCGAGAACGTTGAGGAAGGCAATCGCGGTCTCGCCCAGCACCTCCAGTCTGACCGCCTGCCGCTCGATCGAGGCCTGATCCAGGCCGGCCTGGCCCGCGGCGATGCGAGCATCCCTCTTTCCCGAAAGCTCGAACATCTGGCTGATTTGCAGCGTCGTTTCGGCAGACCGAGTTCCCCGGTAGGCACCGGTACCGAACGAATCGTCCTGTTCGTATGAGATTTCCGGATTGATCAGGGCGCCGGATTGGATGCGCTGACCGCGGGCGACGCCTACATCGCGCTCGGCAGCCGTCAGCCGGGGACTGGCGTTGAGCGCGCGCCTTAGGGCAGCTCCCATGGTGAGGGTTTGCGAGTGCGCGGCGCCTGCCGGCGACAAACAGGCGAGCAACGTGATGGCGCACGCGATACGCGTGGCATTTTTCGATAACATATTGGAGACCTGACAGGGACGGACTCAGGGCGCGACGCGCCCGGTGATTGAGCTCAGGTCAGGTGTTTGGGTGGCGGGAAAACGAGCCACGCGTGGTCGGAGGCCGCGAAAGGACCCGCGTGCGTGCTGGTGAAGCCGAACGTGGCGGATGTGATCGTTTCCGCAACCGAACACGGGACCACGGCCGCCGAACATGTCGGGCAGTGATCGCAGAGTGCGAGTTGCGGGACCGAGCCGCCGTCACGGGAGGCGTCGGACACCTGTTCTGAGCCAAAAGCGGAGGTGACCTGATCCACGCAAGAAACTTGATAGGTAAGGCAAGCGGTCAGGTAGAATAACGCCAGAAAGATTCTAAACCCGCGGAGGATTTCGCCCTCCCGGCCTTGCCGAACAACGCTTGTCGATGGCAGTTTGCATCCAGCCCCGGATAGCAAATTCACCGAGCAAAGGCCATCACAATCAAGTCAATGCGCAATGGAAACGTCTGCTCCTCGCGACCGCTGCGGTTCTGGTTCGTGCGCAGGGTCCTGACGCGACGGGACCGGCAAGAAATTCGACGAGCCAAGAAAGGGTTGCCTGCTTCTGAGACTTCGGGTTGCGTCGAACCGCTGTAGGTGACCCGCGCGGATCAGCGGACTGCATTTGTGCCCGAAATTGAGGTGCGGCTTCCGAGGATTCCGCCCAGCGACCAATCCGGACCGATCGTAGGCAGTGCGAACGCGCGCTGCTTCGCTTCACCGTCAATCATGAACGTCGTGACCGCCTTCAGCCCGCGCGTGCTGCGGCCGTCTCGCCGGCGGGGCGGGGACGCTTCGACAGCAGGAGAAGGGCGGATAGTGCCGCGAGGCTCAGCAGCGAGGTGATGATCAGCACCCGCCCGCTCATGATCTCGATCAGCACGCCGAACGCGACGGGAGCGAGGGCCTGGCAGATGCGCGACGGCGCCCCGAGCAATCCGAGTCGATAGCCGTAATTCTCTGGACCGAAGATCGAGAGAGGCAGGGTGCCTCTGGCGATCGTCAGGATGCCGTTGCCGGCACCGTGCAAAAGCGCGAATGCCGCGGCCGCTCCCCCTCCGAACAGCGCGATGACGCCGGCCCCGATCGGATGCGTGATGCAGGCGAGGCTCGTCGAGAAGAGCGGATGGAAGCGGTTCAACAGCCCGGCCTCGACGATGCGTGCGGCCACCTGTGCGGGTCCGATCATCATTCCCGCGAACACGGCCTGGGCGGGCGTGGCTCCGAAGCTCTCGACGATCCGGGGGAGGTGCGCGGCCATCGCCGACGTGACGGTCCAAGCCGCGGCGAACGCGAAGGACAGTAGGATCATCGTGCCGTCGATCGCGACGTGCGGCTTCGCGGCCGGCGGCTCCGCCTCGCTGCGGACCGCACGCTCGGTCTTCGGAAGGAAGAGCATGTTGAGCGACAGCCCGATCACGATGTGAGCGGCCGCCCAACCGAAGCAGGTGCCCCGCCATCCGATCGTATCGAGGCCCAGCGTGCTCAACGGCCATCCGATCGTGCTGGCGAATCCTGCGAGAAGCGTGATGCCGGTGATCGGGCGCCGGGCCTTGTCGCCGAAGATGCGCCCGAGGGCGCCGAACGCCGCATCGTAGAGACCGAGTCCCATTCCGATGCCGAGCAGCAACCAGGCGAGGCCGAGCATCCACAACGAAGATGCCAGCCCGAGCAACGCGAGGCCGCCGGCAAACAGCAGGTTCGAGGCGCACAGGACCTGCCTGCCGCCGACGCGGTCGATCTGCCGGCCGACACGGGGGCCGAGCAATCCCGAAATGACGAGCGATGCGGAAAATGCTGCGAAGAACCAGTTGCTCGATATACCGAGATCGCGCGCGATGGGATCGGCGAGGATGGCCGGCAGATAGTAGCTGGATGCCCAGGCCAGCGTCTGCGTCGTTCCGAGCGAAAGGATGATGGGAAGCTGGCGATCGGTCATTCCATGGAGTCCATATCGAGAGACGATGTCGTCGGGATTGGAGCGGCTCGCGACCATCTCAATGCCAGCGGACCGATAAGAATTCCGGCGGCGAGCACCGCGAATGCCGCGAACCACGCGGACGGCACGTTGGGACCTCCGGACGCGTCGAGCGCGGCTCCAACGCACCAGGCCCCGAGCGCGGACAGTCCGAAGCCGACGGTCGAATGGACGGCCATGGTCGCGCCCCTGCTCTCCGGAAGAGCGGACATCGCCATGCCTGCGGTCAGCGCGCCGGAATCGGCCGGCACGGTGATCGCGTACAGGATGAGGAGGGGAAGCAAGGCATAGGGCGAAGCCCCGGCAAGCGCGCCGATAGACAGCCCAACGCAAGCCGACACGATCATGACGACCGAGACCGCGCAGTGGCGGCCGAACCGGATCGCGAGCTCGTTCCCGATGATGCTGGAAGGCATCGCCAGGAGGGAGAATCCGAAGCTCACGGCAACCGGCGTCAGGACGCCGGCGCCGCCGTTGTGCGCGACGACGAATGTCCAGAAGGCGACGAGCCAGGTCCGGATGCCGTAGAGCTCGAAGCAGTGCGCTCCGTAGCCAAGCACGTACCCCATCGCGGGCTTGTTCCGCAGCACCGGTCCGAACGCGAGCAACTTGGTGGTGGTGGCCTTGGGCGTGACGGGCGTCAGGGACAGGCAGACGGCCATCATCACCAAAGGTCCAAGAGCGGTGGTGTAAAATGCGGCGCGCCAGCCGAATTGCTCCGCCACGATCTGAGAGACGAGAAACGACAGCCCGACGCCGAGCGAGAAGCTCGACGTGTACAGGGTGACCGCGCGCGAAGAGTCGCCGGGTTCAAGGCGGTCCGTCAGAGCCTTCAGGCCGGGCATGTAGGCGCCCGCGAAGCCGATGCCGGCCAAGGCCCAGAGCGCCGCTCCCGACCAGAAGCCGTTCGCGAACATTCCGAAGGCGACCGTCGCGACCGAGCTCAACGCAGAGCCGGCGATCAGGATCAGACGGGCGTCGATCCTGTCGGTCAGCGTGGACAATACCGGGACGGCCAGCATGTATCCGGCCGCGAAGCTCCCGGCGAGCAAACCCGCGGACGTGCCGGTCAGGCCCCATTCCGGAATCAGAAATTGCGCCAGTATCGACGGCACGGCGACATGCGGCAGCAGATTGCCCAACTGGCCGACGCACATGGCCAAGATGGCAGGCTTCCCCTGAAGATTGCCGCGCCACCTCATTCGCGGAACGACCGTGAAGGTTCGGCGCCTACGATCGACGTCCGGACGGCAGTCATGGGCGCGGACCGCAACAACCGGTGGAGGGAGCCGGGGGCGGTGTCCCGCAGCACGACGTTGCCACGGCGACGCCGCTCTCGACGCCCCCGCGCGTGCAGACGCCGGTCTCGGGCAGCTCGAGTTCGACCCGCTCGGCCGCGGCACGGTCGCCGGCGATGTCCGCGGCGATCGAGCGGACCTGTTCGTAGCCGGTCGCCATGAGGAAGGTCGGTGCCCGGCCGTACGATTTCATGCCGGAGATGTAGAGTCCCGGATCGTCCTGCGCGAGTTCGCGCGCGCCGTGAGGCCTGACCGTTCCGCAAGAGTGCTCGTTGGGATCGATCAGCGGCGCGAGCGCGACGGGCGCCTCGATCGCGGGATCCAGGCGGATCCTCAGTTCGCTCAGGATCGACAGGTCCGGACGGAAGCCGGTCGCGACGACGAGTTCGTCCACGACCACGTGCCGGCCGCAGCAGGCGGACCCGGCTCCGACGCGCAGGCGGTCTCCGGACGAGGCCACATGCGAGACCGCGAATCCTTGCTCAAGCTCGATCCGGCCTGATGCCACCAGCGAAGCGAAGGTCGTGCCCAGCTCGCCGCGGGCGGCCAGCTTGTCGTTCACTCCGCCCCCGTAGGATTTGGAAGGGTCGTTCCCGCGCAGCAGCCAGATCACCCGCGTATCGGGGACGTCCGCGCGGAGATGCGCGAGCTCCGTCAGGGTGCCCATCGCCGAGTGCCCCGCGCCGAGCACCGCCACCGTTTTGCCGGCGTAGCGCCCGCGTGCCGTTCCGCGCACATCCGGCATTCCGTAGGCGATCCGGTCTGCGGACTCGCGTTCGCCGGCCGCGGGAAGCCCGTTCGCGCCAGCCGGGTTCGGCAACGACCAGGATCCGGATGCGTCGATCACCGCATCGGCGAGGAGGGTCTCCGGCCCCTTGCCGTTCCGGTACCTGATTTCGAACGGCGCCGTTTCCCGGCCGGCCGACTTTGCCTTGTCGAAGCCGATCCGACCGATGGCCTCGACTCTGCTCGCCGTCCGGATCACGTCCCACAGCGGGGTCCGCGTGGCGAGGGGCTCGATATAGCGCTCGATGAGCTCCGCTCCCGTCGGATAGACGTGCGGGTCGGGAGAGTTCCAGCCCGTTGGCTCGAGCAGGCGGGCCGCAGCCTTATCGATATTGTATTCCCAGGGCGAGAAGAGCTGCACGTGTCCCCATTCGCGTACGGAGGCGCCGGCGGCATGGCCGGCTTCCAGCACGATCGGCATCATGCCGCGCTCCATGACGTGAGCCGCCGCCGCCAGGCCCACGGGGCCCGCTCCGATGATCGCCACTGTTTTCGGCATGTTGTTCTCCGATCCTTCTAGTATCATCGAAATTACGGACGAAGCCCATCACGCGGCCGACTGCGTATCCGCGCATTTCTCGTCCGCGCAGCACTCGGCGACCAGGAAATCGACCAGCCCCTGCATATTGGCGTACTGCGCGTGGCAGACGAGCGTCGTCGATTCCCGCACCTGCGAGATCAGATCGACCGCCACCAGCGCCTTGATGTGATGTGAGAGCGTCGAGGCCGGAATCTTGAGCCTCTCCTGCAGACGGCCGACCGGCATCCCGGCCTGGCCGGCGCGAACCAACGCGCGGTAGATCCGGAGGCGGGTTGGGTTGCCGAGCGCTTCGAGCCTGGCCGCTGCGTCTTCAATCTTCATGGGGGCAAGATGAGCTCGCCGCCCCAGACAGTCAACCATATTTCTAGAATATTCGAAATTATCGCCGATGCTGGGTTGACGCGCCGCGTCATTTCCGTAAGTCTGGATATATGGAAAACGAACAAGCAGTCCTCGGGCTCGCCGCGCTCGCCCAAGGCACTCGTCTTCAAGCGTTCCGCGCGCTGGTACAGCACGAACCGGAGGGTCTCCCGGCCGGCGACCTGGCACGGCTGCTTGAGGTTCCGCAGAACACGCTCTCGGCCCATCTGTCGATTTTGGCGAGGGCCGGGCTCGTCGTGAGCGAGCGCCGCAGTCGCTCTATCGTCTACCGCGCCGAGATCTCTTCGCTGCAGGCGATCATCCTTTTCATGCTTCAGGACTGCTGCGGCGGACGTGCCGAATTCTGCGCGCCGGTGATCGAGCAACTTGCGTCCTGCTGCGCGCCGCCCAAGACGAAAGCGAAGACTAAGGAGCGATCCCGTGCCTGACACGACCGGATGGCGGGGGTTAACGCGTTCGCCTACCGTCGGCAGCCGAGGCGCTGGAAACGAATTCGACCGGCGTAGGCCACAAAGGACGGCCCAAGCCTTCGCTGGCGTCTGTAGCGGCCCGCTGCCGACGAGAGACGACATCACACCCACCCCGACCATTCCGAGCCGAAAGCGTCCATGAGCATCTTCGAACGATATCTGACTCTCTGGGTCATCCTCTGCATCGCCGCAGGCGTCGCATTGGGTCATGCATTGCCGGGACTCTTCTCGGCGGTCGCCGGCGCCGAAGTGGCGAATGTCAATTTGCCCGTCGCCGTCCTCATCTGGCTCATGATCATCCCAATGTTGCTAAAGATCGACTTCGGAGCGCTGGGCAAAGTGACCGAGCATGCCAGAGGCGTGGGTGTGACCCTGTTCATCAATTGGGCCGTGAAGCCTTTCTCGATGGCTCTCCTTGGCACCTTCTTCATCGCCCATGTGTTCGCGCCGTTTCTACCGGGCGACCAGATTCCATCGTATATCGCCGGACTGATCCTGCTGGCGGCGGCTCCCTGTACCGCGATGGTGTTCGTCTGGTCCAACCTGGTCAACGGCGATCCCAACTACACGCTCGGCCAGGTCGCGCTGAACGATGTACTGATGGTCTTCCTCTTCGCTCCCATCGTCGGACTGCTGCTCGGCGTCGCGTCGGTATCCGTGCCGTGGGCGACGCTCCTCCTCTCCGTCGCGCTCTACATCATCGTGCCGGTGATCGTCGCCCAGTTGTGGCGCCGCTCGCTGTTGGCGTCCGGACAGGGCGCCTTCGACCGCACGATGGCGCGCCTGCAGCCTCTGTCGCTCGTCGCCCTGCTGGCCACGCTGGTCCTGCTCTTCGGCTTCCAAGGCGAACAGATCATCGCGCAGCCGACCGTCATCGCGATCCTCGCCGTGCCTATCCTTATTCAGGTCTACTTCAACGCCGGACTGGCCTACGTGATGAGCCGCTATCTCGGCGTGGCCTGGTGCGTCGCCGCGCCCGCAGCGCTGATCGGCGCGAGCAACTTCTTCGAACTCGCCGTTGCCGCTGCGATCAGCCTGTTCGGCCTCAACTCTGGCGCGGCGCTGGCGACCGTCGTCGGCGTGCTGGTCGAGGTCCCCGTCATGCTGACCGTCGTGAAGATCGTGACGGCATCCAAGGATTGGTACGAAGCCGGCAGCGATCGCGCCGGCAACAAGAGCGCGGAGCTTCCCCGATGACCATCACCATCTATCACAATCCGAATTGCGGCACTTCGCGCAACACCCTGGCTATGATCCGGCAGAGCGGCGAGGAGCCGGTCGTGATCGAATACCTGAAGTCGCCGCCGAACCGGGAACGGCTCAAGGAGCTGATCGCGGCGATGGGCATCGGCGTCCGCGCCTTGCTGCGCGAAAAGGGAACGCCGTATGCGGAACTTGGTCTGGACGATCCGACGCTGTCGGACGACGCCCTCCTTGATGCGATGATGGCCCATCCCATTCTCATCAACCGACCGATCGTCGTGTCGCCGACGGGCGTTCGTCTATGCCGTCCCTCGGAGCAGGTCCTCGACCTGCTTCCGCGGAAGATCGGCCGTTTCGTGAAGGAGGACGGCGAAGTTGTCGAAGCCTGATCTACCCAACATCAACGAGCAGGCGTTCACAGTGCCGGACCAAGGTGCGCTCCGCGCAAGTCCGTCGCTGCACAAGCCCCGCATTCTCCTATTGTACGGATCCTTGCGCGAGCGTTCCTTCAGCCGCTTCGCCACAGAGGAAGCGGCGCGTCTACTTCAGAGCTTCGGCGCCGAGACCCGCATCTTCGATCCGACGGGCCTTCCGCTTCCGGACGGCGCTCCGGCCGAGCATCCGAAGGTGCAGGAACTGCGCGACCTCACGACCTGGTCCGAAGGGCAGATGTGGTGCAGTCCGGAACGCCACGGCGCGATGACCGGCATCATGAAGGCGCAAATCGATTGGATACCTCTATCGGTCGGCGCGGTTCGTCCGACGCAAGGCAAGACGCTGGCGGTTATGCAAGTCAGTGGGGGTTCGCAATCGTTCAATGCGGTGAACCAGCTTCGGGTGCTCGGCCGCTGGATGAGGATGATCACGATCCCCAACCAGTCGTCCGTCGCCAAGGCGTACGAACAGTTCGACGACGAAGGCCGGATGAAGCCTTCGCCGTACTACGACCGCATCGTCGATGTTGCGGAAGAGCTGGTAAAGTTTACTCTGCTGACGCGCGACGTCTCCGGCTACCTGACCGATCGCTATAGCGAGCGCAAGGAATCGGCCGAGAAACTGTCCGAGCGGTTGAGCCTCTCGAAAGCGCTGTGAGTTCGAGCGCGATTGCAGATTAAGTGTTTTTGAGTTCCGGCCCGTACGCCGGCGAAGTGAGGTGTTTCGACCAAGGAATTTAGGACCTGCGCTTTCGGCAAATGGCCATGAGAGGCGCGGTCGGATAGGAGTGCGAGGTGTCGTATTCTCCGGACCCGAAGCCAAGCCGGTCACGTGCTTTCGTTATGCGGCGCCACGCTTGTTTCTACGCGTTTGGCCACACCGGCCATCGCAAAGACCGCTGTTGTCCAATTCGGCCTGACACCTGTCTTCCTCACCTCCGATCTAGAACTGCTCGGTCGTCTGCAATCCTACCTCCAGCGAAGCACCGGATGCGCGGTCCGTCTCGTCAACCGCCGAACCTATCAGGAGGTGACGACGCTCCTCACATCCGGGCAGATCGACGGCGCATGGATCTGCGGCTACCCCTTCGTCAGCCACCGGACCGAGCTGCAGTTACTGGCGGTGCCACAATGGCGTGGTCGTCCGCTCTACCGCAGCCTCGCGATCTGCGACGCCGATCGTGACGCATCGGACCTGACGTCGCTCCGAGGAGACGTGCACGCCTTCTCCGACCCGGACTCGAATTCCGGATGCCTCGTCACCAAGGCGGCCCTGATATCTCGCGGCTTCCGTCCGGAAACGTTCTTCGCCAAGACTCTCTTCACGTACGGGCATCGCGACGTCATCCGCGCGGTCGCGGCCGGTCTGGTGCAATCGGGCTCGGTCGATGGCTATGTTTACGACGTGGTCTCGAAGCTCGAGCCCGCATTGACCTCGCGCACCCGGATCGTGTCGGCGTCGGAGTGGCTGGGGTTTCCGCCGATCGCTGCGCCGAAGCTGCCGCCGGATGCGGAGCTGCATTCGCTGCTGAAGAACGCGCTCCTGACCATGCATCAGACGGAGGACGGCCGCGCGGTGCTGGAGATGCTCCAACTGGACAGGTTCTCCTCGGAAGCTCCCGAGCTGTTCGATCCCATCGCCATCAAGGCGGCGCTCGTCGCCGCGGCGGGGTAGCCCGATGAACATGGTCGCCAAAGCCAAACGTCCCTGGCCGTTGACCGCGAAGGTGCCGCTGGCCGTCGTGTGTCTGATGGTCGTCGTCGGAGCGTTGCTCTCGCATCAGGTCGTGAGCAAGCTCGACGAGAGGCAGGTGCAGTCGTTCGACGACCTGTCGCGCAGCTACCTGGACGGCCTGGCGTCGGCCATCGGGCCCTCCGTCTTGCGGGAGGACAGTTGGGAGGTCTTCGATGCGATCGAGCGTGCCCAGGCGGGCTATCGCAGCCTCCGCCCCATCGAAACGGTCGTGACGAATGCGGACGACCGGGTCATCGCCGCGTCCGATCCGAAACGCCATCCGATCGGCGCGGAATACGACGGCAAACAGCGGAGCGGCCGCGACGGTTATGATCCCGGCGGAGATGAGGCAAGCGTCCAGCGCGCGCTCGCCTATCCCGGCCGGACGGCGGGGACGATCTATGCGCGGTTCGACACGCGGCATCTCGCGAGCGACAGGCGCAGCGTCGCCATCGCGCTCGCCTTGTCAAACTCCATCCTGGTCCTGGTATTCGCCGCGGCGGGCTGGCTACTCACCCGCAAGATGCTGGAGCCGGTGAAGATCCTTTCCGACCACCTCGGTGCAGCCAAGGACTCGGCGAAGGAGATACCGAACGACGCGATCGCGGGTGCACATGGGGAGTTTGGTGATCTGTTCCGTTCCTACAATGGCTTGGTCCGCTCCATGCACGAACGAGAGGATCTTGCGCGACGTCTCGCGAGGGAGCGTCGGATAAGCATACTGGGACGCCTGGCCTCCTCCGTCGCACATGAAATCAACAATCCGCTCGGGGGTCTCTTCAACGCGGTGGCGACACTGAAATCGCACGGCCATCTGCCCAGCGTTCAACAGAACTCGATCGGTCTGCTCGACCGCGGTCTTCAGGCGATCCGCGACACGGTCCGGACCACTCTCTCCGCATATCGAAGCGATCGGAATCCGCGCGTATTCGAAGCGCGCGATCTGGACGATCTCGCGCTTCTTTCGGCACCGGAGGCCCGGCGCAAGGGCGTCAGCATCCGGATCGTCAATGGTGTCGCGTCGAATGCAGTCACGTCTTTCCCGAGCACGCCAATCCGGCAGGTCGTCCTCAACCTTCTGCTCAACGCCATCGCAGCGACGCCGCCGGGTGGGGGTGTTTCGCTCGAAGCCGGTCTCGACGGTGCTGTCCTGCTTCTTTCGATCCGAGACGATGGCGACGGAATGCCCGCTTGGGCGATCGACGTTCTCACCCGAGGCGCGCCGCTTCCGCCACCGGACCGCAGTGGCTTGGGATTGTGGGCAGCGAGCCGCTTCGTTGCCGACATGCACGGAGCCGTTTCCGTGCAGACGCCTTCCGGGGGAGGCACGATAGTCGACGTAAGGATCCCTAGCCGCCGCGAAAGGGAGTTGGCCGATGTTGCGTGATGAGAAATGCGTCGCCCTCGTCGAGGATGACCCGATCATGGGCGAGAGCCTTGTTCAGCGGCTCGCTCTGGATGGCATCGCCGTCCAGTGGTGGAGAAACGGCCGCGACGCGTTGGCCGCGATGGAGACTGGCCGCTTCAGAGCGGTCGTCTGCGACATCAAGCTTCCCGACATGAGCGGAGAGGAGCTTTTCACCGAGACGTCCAGATCCATGAGGACGCCTTTCCTCTTCATCACCGGTCACGCCGACATCGACCAGGCCGTCCGACTGATGCGCGCCGGCGCGGCCGACTACGTGACGAAACCCTTCGACGTCGAGACGTTGCTCACCCGGCTGGAAACCATCGGAGCGGATGAAGGCGCCGGAGACGAAGTCCTCGGATGCTCGGCAGCATCGCGGCGCGTCGAGCGGTTGCTCAGAAAACTGTCCAGCGTCAACACGACGGTGCTGCTGACCGGCGAGACTGGTAGCGGCAAGGAGGTGGCGGCCCGCTTTCTTCATGCGTCCTCCGCACGCTGCCGCGAGCCGTTCATGGCCGTCAACTGCGCGGCGATTCCTTCCCAACTCCTGGAAAGCGAGCTGTTCGGGCACGAAAAGGGGGCATTCACCGGCGCGGCGCAGAGGCATCTCGGTTATGCGGAACGCGCCGGCGCGGGTGTGCTCTTTCTGGACGAGATAGGCGAACTCCACCCAGACCTGCAGGCCAAGCTGCTGCGCCTGGTTCAGGACCGTTCCTTCCACCGGGTAGGCGGGGAACGTCCGATCGCGTTCAACGGCAGGCTCGTCGCGGCGACGAATGCCGATCTCGCGGCGATGGTCGATGCAGGCCGTTTCAGGGAGGATCTGCTTTACCGGATCAACGTCGTAAGCGTCGAAGTGCCAGCACTTCGCGACCGTCTGGAGGACATCCCACTCCTGATGAATCGCTTCTTCTCCGATCTTGCCGACGAGATGGACAGCAGTCTGCGGGGCTTCGACGTCGGGGCGGAAGAGGCTGCGTTGGCGCATGCATGGCCCGGGAACGTGCGCGAGCTCCGCAACAGGGTCGAGCGCGCCGTGGCCCTGAGCGACGGCATGTGGATCACCGCCGCCGACCTGTTTCCCGAAAGCGTCCGCTCGGAACCCGTCGGCAACGCATTTCTTCAAACGCTCGAGGATGTGCGTCAGTCCGCCGAGCGGAGACACATCGCGCGGGCGCTCGCCTCCACGGGCGGCGAAACCGGAGCGGCCTCGAAGCTGCTCGGAATCGGAAGATCCACCCTCTGGGAGAAGATGAAGCGACTGGGCCTGACGCCCGAGTGACATCGTCGTTGCGGCGAGTGTTACACGGCGTCGGCCAACCTGGTCGCCTCGGTCGCGCCTTCCATCCGTCCGATCGCCGCGAGATCCCGCTTGAGCGCCGAGAGATCGGAGGTCTCCACGGGCAGATTGACGAAAGCGGTCAATCTTGCGGCCAGGCGGCGATAGGCGGAAAGAAAGGCGGCGCGCTGCACGTCCTTGGTGCCCTTCACTTCGGCCGGGTCCGGAATGCCCCAATGCGCCTGCAGCGGATGGCCGGCCCAGGTGGGACACTGCTCGCCGGCGGCGGCGTCGCAGACGGTCACGATGAAATCCATCGCCTTGCTGCGCTTCCCGGCGAACTTGCTCCACCCCTTCGAACTGAGGGCCGAAGTATCGTAGCCGAGACCATCCAGCAATTCCAAGGCAAGCGGATGCGGTCCGCTTTGAGGCCGACTGCCCGCGGAGTGCGCCCGAAAACGCCCGCCGCCCTCGCGGTTGAGTATGGCTTCCGCCATGATCGACCGGGCCGAATTGCCCGAGCAGAGGATCAGGACGTCGTAGGACTTGGAATCATCGAGGGGGCGCCGCTGAGGGAACTGATCGTCGCTGACCGGACGCATCTCGCCGAGCATCACGTCGAAGAGGTTGCCGATCTGACCCGATTTCGCGGCATAGATGATCGATCGGCCCTCGCGCCTGCTGGTCAGCAGCCCCGCCCGCTCTAGCTGCGAAAGATGGGTCGACATAGTGTTGTGCGGCACCGCGAGCAGGCGCGCGACGTCGCCGGCGGGCAGACCATAGGGTAGATAGCGCGCAAGCAGCCGGAACGCTTCGAGACGCGTCGGCTGCGCGAGACTGGCGAACATCTCGACCGCGTCGTCGGTCGTGAACAGGTCTGGCTTCATGCTGGATGGAATCTTCCGGACGGGCATCCGTCGAAGATAGTCGACATATCGGTTCCTGCAACGCGGCATGTCGCGCGACGATCCGGAAATCCGGATGAGCACTGCCTTTGGCCGTCCGGATTTCCGGACGACGGCCCGTCGGTCTGACCCTTCCTCGTTTGATTTCGAACGGCTTTTCGCCGCGACGACGACTGGCGCGATGCCTGCAATGTCCTTCCCGTCCGATGGGACGAAACGAAAAGCGACGGTCCGGGGAGACGACGAAATGAAGAAGTGCGACGGCCTGGTCGATATGCGACGCAGGCATTTTCTCGGTGGCGCCGGCGCGATGACCGCGGCCGCGGCGACCATGTCGGTCCTCCCCAAGGAGGCCAAAGCTGAACCGCGCGCGGGCCTCGTCAAATATCCCTCGAACAGACTCGGCAACGTCAAGGACCTCAAGGTCAACGAGCCGATGTCCGTTGCCTATCCGGACGACGACGCGCCGGGTGTCCTTCTCAAGCTCGGTCAGAAGGTCGCGACCGGAGCGGGACCCGACGGGGACATCGTCGGCTTCTCGTCCGCATGCCCGCACAAGGGGTTTCCCCTCAACTACAACGCCGGCGATCGGACCATGAACTGTCCGGGACATTATTCGCGCTTCGACTGCGAGCGCGGCGGTCAGCAGGTCTGGGGACAGGCGACGCAGAACCTCCCTCAATACGTGCTGAGGATCGACGGCAACGGCGACATCTTCGCCGAAGGCGTCGACGAACTTATCTTCGGCCGCCTGTCGAACGTCCTCTGAGGGAGCACATGACATGACCTACAAGCGACAAATCGGCACCCTCCCGATCGTGCCGGCGGACGCCAAGGAGCACAACGTCGTCTGCCACTACTGCATCGTCGGCTGCGGCTACAAGGCGTATTCCTGGGATGCGCGCTACGAAGGCGGGACCGCCCCGGGCGAGAACAAGTTCGGCGTGGACCTGTCGAAGCAGCAGGAGGCCGAGACCACGGCCTGGTATGCGCCGTCGATGTACAACATCGTCAAACAGGACGGCCGCGACGTGCATATCGTGATCAAGCCGGATCACGACTGCGTCGTGAATTCCGGGCTCGGTTCGCCGCGTGGCGCCCGCATGGCGGAGATGAGCTATTCGCGCCAGCGGAACACCCAGCTTCAAAGGCTGACCGATCCTCTCGTCTGGCGCTACGGTCAGATGCAGCCGACCAGTTGGGACGACGCGCTCGACCTCGTCGCGCGCGTCACTGCGGCCGTGATCAACGAACAGGGCGAAGACGGCCTCTTCGTGTCGGCTTTCGATCACGGCGGCGCCGGCGGCGGCTATGAGAACACCTGGGGTACCGGGAAGCTCTATTTCGGTGCGATGAAGATCAAGAACATCCGCATCCACAACAGGCCGGCCTACAATTCCGAGGTGCACGGCACCCGCGACATGGGCGTCGGCGAGCTCAACAACTGCTACGAAGACGCCGAGCTTGCCGACACGATCGTCGCCGTGGGCACCAACGCGCTCGAGACGCAGACCAACTACTTCCTCAATCACTGGATCCCGAACCTCCGCGGAACGTCGGTCGACAAGAAGAAGGCCGAGTTCGGCAACGAGGCGGTCGACCGGGGCCGCATCGTCTTCGTCGATCCTCGCCGCACGGTGACGGTCAATGCCTGCGAGATCGAGGCCGGCAAGGACAACGTGCTGCACCTGCCCATCAATTCGGGCACCGACCTCATCCTGTTCAACGCGTGGTTGACCTACGCCGCCGACAAGGGGTGGATCGACAAGCCGTTCATTGCCGCCTCGACGAAGGATTTCGACAAGGCGGTCGCGGCAAACCGTACCTCGCTCGCCGACGCAGCGAAGACCACGGGTCTGTCGGAAGCGGACATCGTCAAGGCGATCACCTAGATCGCCGAGCCGAAGGCCGGAGGCGCGCGCCGGCGCACGATGTTCGCCTACGAAAAGGGACTGATCTGGGGCAACGACAACTACCGGACCAACCAGTCCCTGGTGAACCTCGCGCTCGCGACCGGAAACGTCGGTCGTCCCGGAGGCGGCTGCGTCCGCATGGGCGGGCATCAGGAAGGCTATTCGCGCCCGTCGGACGCGCATGTCGGGAAGCCAGCTGCTTACGTCGATCAGCTCATCATCAACGGCAAGGGTGGCGTGCACCACATCTGGGGCTGCGACCACTACAAGACCACTCTAAACGCGATGGAGTTCAAGCGCGTCTACAAGAAGCGCACGGACATCGTGAAGGATGCAATGAACGCCGTCCCCTACGGAGATCGCGACGCCATGGTGAAGGCCGTGGTCGACGCCATCAAGAAGGGCGGTCTCTTCGCCGTGAACGTGGACATCGTGCCGACAATGATCGGAGAAGCATGCCACGTCGTGCTGCCGGCGGCGACGTCGGGCGAGATGAACCTGACATCCATGAACGGCGAGCGGCGGATGCGGTTGACCGAGCGCTACATGGATCCTCCTGGTCAGGCGATGCCCGATTGCATTATCGCAGCACGCATCGCCAACCATATGGAGCGGGTCTTCCGGCAGTCGGGAAAGGCGGATGTCGCGGACAAGTTCAAGGGCTTCGACTGGAAGACCGAAGAAGACGCGTTCATGGACGGCTATGCCAAGCATGAGAAAGGCGGAGAATTCGTCACCTACGCCCGGCTGCGCGCCATGGGCACCAACGGATTCCAGGAGCCCGCGACAGGCCTCGAAAGCACCGGCGCGATCGCGGCCGGCACCTCCACGGGCAAGGACGGCGAGGTACTGAAAGGGCCGGCCATCGAAGCTGCCCGCGGCAAGGAGCCGGTCCAGAAGATCGCCAGCACCGTCCCGGCACCGTCGGGCGACGTCCAGCGGGTCATCGGGACCAAGCGCCTGTATGCCGACGGCAAGTTCAATTCGAAGGACGGCAAGGCGAGCTTCGCATCGACCCAGTGGCGGGGTCTCCAGGCGCCCGGCAAGCAGGCCGAAAAGGACAAATTCCAATTCCTCATCAACAACGGCCGCGCGAATCTCGTCTGGCAGAGCGCCTATCTCGACCGCGAGAACGAGTTCGTCCGTGACAGGTGGCCATATCCCTTCATCGAGCTCAATCCGGACGACATGAAGGATCTCAAGCTCAATCCGGGCGATCTCGTCGAGGTCTACAACGACAACGGTTCGACCCAGGCCATGGCCTATCCCACGCCCACGGCAAGACGGAAGCAGGCGTTCATGCTGTTCGGCTATCCGACCGGCGTGCAGGGCAACGTCGTCTCCAAAGGCGTCAACGAGCTCGTCATCCCGAACTACAAGCAGACCTGGGGCAACATCCGGAAGATCTCCGACGCTCCGGAGAGTGTCCGCGGCCTCACCTTCAAGTCGAAGGAATATTCGGTCTAGGGCCTCGCCGGCGCCCGCGCGCCGGCGGACCTCACCTCCCTTCAATCACCAATCTGGAAAGGCCGTCATGCTCCGATCGTTCGTCGCAGCAGCGCTGTTCGCTGCCGCATCATCTTCCGCCCTCGCCCAGGATGTCGACGCAGGCAAACGCGTCTTCAACAAGTGCGTCGCCTGCCACGCCGTAGGACCGGGCGCTGCCAACAAGGTCGGCCCCGAACTGAACGGCCTTATCGGCAGGAAGGCCGGTTCGGTCGCCGGCTACAATTACTCGGATGCGAACAAGAGCTCAGGGATCGTCTGGACCGAACAGGAATTCGCAGCCTACATCCGCGACCCCAAGGCGGTCGTGAAAGGGACGAAGATGGCGTTCGCTGGTCTCAAGAACGATAAGGAGATCGCAGATATTACGGCCTATCTGAAGACCTTCGCGGCAGACGGAAAGACGCAGTAGGCGCCGGCGTGATCATGCGGAACGCGCCAGCGCGGCGCGTTCCGCATCCGGAAGCTACGACCCGAAGTCATCCTTCAGGTACTTGCCGATGCGCTCGACCAGCGAGGTCGGCAGAGTCACGTAGTCGAGCGCCGCAGCGTCTTCCGCACCGTTCTCCAGCGACCATTTGAAGAAGTCGACCGCGGTGCGCGACTTGACCGGATCCTTGGGCTTCTTCGGCATCAGGATGAACGAGGTCGCCGTGATCGGATAGGCATCATCGCCGGACGCGTCGGTCATGATGCGGTAGAAATCCTTCGCGCTGCCCCAGTCGGCGCCATCGGCCGCGGCGCGGAAGGATTTGGCATCGGGCTGCACGAAACGCCCGGCACGATTCTGGACGAGCCCATAGGTTAGCTTGTTCCGGACGGCGTAGGCGTATTCGACGTAGCTGATCGTATTCTTCGACATGCCCACATAGGCGGCAACGCCTTCATTGCCCTTCCCGCCGACGCCCACCTGCCAGTCAAGTGATACGGCTTCGCCCATCGTCGATTTCCACTCGGGGCTCACCTTCGACAGATAGTTGGCGAAATTGAACGTCGTGCCCGAACCGTCGGTCCGGTGGACCACGGTGATCGGCGCAGCCGGAAGCTGGATATCCGGATTGAGGGCTTTCAAGGCCTGATCATCCCAGTTCTTGATCTTGCCCATAAAAATTTCGGCCAACACGGTGCCGGTGAACCGGATTTTGCCTGGGGCGACGCCCTCCAGATTCACCACCGGGACCACGGCGCCGATGACGAGCGGAAATTGGCCGAGACCGGCCTTGGCGAGTTCGTCCGGCTTGAGCGGCATATCCGACGCTCCGAAGTCCACGGAGCCCGCTTTCACCTGCTGGATGCCGGCGCCCGAGCCGTTGGAGACGTAGTTGATCTTGTTGCCCGTCTTCGCCGCATAGGCCGCCGCCCACTTGGACAGGATCGGGTTCACAAAGCTCGAGCCGGAACCGTTGCTCTCTGCTGCAGCCGCTATGCTACCGGAATGCAGCAGTGCCGCGACGACCGCGACCGCGCGAAACGACTTGATCATGGAAGGCTCCTTGGATATATGTCGATATGTCTCGACATATATAACCATTGTGACGGCGCGTTGACAACCGGAGTTTGGCGAAGTGGCGCTACGGGAAATTGATGCGGGCGACATGGCGGCCGGGCGGTTCGCCACCATCGGCCAGCCGACGAGGCTCCACGCGTTTCGCCTGCTTCTCTCGGCGTATCCTGAGAGTCTCGGCGCCGGCGAGATCGCCCGGCGCTGCGACGTGCCGCACAACACCATGTCCACCCATCTCGCGACGTTGACCCGCGCCGGCCTCATCAAGGTCTCGAAGGACGGGCGCGCCATGAATTACCGCGCCGATGCCAAGGGGTATCGCGACCTGGTCGACTAGCTCGCCAAAGATTGCTGCAACGGCCGTCCGGAGCTCTGCGCCGGGGCGGTCGGCGAAACGGACAACGAAGCCTCCAACCCGGATGTGGTCATGCCTGCCTTCAACGTTCTCTTCCTATGCACGCACAACTCTGCACGCTCGATCATCGCGGAGGCGTTGCTTCAGAAATTGGGCCAAGGAAAATTCCGGGCGTACTCCGCGGGCTCGGACCCGGGCCAGGCTCCGCTTCCGGAGGTGGTGGAGCGGCTGCGCCAGTTGGGACACGACGTCGGGACCTTGCGATGCAAGCCGCTTTCGGAGTTCACGGGTCCCGAAGCGCCGCGCATGGATTTCGTCATCGCGCTTTGCGACACGCCGGAAGGTCAGTTCTGTCCGGACGTCGATAGCCGGTTCGCCACCGCGGCATGGCCGCTCCCCGATCCCGCACGCTTCGACGGTTCGCAGGTCGAGAAGACGACCCTCCTGAACGAGCTCTACGCGATGATCCGCCGACGTATCGAGATCTTCGTGAGCCTGCCGTTCGCCTCGCTCGACCGCATGGCACTCAAGACGCGTCTCGACGAAATCGGCGACAGCGCCCGTATCTGAAACTGGAAGGCACTCGAATGAAGATCGGCATCAATGGCATGGGCCGGATCGGCCGCCTCGCGCTGCGCGCCGGCCTCGGCGGCATGTTCCGTCCGGAAAGCGACCCGCACCGGTCGAACCGCCTCGACGTCGTCCACGTGAACGAACTGAAGGGGGGGATCGATGCGACCGCTCACCTGCTGGAGTTCGATAGCATTCACGGTCGCTGGCACGGCGGAATTGGCGTGAATGATGGGAAGTCGATCGGGATCGGCGATCGCCGGATCGGCTTCTCCGAGGCCGCCGCACCTGCAGATGTGCCATGGGGCGACCTCGGTTGCGAGGTCGTGCTCGAGTGCACCGGCAAGTTCCTGAAGCCCGACCAGCTTCAGACCTACTTCGATCGGGGCGTCAAACGAGTGATCGTAGCGGCGCCCGTCAAGGACGAAGCAGCGCTCAACGTGGTCGTCGGGGTCAACGACAAGAGCTACGATCCGGAACGGCACCGTCTTCTGACTGCCGCTTCCTGCACGACCAACTGTCTGGCGCCCGTCGTGAAGGTCATCCACGAAGCCATCGGCATCCGTCACGGCCAGATCACGACGATCCACAATCCGACCAATACCAACGTCGTGGTCGACGCTCCGCACAAGGATCTGCGCCGCGCACGGTCGTCGCTTCTGTCGATGCAGCCGACGACGACCGGCAGCGCGACGGCGATCGCTTTGATCTATCCGGAGCTCAAGGGAAAGCTGAACGGGCACGCGGTGCGCATCCCTGTGCTGAACGCGAGCCTGACGGACTGCGTCTTCGAACTGAACAGGGAGACGACCGCCGTCGAGGTGAACACCCTTTTCGAAGCGGCGGAGAAGACGGTGCTCGCCGGCATTCTCGGCATCGAGAAACGGCCCTTGGTGTCGGCCGACTACACGAACGACACGCGAAGCTCGATCGTCGACGCCCAAAGCACGCTGGTCACCGACGGGACGCTGCTCAAGGTCTATGCTTGGTACGACAACGAGGTCGGCTATGCCTGCCGGATGGTGGATCTCGCCGCCATCGTGCAGCGGGCGGGAGCATGAGCATGGTACGCAACTACATCATCGTCACGGCCTCCTACTGGGGCTTCACCCTGGTCGACGGCGCGCTCCGCATGCTCGTCCTCTTCCACTTCTTCCGCCTCGGCTATTCGCCGTTCACGCTTGCCTTCCTCTTTCTGCTCTATGAGGCGGCAGGAATCGCCGCGAACCTCGCCGGCGGATATTTCGCATCCAAGTTCGGGATCCCGCGGATGCTCGCGATCGGTCAGGCGCTGCAGATCGCCGGCCTGCTCATGCTCTCGGCACTCGATCC
The DNA here is from genome assembly GCF_044340795.1 of Tardiphaga sp. Taxonomy (GTDB): domain Bacteria; phylum Pseudomonadota; class Alphaproteobacteria; order Rhizobiales; family Xanthobacteraceae; genus Tardiphaga. Next base: position 68,136 of record NZ_JBIISY010000002.1, read on the forward strand.
CGGCTGGAGCGCAGCCGCCTCCGTCGCATGGGTGGTCGCGGCGCAAGGAATCGCGGGAGTGGCCAAGGACCTGACGAAGACCGCATCGAAGTCCGCGATCAAGGCGACTTCTGCCGAGGGCAGCGGTCAGCTTTTCCGGTGGGTCGCCTGGTTCACCGGATCGAAGAACGCCATGAAGGGCATTGGCTTCTTCCTCGGCGGTTTACTGCTGGATCTCGTCGGGTTCACCCACGCGCTATGGATGATGGCCGCTTTGCTCGCGGTGGTGTTCGTCGCCGGCTTGGTCCTCCTGCCGTCGGAGCTCGGCAAGGCGAAGTCGTCGAAGACGATGAAGGAGCTGTTCGGCAAGTCCCGCGGCGTCAATCTTCTGGCCGCAGCCCGCATCTTCATGTTCGGCGCGCGGGACGTCTGGTTCGTCGTCGGCCTGCCTGTCTTCCTCTACGCGGCCGGCTGGAAGTTCCTGGAGGTCGGCGGTTTCCTCGCGGCCTGGACGATCGCCTACGGCTTCGTGCAGGCGATCGCTCCGTCCCTCGTCACGCGCAGCGCCGACGGCCTCAGCCGCGAGATTCCGTCCGCACGGTTCTGGGCCGCCGTCCTGGCCGCGGTGCCGATCGTGCTCGCCATCGTCATGATCTGGATTCCGATCGGTAGACCCGACCTGCTGATCGTCGCGGGGCTCGCGCTGTTCGGCCTGCCCTTCGCGGTCAATTCGTCGCTGCATTCGTATCTCATCCTGGCATACGCCGGATCCGAAAAGGCGGCGGAGGACGTCGGCTTCTACTATGCCGCCAACGCGGCCGGCCGACTTCTCGGCATCACGCTGTCGGGCGTGCTCTACCAGCATGGCGGCATCGTCGGATGCCTGGCTGGTTCGGCCGTGATGCTGCTGTCCTGCTTCGTGCTGACGTTCGTCCTGCCGACGCACGCGACGGACGCCACACGACGGTCGCTCGCCTGACCGCACCTGGCGTTTCCATCGACATCACGGCTACCGGCGACCGTGTCATGGGTGAGCTACCATCCGGAAGCCTGCCAGCGCGAGCAGGATGGCGAGCAGCAGCCTCATCAGGCTTGGCCGCATGAGCGTGGATCCAAGCCACGATCCGACGACCCCTCCAAACACCACGGCGGCCGACCAAACCGGTAGTTGGACCGGCAGGTCATGAACTGTTGCCGCGGCGCCGGCGAGCGCCGCGGCCGAGTTCAGCAGGTTGAAGGTCGCTGCAATCGCCGCCGCCTTGCGTGTCTCCGCCCATCCCATCGCCAAGATCAATGGCGCGAGAAAGATTCCGCCACCGACGCCGGTGATGCCCGAGACCAAGCCGATGGCGGCTCCGGCAAGGAGCGACATGCCGAAGGGCGGCTCGCAGAGCGCCTGCAGATCGAGACGCGCCGCGCGCCGTGCCGAACGCGCCATTTGCGCCGCCGCCAGCAGAAGCAGCAGGCCGACCACGGGCTGATAAGCCGCCGCAGGGAGGTTCAGCGTTCCTCCCACGAAGGAAAACGGAAGCGCCAGCACACCGAAGGGATAGCAGGCGCGCCACGATAGCAGACCATTCCGATGAAAGCGGGCGCATCCGATGGCTGCGACGAGGACGTTCAGCGCCAGGACCGTAGGCTTGATGACGTCGGGCGCGTATCCGAGGACACCCATGACTGCGACATATCCCGTGCCGCCAGCCTGCCCGACCGCCGAATAGAGCAGAGCGACGATGGCAAATGCAGCGGCAACAACGAGATCCAAGAGGCCTCCGTCGAAAGCAGATCGATCAAGGATTTGGTGCTTCTAGCGCGCGGACCGTGATCGACATCCCGTAGGGAGGCGGACGTCACCGGTCGGTCTGTCGGCTGTGATCTATTCGGGACGGCGCCTTAGCCTGACGCCCTCGACGTATTCTTCGTCACCGAAGAAGAATTCGATTCCTTCCTTTTCTAGCGCCGCCCGGAGCGCCTTGTGGACGTCCCGCCTGCGCCGGTCGGGCCGGCCTTCCGTTTCAGTCTCGATCTTGGAAATCGTGCGCCGCGACACGTTAGGCGTCAGCGTCTCGCCGAGCTGGGTCTGGGAGAGGTTCAACAGGCCCCGTGCGGCTCGGATCATGGCAGCGGATATCAGGAGTTCGGGTATTTCGGCGTCGGTCATCCCCGAGTTCTATGCAGGAAAATTAACGTTAGCAAGCCTTATTCTTCTCATAATGGGAAGAATAATTGACTTGGCGTCATCGCGATGGCATCTTGTTCCCAACGAAGAGGGAGTTTGCGATGACCTATAGCGAGTACATCCAGAGCACTGCATGGCGGACCAGTCCGGTCCGGCTGCGCGAATTCGAGGCGGCGGGTTTCGCTTGCCGTCTCTGCCCGGCGGCGGCTTCCGACGGCGCCACGCTGGAATCGCATCACCGGACCTACGACCGTCTTGGCAACGAGAGCGACGGCGACCTCACCTCGCTGTGCTCGGACTGCCACCGCGCGGTGACGTCCTTCCTGCGGGCCCGCCGCTACGCGCTGCTGCAGCCGCTGCGCGCCGACGTGAAGACCATCCGCATCGACGCGCCGCTGTTCGACCCGACCCGCGAGGTGGCGTGATGGAAGCCGAGAAGATCACCATGCGCCTGACCGGGACGCGCCCGCTGCTGATGCATTCGTCGCGCCTTGCGGACCCGCTCGATCCGATCCGGGCGCGCCTCACGAAGGTGACGACGAAGAGGGCGAAGACGCTGGCGGACCATCTCGAAATCTCGCGGATCGAATGGCATGGCGGCCTGTGGATCTTCGAAGGTCGCCCGTGCATCCCGGCGGAAGCGCTGTTGAGCACCTTCAAGTCCGCCGCACGGGCGCGCAACAAGGGCCAGGAGGCAACCGCCGGCATCCAGATCGGCCGCCCGGCCATCCTGGAATACGACGGGCCGCGCGACCTCGACGAGCTCGGCGCCGACGAACGCTTCGTGTTCCGGACGACCGTCAGGGTCGGACGCGCCCGGACCATCCGCACGCGCGCCCGCTTCAACGACTGGGCCGTCGAATTCGACGTGATGTATCTGCCCACCCTGCTGAACCGCAGCGAGGTGCTCGACACCTTCATGACCGCCGGCTTCACGCGGGGGATCGGCGACTGGCGGCCAACCTTCGGCACCTACCTGGCCGAGGAGCGCAAGGAATGAGTTTCAAGGCTTGGCGGGGCGTGGCCCGGCGAGGCAGGGCACGGCCCGGCTTGGCGAGGCATGGGGAGCGTCCACTCTAGGACGCTCCCCACCCACCGAATTCCGAACCTAACCAACTTCGCGGTCTGGAAGACCGCAACGTGCCATTCGGCGCGAACGGGAGAACCATGTCATGCGTACCGAAACGAAGAAGACGAAGCCGACCCGCGGCACCGCCCGTGCCCTGGAGATGTCCAAACCGCGTTCGATCGCGGCGCATTTCCTCGGCGAGACGCCGGCGGATTGGGAGCACGCACATCTGCTGTGGCGCTCCGTGCCGGCGCACCGCTTCCATCGCGATCACCGCGCCGCCGTTAACGAGTGCATGCGGCGCACGTCGTCCACCATGGACGCATGGCGCCTGGCCATCGCCGGCGATGCCGCGAGCGCCATCGGCCTGGCTCTGAGCATGGGCATTCCCCAGCAGGTCACGATCCGCACCGACCTGACGATGACGGTGCTGCTGCACAACGCGCTGCGCGGCAGCGCCGGCGCCACGCTGGTGCTCTCCAACCTGATCCGCCGGATGCCGATCGACCGCGCCGACCGCCGCCGCCTGGCGACATCCTGGCTGGCCCACAACTTTCGTCAGGCCTGGCCGGAGCTCGACGAACGCCTCCGCCTCGTCAAGGCCGGCACGCATCGTCGCGGCGATGACGGGGAGGACCTGTCGTGAGGATCCAGGTCATGTCCGACCTCCACGTCGAGTTCTACGGCACCGCGGCGATGCCGCGGACGGTCGATGGCGCCGACTTCGTCGTGGTCGCCGGCGACACCTGCAAGGGCCTGGTCAGGGCCGTGGAGACGCTGCGCGACGCCTTCCCCCGCGTCGAGGTGGCGACCGTCGCCGGAAACCACGAATACTACGGGTGCGAGCTCGCCGCCGAGCTCGAGGCCGGTCGCGTCCGCGCGCGCCAGTTGGGGGTGCACCTGCTGTCCGACGACGCCGTGACGATCGGCCGTGCGCGCGTCGTGGGCTGCACCCTCTGGACCGACTACTGCCTGTTCGGCGCCGATCTGCGCGAACTCGCGATGCACACGGCGCGCGACGCAATGATGGACCACAAGCGGATCGCGTGGCGCCGGAACCCCTGGGCCAGGTTCCGGCCGGAGGAGGCGGCGGCGCTGCATCTGCGGTCCCGCAACTTCCTGGAGACCGAGCTTGCGAAGAGCCACCCCGGGCCCGTCGTCGTGGTGTCCCATCACGGCATGACGCTGGAAGCCGTTTCGCCGCTGAACCAGCGCTCTCTTCTGAGCGCCGCATACGCTTCGGAGCTGCTGCCGCTGGTCGACCGTCACCGTCCCGCGGCTTGGGTCTCGGGCCACACCCATCACTCCATGAATCTGCGGCGCGGCGGGACGAGGTTGGTCAGCAACGGGCGCGGCTATCCCGGCGAGAACGCCGGTTTCGATCCCGCCTTCGTCATGGAGATCGCCGATGACTGAGCCAGGACACCGCCTCGCCATACTCCTCACGTTCCAGGTGCATCCCCCCTAGCGGGCCGGCGCCGCCAACCCGACCACCATCACCGACACCATGGAGAATCCGATGCCCGACCCCAAGCCCGCGATCCGCCTCGCCATAACCCCGAATCCGCAGGTGCATCCACCCTAGCGACCATGACCTTCGACACAGGAACATCCACGTGACCAAGTACACGAAGACGAAGACGAAGAAGCGCCGCGCAGCGCTCGCGCGCAACGCCGGGCCGAGCCGCCCGGCATCGGTGGCGACCGCCTCGCCGGCCGCCATGGGCCCGCTCGAGGCGGAGACGGACCGCCTCGCCGTCGAGGTATCGCGGACCTATCGGAAGGCCATGGGCGCGGCCCAGGCGCGTCGCGTCGAACAGCTCGCCCCGGCCGTTCCATCGCCGGTCAAGGGATTCGTCGGACTGGCGGCGCTCCGCCGGCGCACGCGCGACGACGATGACGACCTGGACGTCGCCGTCGCCACGAAGCACCCGAAGGTGGAGCCGGTCACGTCCGTCGAGATCGCCGCCAGGCTGATGCTGGCCAGGCAGGTCGACGCGCTGGGCGGGCTCGCGGTAGCGGTCCGGAGCGGATCTCCAGTGGTCGTGGTCGACGTGCCGGATGCGGCGATGCTCGACCGTCTCGGGCGCGTGTGGGAGAGCGTCCTGATGCCCGCCACCGCGGTGTGCGTGAAGTTTCTCGGCAGCGGCGCGCTCCGCCACGGCCAGTACGATGCCCTCTACGTCGTGGCCAAGACCCCGACGAAGCCCAAGGATTCGGACGACACGCGCCGGTTGACGCTCGACGCCCTCGGTCTCGCTTTGCCGGTTATTGCCTTCTCGCCCTCCGCGGAGACGCATCTTCCGGCGGAGCTGCTCCTCGCATGCACCCACCGGATCGCGATTCCGGCGCTGGACGCGCGCACCATCGTCAGAACGATCGAGATCGTGACGGGACGCACGTGCCGCGCGCGGCTCGACGACGTCACCGTCGCGCGGACGGGACTCGGCGAGATCGCCATCGCCGTGCGCTTCGACCGGACGCCCGCCGAGTGCGTCGCCGGCCTGCGACGCCTCGCCGAGGCCAAGGCGGTCAAGCGCGGTTCGCGCGACCTGACGCTCGACGAACTGCACGGAATGGACTCCGCCGTGGCGTGGGCCCGTTCGGCGATCGTCGATCTGAATTCCTGGAGGCGTGGCGACGTCGGGAGCTGGTCCGCGGTGTCGTCGAAAGTCCTGCTGAACGGGCCGCCGGGCACCGGAAAGACCACTTTCGCCGCCGTTTTCGCACGGGCCGCCGGACTTCCGATCGTCACGGCTTCGCTCGCCGGCTGGCAGTCGCAGGGGCACCTCGGCGACCTCTTGAAGGCCATGCGGACCGACTTCGAGAAGGCGAGAAACCTCGCAAATTCAGCCTCAGGGTGCGTCATGTTCATCGACGAGGTCGATGCTTTCGCCGACAGAAGCTCGATCCGGCATGACCACGCGGACTACGTGATCCAGGTAGTCTCGGGCTTTCTCGAACTGACCGACGGTCTCGCCGGAAACGAGAATCTCTTTCTGGTCGCGGCCTGCAACGATGTCCGTCGCTGCGATCCCGCGTTGGTCCGCCCGGGACGGTTCAATCCGGTGATCGAGATCGGTCTGCCGAACCTCGCGGACCTGGAGAAGATGTTCAGGGTCCGCCTGGGTCCGGACCTCGTCGACGCCGATCTCCGCGAAATCTGCGAACGGACGCTCGGCGGCTCGGGCGCCGAGGTGGAGCGCATCGTCAACGACGCCCGCCGTCTCGCCAGGCACGATGGCGCCCGTTCGATCGTCATGCACGATCTCCTGAGCATCGTGAAGGGCGAGGACGCCCGGCCGGAGGCGCTGCGGCGGCGCACCGCCATCCACGAAGCCGGCCACATCGTCGTCGATGTGTTGTTCAACGGCGGCGCCGGGATCCACGCCAGCATCTCGCCGTCGCGCGGGACCGGCGGGCGGGTCGTCCGCACCGAGGCGACGGAAACGGCCGGCACCTACGAAGACTACGCGCGCCGCCTCCAGGTCTTGCTGGCGGGACGGACGGCGGAGATCCTCATGTGCGGTGATTGCGGTCACGGTTCCGGCGGCGTCGCCGGCTCCGACATGGCAGTCGCGGCCAGCATGGCGGCGGCGATGTCGGGCTCGGTCGGGCTCTCCGGACCGCGACCGCTGCTCTTCCTCGCCCCGCGCGAGAACACTCCCGAGCTGCTGTCCTATCCCGAGGTCCGCCTGGCGGCGAACGAGGAGTTGACCAAGGCGGCCGACGCCTGCCGGGCGCTCCTGCAGCGTCACCGCGGCGCCCTGGAGGCCGTGACGGAGGTGCTGCTGGCCGAGGGCAGGATCGACGGCGAAGGCGTGTGCCGGCTGCTCGCGACGGCCAATCCCCCGGGCGGCGCCGCCGGAGGGGCCGCGACCAGGCTCCCCGGGCGTGCCGACGGGGCGGGCGGCCCAAGGATTCGAAATACACCGACACGACGCCGGAAGTCTCCCCCGTCGCGCGAGCGCCGCGCCGGGACCGCTCCCGGAAAGCCCTTGTGACAAGCATGTCACAAGGATTCGCAGCTTGCCTCTGGTTCCATTTCTCAAGGATTCGATTTCAAGGATTCGATGACATGACCCGCCCAACGGGCGCCGCCGACGCCCCGAATTCCGGCACCGAGATGACCTCCGTCCTGCGCGCCGGATTTGGGAACCGGCCCGCGGTGCCGATGGCAGATCTGAGTAAGATGTTGATGTTGGACGAGAAAACGTTGCTCCGCCACGTGCGCTCTGGTAGGTTGCCCTACCGGGCGATGGGAACCGGGCGGCGACGGATCAGGCGGTACTTCACAATGGATGACGTGGTTCAGTTCTTCAAGAATCTGGGGAACCCGGCGGCTGACCCGGTTCCGCCGCGTCGTGCCCGTACGCCGTGGACGTCGGACGCGCCCGGTTTCGTTGGCGGTGTCGAGCGCCCCACCCGTCGCTCCGCCGAAGCCGTCCGCACAGCGCGCGTGTCCGCCAGGAGGGAGACCGCTGCGGACGCTTCCGGCACGTCCGGCGCGTGCCCAAAGTCGACGGGAGGCGTCGTATGACCGTCTACATGCATAAGAATTCGCCCTATTGGCAGATCTGCTTCCAGTTGAGGAAGCGCAAGTTCTCCTACTCCAGCGAGACGACCTGTCACGCCACGGCCGTGGAACTGGAGGACGAGTACCGCGCACAGGCGAAGCGGGACCTGGCCCTCGAGATGGCGGCGGGGCCACGCGTCACCTTCAACCAGGCGATGCACAAGTACTGGAAGCTCAAGGTGTTCGACCCCCGTCCGAAGGAGCTGAAGACCGACGAAAAGATCAATCGCGAGATCGCCAAGTTCGACGCGCTCACCTCTGCCGGCAAGCAGGTCGGCCTCGACACCCTCTGCGCCGACGTCGATACCACGCGCATGCTGGAGATCCGCGAAGAACTGAAATCGGCCACGGCCAACACGGCGACTGGACGGCTCAAGCCGAGCGCCATCAACCGCCAGCTCGAGCTGATCTTCTGCGTCCTGAACTTCGCGAGGGACCATATGTCCACGCCGCTGCCGAAGCGGCCCCGGATGAAGGAAATCAAGTTGGTGGAGGACGACCGCGACCGGATCATCGACTACGACGACGAGACGGCGATCTGCGAGCATCTCGACGAGGATTTCCAGGCCGCGTTCGTGCTGGAACTCGAGACCGCGATCCGGAGCGGCGACGTCATCGGGCTGCAATGGTCGCAGGTCCGGCTGAAGCAGCGGCACATCCTCGCCCACCGCAAGTCCAAGGGGCGCAAAATCTACAAGGTCTGGCTGAACGACCGCGCAGTCGCGATCCTCGAACAGATGAAGGGTCTCCACCCGACCCACGTCTTCACCCGGGTCGTCGAGACGACGGCGATCGTCGACGGCGAGCCGGTCAAGGTCGCGACGCGGATTCCCTACAAGAAGTCGCATTTCGGGACGCGTATGAAGAAGGCCTTCGAGGCCGCGAAGGTCGACGACCTCACCTTCCACGACCTGCGGCGCACCGCGGGCACGCGGTACTATCTGGCGACCAAGGACTACGAAGCCACCCGGCAGTTCCTGGGGCACTCGTCCGTCGAGGTCACCAAACGCTACATCAAGATCGCGCTCGAGAACGTCATCGAAGGCGTTTTCAACATGGAGAGGGACCGCGCCGGCCGCGGCTGGCGGTTGAAGCCTTCGCGCAAGGCGGCGACCTCCGCGACCGTCGAGAAAATCGTCGCCTTGGCTCAGAGCGGCCGCACCCGCAAAGCGGTCGGAGCTTGACAGAACGTCCGTGGCGGCATCGGTCGTGGGCGCCCCTTGTCGAAACGCGGCTCCACGACCGATTGCCCCGCTCCGCAGCCGGAGTTCTAGGCGATCGTCGTGGATCGGAGGCGATCCGCGACCACGCCCGTGGATCGCACTGCGGCGACGGACGCCGGCGGCCACCGACACGTCGGTTGGCTTTTTCTGCAAGCCGGCGGCTTCCATTTACGATTGGCTGCAGCACGGCCCGGCGCACCGGTCGCCTCCGCCCTCGGCCTGTATCGGCGGACAGGGAACCGAGCCGTAGGAGCAAAACACGCAACAATCGCCAGGCTTCGGCTTCAGCATGATGCCGCAGCCGGTGCATTCGTAGAAGAATTGACAGGCATCGGTCGGCATCGTCTCCGTCTTGGCGACGGCGCACTGGGGACAAGTGATGATCGATTCGAAAAGCATCCGTCAGCCCCGGGGCGCTGACGGATGACCCGCCTTGGCGGTCGCCGACATCAGTCCGTTCACGACGGCCACTGTGTCGCGGTAGACGACCGTCGCCGTCTTTTCCTTGAAGGACGCCACGACCCGGGCGACGCCCGGTATGGCTTCGCGGCTGCCTTTGACGATCGACGGACATGCGGCGCAATACATGTTGTCCACCGCGCGGTCCGCGGCCATTGCAGCCGACGAGGCCAGGATGCCTCCTGTGAGAACCGCGCGAAGAAGAAGTTTGCTCATTGGGGACCTTTAACGATGGAGGAAGAGCGGTGCGATGAGGTCGAAGCCGAGCTCGGCGGCGACCAGGAGGGTCGCCACGACGAGACCCGTCCTGACGAAGCGATCCGACAGCGGGCGGGCACAGGATCCGGCGGCTGCGCATGACGAACGCCCCAGGCAGGACAGCCGATAGCCGTAACTCAGGACCGCCAGCGTCGCCGCGACGATCCAGGGCCGATAGGCGGCGAGCCGGGTGAGGTTCCCTATCCTCACGCCGCTGACGCTGAGACCGACGAGGGCTAGGGATGGAACAAGAGGAAGCCGCGACCGCCCCCCCACAGCCCGCCGACCGCCACGCC
>NZ_JBIISY010000117.1:0-18569 GCF_044340795.1 Tardiphaga sp.
CTTGTGGTGCTGATCGTCGTCGTGTCAGTGGTCGGTCCCGGTCTCGTGCCGATCATCTGCATTCTCGGCCTGCTGCTCGGCATCAATGGATCCCGCATCATTCGTGGCGCCACCATCTCGGTGCGCGAGAACATGTATGTGAATGCGGCGCAGTCGATGGGCGCTACGCTGCCGCGCATCCTGATCCGCCACATCCTGCCGAATGTGATGCCGCCGATCATCATCCTGTTCACGACGCGCGTCGGCTTCGTGATCCTCGCGGAATCCGGCCTGTCCTTTCTCGGTCTCGGCGTGCCGCCGCCTGCGCCGACCTGGGGCGGCATGCTGTCGGGTAGCGGCCGCACCTACATGCTGCAGGGCCCATGGCTCGCATTGGCGCCGGGCCTGTGCCTGACGGTCGTGGTCTATGCCACCAATGTGTTCGGCGACGCATTGCGGGATCTGCTCGACCCGCGGATGCGCGGCTCGCGCTGAATTCGGAAAGCTACGGCACCGACGACCGGAAAGGTCGCGGTGATCATCACAAGGGAGATGACGATGAGGGGAAGTCCGGTGAAGCACACATTGAAGGCGCGACTGCTCGCGACCGCGATGACGGCCGCACTCGCATGCGGCGTCTCGTCGGCAGCGCAAGCCGACGAGAAACCGCAATATGGCGGCACGCTTCAGGTCGCGACCGTCAATCGCGCGCTGAACGTGCTGACATGGGATCCCGCCGACTGGAACTGGAAGATCAATCACGACACCGGGCAGTTCTACGAGCACCTGTTCTCGGCGGATCTCTCCAAGTCCAAGCGCCTGGGTGGCAAATATCCGTTCTACGCGGATGCGTGGATTCCCACCGATGCCATGCGCGGCGAACTCGCCGAGAGCTGGGAGATGAAGGAGAACCCACTGCGCATGGAAGTGAAGCTGCGCAAGGGCGTCATGTTCCCGGAGAAGCCCGGCGTGATGGCGTCGCGCGAACTGGTCGCCGATGACGTGGTGTTCAGCTATACGCGGCTCGACAAGAGCCCGAAGAAGATCGCGACCTATTTCGATCACATCGAGAAGGTGGAAGCGACCGACAAGCATACGGTCGTCTTCACGATGAAGAATTACAATGCCGAGTGGGATTACCGCTTTGGCTGGGGTTACTATTCCGGCATCTATCCCAAGGAAGTCGCCGATGCCGGCGCCAACAACTGGAAGAACCTGAACGGCACCGGTCCGTTCCTGCTCACCGATCACGTCCAGGGCAACCAGAACACCTATTCGAAGAATCCGATCTATTGGGACAAGGAAAAGATCGGCGGCGAGGAATTCAAGCTGCCTTTCGTCGACAAGGTCGTCTATCGCAACATCAAGGACGAAGCGACGGTGACCACAGCGTTGCGCACCGGCAAGCTCGATATCGCCGAGCTGGTGCGCTGGACCGACATGGAAGAGCTGAAGAAGAGCGTGCCGCAGCTCAAATGGTCGAAATGGCTGTCGATGAACGGCCAGTTCCTGGCCATGCGTGTCGACACCAAGCCGTTCGACGATATTCGCGTGCGCCGTGCGCTCAATCTCGCGGTCAACAAGCAGGAGATCGTCAAGGCCTATTATAACGGCCATGCCGAGCTGTTCTCCTATCCGCAGCATCCCGACTATGACGGCTATTACGAGCCGCTCGACAAGATGCCGGACTCGGTGAAGGAGCTGTTCACCTACAATCCCGACAAGGCAAAGAAGCTCCTGGCGGAAGCCGGCGTGCCGAAAGGCTTCAGCTTCAAGGTGCAGGTCTGCACCTGCCAGACCGATCATCTCGATCTGCTGCCGCTGATCGGTGCCTATCTGGAGCAGGTCGGCGTCAAGATCGAGATCCAGCCGATGGAGTATGGCGCGTTCCTGTCGGCCATGACCTCGAAGACCAATGCGGCCGGCTACATGATGAATAACGGTCACACCAATCCGACCACGACGATCCGCAAGAGCTTCGTCACCGGCCAGACCTGGAATCCGTCGCAATATGCCGATCCGGCTTTCGACAAGAAGATGGACGCGGCCTATCAGGAGCGTGACGAAGCCAAGCGCAAGACCATGCTGAAGGAGATGACCGTCGAGATCCTCGACAAGGCTCCGTATATCTGGCTGCCGACGCCCTACATCTACTCGGCCTGGTGGCCGTGGGTGAAGAACTATGGCGGCGAGCTGCGTGCCGGTGCCGTGCGTCCTGGCCCGATCTATGCCCGCATCTGGATCGACCAGGAGATGAAGAAGAAGATGGGCTTCTGACGCCCGCATCCATGCTCCGCGCCCCGGTGACCGCAAGCCATGCGTCATCGGGGCGAGGGCCCTCATCCCGGCCGCCACGATAGCGGAGACGCGAATGACCGAGCTCCTCCTCGATCCCAACGATGTCACGGCAAAGGCAGAGCCCGTCGGCGATGCGCGCAGCAACGTCGCGCCGGATGCGCGCCCGCTGCTGGAAGTGCGCGATCTCGCCGTCGAATTCGGCGTCGGTCGCGGCGCATTGCGTGCCGTGGACAAGGTATCCTTCGCCGTGTTTCCCGGCGAGACGCTGGCGATCGTCGGCGAAAGCGGCTCCGGCAAGAGCGTGACCGCGCTGTCGCTGCTGCAGCTCATCCCGTCGCCGCCGAGCCGGGTGAAGTCCGGCGAAATCCTGTTCGACGGCCGCGATCTATTAAAGATGTTCGACAAGGAAATCCGTGCGATCCGCGGCAACGAGATCGCGATGATCTTTCAGGAGCCGATGTCGTCGCTCAACCCATCGCTGACGGTCGGCCTGCAGATTGCCGAACCGATGCAGCTGCATCACGGCCTGAGCTGGAAGAAGGCGCTCGCCAAGGCCGGCGATTTGTTGAAGCGCGTCCGTATTCCCGATGCGGCGAGCCGCGTGTCTGCCTATCCGCACCAGTTCTCCGGCGGCATGCGCCAGCGCGCGATGATCGCCATGGCGCTGGCCTGCAAGCCGAAGCTGATCGTGGCCGACGAGCCGACCACCGCACTCGACGTCACCGTGCAGGCGCAGATCCTCTCTCTGCTTAAAGACCTGACGCGCGAGACCAAGGCGGCGCTCGTCCTCATCACCCATGATCTCGGCGTCGTCGCGCGCTATGCCGACCGCGTCTGCGTCATGTATGCCGGCCGCATCGTGGAGAGCGGCACCGCGCACGAAATCTATGACCATCCGAGCCATCCCTACACGCTCGGCCTGATGGCCTCGATCCCGCGGCTGGATCAGGATACCCAGCAGCGTCTGGTGCCGATCGAAGGGCAGCCGCCGGATCTCGCGGCGCTGCCGAAGGGCTGCGCATTCCAGACCCGCTGCCGCTATCTCCACGATCGCTGCCGGCAGGAAGCACCAGAACTCGAACATATCGATGGACAGCATTTCCGGGCGTGCTTCGCCGATATCAAGGGAGGCGCACATGCCGATGCCAGAGTCTGACGTCGACGGCGAGCCGATCCTCAAGGTCAGCGGCCTCAAGGTTCACTTTCCGCAATACAAGGGTGTGGTCGTCCGCAAGCAGGTCGGCAGCGTCCGCGCGGTGGATGGCGTGTCGTTCGAGGTGCGCAAGGGTGAAACGCTGGGCCTTGTCGGGGAGTCCGGCTGCGGCAAATCCACCACCGGCCTCGCGGTGCTGCGCATGACGCCGATCACCGAAGGCAAGGTGGAGTTCGAAGGTGAGGACATCGCGAACCACAGCGCTGCCGCCATGCGAAAAATCCGGCGCCGGGTGCAGATGGTGTATCAGGACCCCTATGGCTCGTTGAACCCGCGCATGAAGGTCGGCGATATCATCGGTGAACCGCTGATCGTCCACAATGTCGATACCGAACGCGACGTCTATCGCGCGCGGATTCAGGAATTGCTGCGGCTGGTGGGGCTGCGGCCCGACATGGCCGAACGCTATCCGCATGAATTCTCCGGCGGGCAGCGGCAGCGCATTTCAATCGCGCGTGCCGTGGCGCTGAATCCGGCGCTGGTGATCTGCGACGAGCCGGTTTCCGCGCTCGACGTCTCGATCCAGGCCCAGGTGGTCAACCTGTTCCAGGAGCTGCAGGAACGGCTCGGCCTGTCCTATCTGTTCATCGCACATGACCTCGCGGTGGTGCGCCATGTCAGCCATCGCATCGCGGTGATGTATCTCGGCCGCATCGTCGAGGTCGCGCCGCGCAACGAGCTCTACAAGGCGCCGCTGCATCCCTATACGCAGGGCTTGCTGGCGGCCGTGCCGATTCCGAGCCCGTCGGCAGAAGCCTTGCGGCCGCAGCAGGTCATCCTCGGCGAACCGCCGAGCGTGGTGAATCCCCCATCGGGCTGCCGTTTTCACCCACGTTGCCCGATGGCTATGAAAGTCTGCGCCGAAGCCGATCCGCCGCTGCGCGACATGGCCGATGGACGTGCCGTGGCCTGCCATCTGCACGATCCGTCGATCGCCGATGACGATCGCGGCAGCTTGCGGCAAACTTCGCCGGGTAGCAGTGGTGCTGCCGAGATGCACGTTCCTGCCATCGCCTGATCGTCTCCAAGCTGGGTCGTCCCGTATTCCATGAGTGACATGCCGACCATCGACGAGGGCCAAACCCGTCGATTTCTTGAGAAGCGCGAAGCGATCCTCGACGCGGCGGCCCGTCTGTTCAACCGGCGGGGCATTCGCAGCACGACCTTGTCGGATGTGGCCACGAGCGTCGGGCTCGCCACCAACAGCGTCACCTATTACTATCGGAAGAAGGAAGACCTTGCGCTGGCCTGCGTGCTGCGATCTGTCGATGTATTCGATGCGCTGCTGGCCGACGCGGACAAAGCAAGGACGCCGGAGGCGCGTATTGCCGCCTTCGTCACCGGTTATTTCCGCCTGCTGGCCGATGTCGAGACGGGCGCCCGACCGGAATTCATCAATTTCTCCGAAGTAAATACGCTGAGCGCGACGCGCCCCGATGTGGCGACCGTCTATGCACAGATGTTTCGCCGGGTGCGCGGCCTGATCGGCTCCGATAGCAAGCTGGGGCTCAACCGTTCGGATCGCAATGCGCGGGCGCATATGCTGTTTGCCGTGACCCAATGGACGCGGGTCTGGATCAAGCGCTACGAGGTCGGCGGTTACGCAAGGGCTGCGCGGCACGCCAGCGATATCTTCCTGCATGGGCTTGGCGGGCAAAGTGCGAAATGGGCGCCGCCCGTATTGCCGGATTTGACGACGGCTGTGTCAGGAGAGGATGTGTCGCCGGATGCGTTCCTGCGCGTGGCAACGCGACTGATCAACGAGCAGGGCTTTCGCGGCGCATCGGTCGAGCGCATCTCCGCCGCGCTCAAGGTCACCAAGGGCTCATTCTATCATCACAACGACAACAAGGACGATCTGATCGTCGCCTGTTTCAGCCGGTCTTTCGACGTGATCCGCCGCGCCCAGTCGGCCGCGGAGCACTGTGGTTCGGGTTGGCAGAAGCTCAGCGCGGCCGCTGCCGCGCTGGTGAAATATCAGCTCTCCGGTGATGGTCCGCTGCTTCGCATCACCGCGCGCAGCGGCCTGCCGGAGGCGACTGCCGAACAGACCATCCAGACTCTCAATCGGCTGTCCGAGCATTTTGCCAGTGTGGTCGTCGATGGCATGGTGGATGGATCGGTGCGCATGGTTGATCCGGCGATCGCGGCACAGATGATCAGCGGCATGATCAATGCATCGGCCTCGATCAAGCGGTGGGCACCGGAAGCGACGATCGGAAACGTGACGGATCTTTATGCGCGGCCACTCTTCATGGGCGTCCTGTGCCCGGCTGCGCCGCGTCGCGCCTGACGCGGCGATCGGGAGGTCAACCCCAGCCGTCGAGCATCGAAAAGAACGCGTGCTTGACCAGATCGATCTCGGCAGGGTCTGTCAGAACGGCCGGTCGGCGGCCTGCAGGTGCAGGATCGCTGATGACCATGATGTCGAATTCCACTTCGCTGAGCCCGTCGCCATTGCCGACAAACCGGTGCTGCGGAAACCGGTCGCTCAGTTCGTCATGGACGCGTGCGATCTCTTGCTGCGAGGCATCGCGAGCGAGCCGGAAAATGAAAGTCGTCATCGGCAAGCTCTAGCAAGAATGGCTCTCAGGCGGAAGCCGTTGAACGGAAGGCGGCGTGCCGCCAATGCGGAAGCGTTGTCCCGCGGGGGCAATGCTAGGCGTCCGAGCTTCGCACCGGGGTTGCCGATGATCGGCTGATATTGAAACGGTGCGAGGAAGTTGGTACGCAAAGCCGCCGTGCCGCAATGGCTGCATGCTGTCCGGCCGAGATTTGTTTGGTTCTAACGTGGCCCGTTCCCGGGAAAGAAGAGCGGCATGAAAAGGCTCGCATTCGCTTGCGCCGGCGGTGTGATGCTGATGCTCGGCATCATCGGGATCGTGACGCCTCTCTTGCCGACCACGATCTTCCTGATCCTCGCCGCGTGGTGCTTCGGCAAGTCATCTCCGCGTCTCGAGGCCTGGATGCTCAATCACCCGCGCTTCGGGCCGAGCCTGCGCCGCTGGCGCGAGGAGGGCGCCATTCCCCGCCGCGCCAAATGGATGGCGGTGACCGGGATGAGCATTGGCTATGCGCTGTTCTGGATGCAGGTCCGGCCGGGCTGGATGCTCGCCTCGGTGGTCGGCGTCTTTTTGCTCGGCTCGGCGATCTATGTCGTGTCACGGCCAGAGCCGACGGTCATCGGTTGATGATGGCGCGCTTCGGCGCTGTCCTGTCTTGCGACCTTGAGCTCGGCGGCTTCCGCGCTGAATGCTAACTGCCCTGGGTCGCCGCGAGGCGCTGAAACTGGCGCTTCATCATGTTCACCTTGGATATGTATGCTGCGACGAGGTGATCCCCGCAGCGTTCATTCGCAGTCATCTGAAAGCGACGGCGGGCATAGGCGGTCGCGGGTCCTCCGCCGCAAAGATGGATGAAGGCGGCGAGATCTTGTCGTTGCTGCGTGGTCGGCGAAACGTTGCCTGCCCGGCTCAGCACGCTCGCCACGTTCCGGTCCAGATAGATCGATGCCAGTTCCACGGCATGGCTGGGAAGGACACGGAAATAGGGGCCAAAGCCACAGCCCGTATTCGCCACTGTGTTCGCCCGTACGCAGTAGCGCGCGATCTCCGAATAGGCCGGGTCGGTCATTTGAAAGAGGCCGACGGCGCTGGATGCGGGTTGATAGACCTTGAAAGGATTGAAGCTGAACCGCCAGCGCCAATAGGTCCGTTCCACCGGATTGCCCGAGCTCTCGACCTGGGCCAGCGCTGCCAATAATTCCGGCGAGATCGAGCGGGTCGCAAAGGTGCGAAACAGGGGGCCGTAATGGCGCCACGTCTCGGCGGGTTGTTTGCTCAGTCCACGGCCAACGAAGAAGAACAGCTCGGTCGGCTTGCGGACCACCTGAACGATCAGGTTGATGGCCACGATCGCGGCCAGTGCGACCACGACGAGCCCGGCAATCCGAAGCGATGGCGGCAGGCTGGCGATCTTTTGCCGGGCCCAGGTTCCACAGCGACGCCAGCGGTGAAGATGAGAGGCAAAGCGCCTGGATGATTTCGCCATATTGTCCGGGAGCGTAGACGACGCAGTGGTATGGCGAATGTCTTAACGTTTTCACAAGGCGTCGGATGGAGCGCGCCGTCGGTTCGAGATGTCGAGCTGCCAGCGTCAGCCGTCGCGGTACGGTGCCGTTGCGGTTTCCTGGCGGGAACTTGGCGTGCTTTGCGGGGTTCGCATGGTACTGCCCAGCGAATGAGAGGTTCTATGCCGAATCCGAATCCCACACCGCCGCCAAAAGGGGCGGGCAAGTTTGCGGTTATCGCCGGGATCATCGTCGCCCTGATCATCGTGGTCACCTTCATTGGCATGAACACCCAACACGCACAGGATTCGAAGGAGCAACAGAGCGGGCAGGTCAAGCCAAGCGAGGCTCCGTTGCATGAGAAGGACCTCGGCAAGTCTCCCGCGCCCAAATAGCGCCGGCGCTGTTTTGTCTGCCGACTGTACGCTAACGGACAAAGCCTGATCGATCAGCCCATTCACCGTGCTGATGCAGTTCTACGCCCAATCGCAATTGTGGCGTGAGATCGTGCAGCGGTGGGGAGGGGCTCGATGTGTCAGTGTTTCTGTTCGCGATATGGGGCGCGCTTTGTTTCCTCTTGTTGCCAGCGATGCTCGCGATCCTGCTGGTGAGAGTCTACGTGTCACTGGATGACCGGACGAGGTCGGACTAGCGGACTCGTTTTTTCCTGCATTACTGTCCGGCATTCCCTCCCAACGCGCTTTTGTCCGCAAATGTCAGATACCGAGCAGACAGGATTCCTGTACGCAGGGTATCGATTCTGAATCGTAAGGGGCAAGAGGCGGCCGACACCGGCCGAACAGCATCACAGGCGCGCTCCCTGAAGATCAGAGGGGTTGATGAGGGCGCACGAGAATTTTCTGCTGGGGCAGATGGACGCGGTTGTTTTTGATGAATTGCTGCCGCATGGCAGCGTTGTAAAGCTCACAAGCGGCGAGGTCATCGCCGAGACTCGCGTCGAGATTGATCGGGTCTATTTCCCACATTCCGGCATTATTTCATGCGTCGTCGCCTTGACGGGCGGCGGGGTCATCGAGACTGCCATGATCGGTCGCGATGGCGCGTTCGGCGCAGCACTGTCTCTCGATGGCAGGCGGGCGTTCAATGACGCGGTCGTGCAGGTCGGCGGCGAAGCGACTGTCTTCGATACGCGGATTTTTTCCGACTTTGCCGAGCGGCACGTCGGGTTTCGACGGCAGCTCATGACCTATGAACAGTTCCATCTCGCCGAGGTGCAGCAGACCGCCGCATGCAATGCGGTCCACACGGTGCTCGCGCGGACATGCCGCTGGTTGCTTCGCATGTATGATCTGGTCGGGGACGAAATCGCGATCACGCAGGAAAGCCTGTCCCAGATGATGGGCATTCGGCGTACCAGCGTCACCGATGCTGCCAGGGTCTTGCAGAACAGCGGCGCGATCACGCTCAGCCGCGGTCATGTCAGGATCATCGATCTGAGCAAGATCAGCGCGCTCGCTTGCGAATGCCACGCCAATGTCGCTCGCAACTATCGATGGCTGCGCCACCGCGAGCGATGATCGACAATGTTCCCGTCCCGCCATGTGCAGCTTCACGCCATGGCGGGAAAGTTCGATCGCAAAGTGAAAATATTCGGCTCGTAACTGCGATCCTGCGGGGGTAAACTACCGTCGTCACCGCAAGGCCCTTGGTATTCATCGGTGATGAGAACGCCTTTTGCGCTCCCGCCTCCCCGAACGGAAGGGAGCTACTTATGCAGACGCACCCGAACGTCCTTTTGGCGCGCCTGTCAGATCAAGACTTTTCCGCTGTTGAGCCGCACCTGTCCGTTTCGCTGATGGAGCGCGGCCAGACGCTTGTCGAGACCCATGAAACGATTCATCGGGTTCTGTTTCCACATGCAGGGATTCTCTCGCTCGTCGTCGAACTTCCGGGCGGCGGAGCTATCGAGACGGGCGTTGTCGGTCGCGACGGGTGTTTCGGTGCAGGCCCAGCTTTGAATGACCAGATCTCCCTGAACCGCGTGACCGTTCAGGTCCCGGGCGATGCCTCGACGATCGAGATCAAGAAACTGCGCGATCTCGCTTTGGAGCTTCCGGGATTGCGGAAGGCGCTCGTCGGGTATGAGCTTTTCATCCTCGCGCAGGCGCAGCAGACCGCTGCTTGCAATGCCGTGCATCAGATTCGCGAGCGCACGTGCAAATGGCTGGCGCGAATGCAGGCCCTTGCGGGCGACGATCTTCCGCTTACACAGGAATTCCTCGCGCAGATGATGGGCGTGCGTCGAACCAGTGTCAGCGCCATCGCGCAGGAATTGCAGCGGTCCGGCCTGATTGAATATCACCGCGGCAAGATCCGCATCAAGGATCGCGAAAGCATCCGGCAGGCGAGCTGTGAGTGCCATCAGGATCTTGCCGAGCACTACAATCTGATCGCTGGCCGAGCGTCATGAAACCTGTCCAGATTTCGGGCGTATGTCTGCCGATACGGCAGTTCGGAGACCGATATGCCTCACTATTTTCTGCATACTGAGCATTTTGATCGGGAGCCGATACGAGACGAGGAAGGCGCGGTGTTTGACGATGCCGATGCAGCCGCTGCCGAGGCGGCAGAAGGGATGCGTGAACTTCTGGCTGCCGCTATCCGGGATGAACAGGCGCCGGTACCCCGAAGGATCACGATTTACGACCAGACCGGCGTCGAAATTCGTACGGTTCAGGCGCAGGATTTCGTTCCGCAGCAGCTCCGTTGACGTGAGCTGAGACATCGCACGCTGCCATAAGGTGAGGCGGCGGACATCAATCCCCCTATGTCGGCTACCGGTCAGACAAAAGACGCCGGCGGTCCTAGCATTTTGTCAAAAGAGGAGAAGCAACATGGCCGGTCGCGTCACCAATCGTAGTTGGACAGAAGACGATATCATCCGGCTTCGGAAGCTCTCCGACCAGGGCGCGTCGCTGATGCGCGCTGCAGCGGCGTTGAACCGCAGGACTACATCGGTTGCCAAGGTTGCCAGGCGGCACGGCATTGCGCTCGCGGGGACAAGGGAATTGAAAGCTGCCATCCGCGCGCTTGCGCAGGAGGCCGCTCACTGATTTCAGTCCGGGAGAGGACAGCTCGATGTCAGTCATTGAGGCAAATTCGACTCTTCGCGCGCAGGCCACGGACGCGCTTTGTCGGGCGCGGGCATTGCCGGTCGGGTCGCCCGACCGCAACGGTTTGCGGCAGCTGGCGATCGGCCTGCGATGGCTTGAGCGAAACGGCCCGGACGCTGCAAGGGTTCGGGTCGCGGACGGATTTACCGCCGGTGATCGCCGTCCGGCCGATCACTAGGTGGCGAGCGAAATCCTGTCGTGGATATTTTGCCGCAACCATGAAGCAACTTGTCACCTTTGCGCGTTAGCGGACAGACGACAAATCACTCTCATCCGATAGTGCAAAGCGTAGTTGCATCAAGAACGGTGAGAGGAAATGTCTGAAAGCCTTGTTTCGTGTCCCGAATGTGCCGACCGTCGCCGACTTGTTTCCATTCGTCATCTCGAGGGTGAGGAAGTCCGCCGCTTCCACTGCGAAAAATGCAAGGTCGACGCGGATTACATCATCCGCAGGGGTGGTGCGATACTGCGCAAGCCGAAGGAGTAGTGGACAGAAAAGCTCATCGCATCCCTGCATTCCTCGCCCCGGAACAACGCGCAGTCCCATTCATTCTACGCCCGACTATTCGGGAGACTGAGAATGAGCAACTATCCTTCGCCGCCGTTTGCCCAGCAGCGTCAACCGATGCCCGGGACGACCGATGCCATGACGCCCCGACCGGATCACGGTGAGGAGAGCTACAAGGGCGCGGGGCGGCTGCAGGGGCTGAAGGCCTTGATCACCGGCGCCGACAGCGGAATCGGGCGCGCGGTCGCCATCGCCTATGCGCGGGAGGGCGCCGATATCGTGGCCTCCTATCTCGACGAGCACGAGGATGCAGCAGAGGTCAAGGCGCTGATCGAGGCGGCCGGCCGCGAAGCAGTGCTGGTTCCGGGCGATATCACGGATCCCGCGCATTGCCGCCGGATTGTCGACACGGCCGTCAGCAAACTCGGTCGCATCGATATCCTCGTCAACAATGCTGCGCACCAGGCGACCTTCAAGGACATCTCCGACATCAGCGATGATGAATGGGATCTGACCTTCCGGACCAACATTCATGCGATGTTCTATCTGACGAAGGCTGCGGTGCCGTACATGAAGCGCGGGACCGGCGCGATCATCAACACCGCCTCCGTGAATTCCGACATGCCCAATCCGATGTTGCTGGCTTATGCGACGACGAAAGGCGCGATCCAGAATTTCACGGGCGGGCTGGCCCAGATGCTGGCAGGCAAGGGCATCAGGGCCAATGCGGTCGCGCCCGGCCCAATCTGGACACCTCTGATCCCATCCACGATGCCGGATGATGCCATCAAGAATTTTGGCATGCAGACGCCGATGAAGCGGCCCGGACAGCCCGCAGAACTGGCCACCGCCTATGTGATGCTGGCCGATCCGCGATCGAGCTATGTGTCCGGTGCGACGATCGCGGTGACAGGCGGCAAGCCATTCATCTGATCGGGCTCGTCCGCACCCGCGGATGTCGTTGCTCTTTTGCAGAGGAACACCGCACGATTAAAACGGTTCTAGGGGCGAACGCAAAGCGAGGCGCCCGTGGATCAGATCACAGACCATCGAAAAATTCCGATATCCCTGACCATCAATGGCAGAGATCACAGGCTCGAGATCGAGCCATGGGTGACGTTGCTCGATCTGCTGCGCGAGCAGCTGGCGCTCACCGGCACCAAGAAAGGTTGCGATCAAGGCCAATGCGGCGCCTGTACCGTGCTGGTCGATGGTCAGCGCATCAATTCGTGCCTGGCGCTGGCGGTGTCGCGCGATGGGGCCGAGATTACCACGATCGAAGGTCTGGCGCAGGATGGTAAGCTGCATCCCTTGCAGGCCGCGTTCATCGAGCGCGACGCGTTCCAGTGCGGCTACTGCACGCCGGGGCAGATCTGTTCTGCCGCCGGTCTGCTGGCCGAAGGCCACACGCAGACGCGGGCTGACATCCGCGAGCATATGAGCGGCAATCTGTGTCGTTGCGGCGCCTACACCAATATCGCCGATGCGATCGAGGACGTGCTGCAGCCGCGCCTTGCCATGAAGGAGGCCGCGGAATGAACCGGTACGATTACGTGCGGCCCGATACCGTGGCCGATGCCATCGCCGCATTGAACAGTCCAGGCGCCCGCGCGCTGGCCGGCGGCACCAATCTCGTCGATCTGATGAAGTACAACGTCGCGGCGCCTGAGCGCGTTGTCGATATCAACCGGCTTCCGCTGAAGTCGATCGAGATCGCGGACGGTGAGCTGCATGTTGGCGCGCTGGTCAGCAATTCCGAACTCGCCTGGCACCCCGATATCCGCGAACGCTGGCCGTTGCTGTCGAGCGCCATCCTGGCCGGCGCGTCGCCGCAGCTTCGCAATGCGGCGACCACCGGCGGCAATCTGTTGCAGCGGACACGTTGCTATTACTTCTACGACCCATCGACCGCCTGCAACAAGCGGGCGCCGGGCAGCGGTTGTTCGGCGATCGGCGGCGTGAACCGCATCCATGCCATTCTCGGTGCCAGCGATACCTGCATTGCCGTGCATCCGTCCGACATGTGTGTGGCGCTGGCGGCGCTTGATGCCGCTGTCGAGGTCGAGGGTCCGCAAGGACGGCGAACGATTCCGTTCTCGGGCTTTCACCGTCTGCCCGGTAGCGAGCCGGAGCGCGACAACACGTTGAAGCTCGGCGAACTCATCACTGCCGTCGCGATTCCCGAGCCCGATTTCGGTATCCACCACACCTATCTGAAGATCCGCGATCGCCTGTCCTATGCATTCGCCTTGGTGTCGGTCGCTGCGGCGCTGCGGATCGAGGACGGCGTCATCAAGGATGCGCGGATCGCGCTGGGCGGCGTCGCCCACAAGCCATGGCGTGATTCCGACGCCGAACAGTCCCTGCGCGGCGAGACCGCAGGCACGGGTGTCTTCGGGGCTGTCGCCACCCGCATCCTGCGCGATGCCAAAGGGCAGGGCGAGAATGATTTCAAGATCGATCTCGCGCACCGGGCTATCGTCCGCGCGCTGGAGCAGGCCGCCGCGGGGACGCCGCAGGATCAGGCCAACAAGTCGATTCAGTAAGGATTTTGCGATGTCATCGATTGAACAGTTGCATGTAGGACGCCCGACCAGCCGCGTCGATGGCCGTCTGAAAGTCACGGGGCAGGCGCAATATGCGGCCGAATACCCCGCAGACGATCTGCTTTACGGTTATATCGTCGACAGCACCATCGCCGCGGGCCGCATCGTGTCGATCGATCTCGCTGCCGCGCAGCGGATGCCGGGGGTGGTGGAAATCTTCACCCACGAAAACCGCGGAAAGGCGGCCTGGCTGGATCGCAAGTGGCGCGATGAAGTGGCGCCGCCCGGACACCCGTTTCGCCCGCTGCATTCGGACCGCATCCTGTTCAATGGGCAGCCGGTCGCGCTGGTCTTGGCCGAAACATTCGAAGCCGCGCGCGACGCTGCTTCGCTCATCCGCGTCGCCTATGATGTCGATCCGCACTGTACCGAGCTCGAACGCAAGCGCAGCGAGGCCTATGTGCCGCCGAAGAAGCGCAGCGGCATCCCACCGCCGCCCGATCCGCGCGGCAACGCCGAACAGGCTTTTGCCGACGCGCCGGTGAAGATCAGCCGTGACTATCGCGTCAACCCCGAACACCACAATCCCATGGAGATGTTCGGCAGCACCTGTGTCTATGAGGGCGATGGCAAGCTCACGATCTACGACAAGACCCAGGGGTCGCAAAACGCGCAGGGTTACGTCACCTCGGTGTTTGGCCTTGGCAGCGATGATGTCCGCCTCGTCAATCACTATGTCGGCGGGGCGTTCGGTTCGGGGCTGCGGCCGCAGCAGCAGCTGTTCTTTGCCGTCATGGCCAGTCTGGAATTGAAGCGTTCGGTGCGCGTCACGCTCACACGCGCCCAGATGTTTCATATTGGCTATCGACCCGACACCTATCAGATGGTGTCACTGGCTGCGGATCGCGACGGGCGTCTGCAGTCGATCATGCATGATGCGGTGGCCGCGACCTCGCATTACGAGGACTATCAGGAAGCCGTCGTGAACTGGTCCGGCATGATGTATCACTGCGACAACGTCAAGCTGACCTATCAGCTGGCCAAGCTGGACACGGCGACGCCCTGCGACATGCGCGCGCCCGGCGCCGTGATCGGCGTGACGGCGCTGGAATGTGCGCTGGACGAGCTGTCCTATGAGCTGGGCATCGACCCGCTGGAGTTGCGGCGGATCAATTTTGCGGAAAAGGACGAGAACACCAACAAGGAATTCACGTCGAAGGCGCTGATGGAATGCTACCGCGCCGGTGCCGCAGCCTTCGGCTGGGAGCGTCGCGCGCCGAAGCCGCGTGACATGAAGGACGGCCGCGAGCTGGTCGGCTGGGGCGTCTCGACCGGCATGTGGGATGCGTTCCTGCAGAAGGCGCAGGCCAGCGCGACGTTGAAGGATGACGGCACGCTGGAAGTGGCGACCGCCGCATCCGATATCGGCACCGGCACCTGGACGATCCTGACCCAGATCGGTGCCGAGGCATTCGGACTTCCGCTCGACGACGTCAAGGCGCAGATCGGCGATTCCAGCCTGCCGATGTCGCCGGTGGAAGGCGGTTCATGGACGGCGGCGTCCAACGGCTCCGCGGTACAGGCGGCCTGCGATGCACTCAAGCAATCGCTGTTCAAGCTGGCCAGCAAGATGGCGAATTCGCCGCTGGCCGATGCGCGGTTAGAGGAGATCGAGGTGCGTGACCGTCGGATCTTCCGCAAGGATGATCCTGCGCGTGGTCTCGCCATCGCCGAGATCATGCATGCGGCGGAGCTGCATGAGCTGACCGAGCAGGGCAAGGTCAGCCCCAGCCTGATCCAGATGATGAAATATATCAGCTACACCCATTCCGCCGTGTTTGCGGAGGTGCATGTGGACGAAGACCTCGGTGTGGTCCGCGTCACCCGCGTCGTCTGCGCCGCTGCAGCAGGAAAAATCCTCAATCCCAAGACGGCGCGCAGCCAGATTCTCGGTGGCGTGGTGATGGGGATCGGCATGGCCCTGCATGAGGAGGGGATGACAGATCATCGTCTCGGCAAGATCATGAATGCCAATTTCGGCGAGTACCACATCCCCGCCCATGCCGATATCGCGGATATCGAGGTGATCTTCGTGGACGAGAAGGACGACAAGGTCAGTCCGATCGGCGTCAAGGGCCTCGGCGAGATCGGTATCGTGGGTGCGGCAGCGGCCGTGGCCAACGCCATCTATCACGCCACCGGCAAGCGGGTGCGTGATTTCCCCATCACCATCGACAAGATCCTGAATGCGCCACTGCTTTCGTGAGGAGACGGGTATGAGCAAGGAAACGCCAAAGGACGATCCCCGGCAGAAGACCGACTGGAGCACGACCAAGCAGACCGATGAACCCTGGAAGGGGCCGCCCGAGAAGGATCAGTTCGATCCGAAGGAAAAGCCCGACCTCGAGAAGTGGAACGACAGCAAGACCCATTAGGGTGGCGCACGCGTGCCATCGATGCCGTGATGCGCGCGGTTGAAGGCTGAAGGTCAGATGGCACTCGGGAAGCGGTTGGATTGCCGCCGCCCAATCGCGGTCGGGCTTTGCCAAACGTCGCAAGGGCTTCGCGGATGCGGTTTCGCAACTGGACGGTAGCAGCGATACGGCTTCCGAATTCGCCTCAGTACGCTCTGCCGATCGGGATGGGGTAAAATCAAACAGATTCAATCTAAGTGATTGAAATGACTGGCGCGCCACCCCGAATAAAGATGCGAACTCATATGTAATTGAAATTTCTATGTAATTTACGAAGGGTTTTCTTTCGTAGCGGAAGCTCATCCGCTTCTGGCGCAGTGTATGGACCGGCTGCTGATCGCAAGTGAGATTATGCTTAGATAGCGGAAATCGCTGATATGTATCAGGCCTGTTGAACCGCTCGCGGGCCGCGGCCTTGATCGGGATACGCACGCGCCTTTGGCCTCATTAGCGGACAGGTTTTCGAGTAACCATTTGCGCCACCATGCTCCGGGCACGTCGATTGATCCGTTCCATGCAGCTTCTCAATCGCGAACTGATTTGGAGGTCGAGGGCCTAGATGTCCTCGACCTCAAGTCGGTGGGTGTCGACGGCCTTTCCGTTATACAGCCTGCTCCAGGCAATGCGGGCGAGCTCATTGGCCAGAGTAGCGGCGAGCTTGTTGCGATGCATCCTCGGTGCGGCATTGGTCAGCCACTCGCCGAAGCTAAACTTCGCCCCGTTCTGGGGGCGCATCAGAAGGACTTTGGTGTCCTGGATGAAGAGAGTTCGTAGGTATCGGCTGCCACGATTGGAGGTGCCGCCCAGGATCGAACGCCCTCCGGTGCTGTATTGTCGCGGCACCAGCCCAAGCCCAAGCCAGGCGCCAAAATCCCGGCCCCGGTTGAAAGCCTCACCGCTGCCGATCGCTGCGACGACCGCAGTCGAGATCATCGATACCAGGCACGCCCATCAGGCGGGTGCAGTTATGGTCGACTTTTTCCTGATTTCGAGTGGCGAAAGATCGCTAGTCTGGGATCGCTGGCCCAGGTTTTCGAGGATCGGACGGACAACCTCAGAAGGCTCACCAGCAAAAGGCGTAAATGGCAATACATACAACTAGAGACTGCCTGCGTTACTGCAGGCGTCGCGGCCACTGCATCGTCCCGAACCGCTCGGCCTTGGCGTGACAAGACCGCCTTTCTGTGCCGTGCTACCCGGTCGAGAAAACTGTTCAAATAAACCCATTCTACGTCTCTCGACGTTGCCCAGTGGATCCGAAGATGCAGCCGATCCGGAAATCGGTTCGAGACGTATTTGTGAGTTCTAGCTTTTGCTGAGTTTGCGTGCAGCGATTGAGAATGCATCCACGGCCATCTCTTTCATGATGCGCCGTCGATCATGCTTCTCAAGGAAATTTGTGCGCGTTGTGACTTCAAACCTCAGCTGGTTTAATGCTGCGAGAGCATCATCAATATTGCAAGGCTCGAATATCGCGGTGTTATCAAGTTCGATTCTGGCGAATTCGGCTGCATGGCCGCTTAAGCCCGCCCATATCGGCTTGCCTGTCGCGCCGTATTCGAACAATTTAGAAGGCAGAACTTTCTCGAAAGCTTCGATATCGTTCAAATGAAGAAACAGAAGGTCAGCACCAGCATACTCGTGTAAGAGTTGCTGGCGCTGAACAGGAGGAAATAGTTCTACATTTTTTACACCGGCATTCTGCAACTCTCTTTGTAGTAGTTTTGTCCGGCCTCCGTCGCCAACGAGGCGGAAAGTGAGCCGGTCTTCGAGCTTTTTGGCAAGCGCGGGTAAAACAAGGTGCAAGCCTTGCCCGTCTCCTATATTGCCCGCGTATAGCGCTATCAGGCGGTCGGTCCCGTGCCTGAGCGCTTCTGGAAGAGGCTGACAAAATTCTTCGTCGATTCCATTGGTGTGACAGGTATATCGCCGATCTGGATATCGGTACTTGAAGTAATCAAGAAAGCCCGCCGAGACCAAATTGACGGCAGTGGCTGACTGAACTGTCATTCGTTCGACGAGACGTAGCGGGCCGATCGCTAGCGTCGTTAGCCATGTCGGAAGCACGCCGTCAATGGTATCGACAAAAATATCGCGGATGTCGAGATAAAGCGGAGTTCGTTTGGTTTTGGCGACGGTCGCTCCTAAGGCCGCCGTCATCAACCGCGATGACGTGGTAATAATTAGATCATATTTCTGCCTTTTGATGATCTTATAGACGCCTCGTACGTATGAAACGAAAGCAAATATCTGTTCTTTAAGTCCGCCGCGTCGTGGTGGGAGGGGAACGCGATGGACCACGAGTCGGTCTGACCGCTCTACCGCGAGCGCTTCACTTGCAAAGCTTG
>NZ_JBIISY010000359.1:0-4388 GCF_044340795.1 Tardiphaga sp.
GGTTGTTATTAGGTGGGATCCGGCGACTGTATTGCTTTTAGATGTGACGGATCGTGGGGTGACCTACAAGGTGCCAACATCCCATGCGGGGGCTGATATCCGAGATCAAAGTCTGCTCTCGATCGCTTCGACCGCTCAGACTTACATCGCCAACCTTTCGCGCAAAGCTTCGGATTTCGTCAGGTGACGATCTCGTCAATTTTCAAAAATCGCGCCGCGTTAAGGACGCGAGCGTGAAACGTGCTGCCAAGATGGCTGTGTAACTCCATCACACTACGTTCTTGCCCTTCGCCTGCATTCAGAAACAAGGTGTAAAGCTCTTCGACGATCGCGACGACGTCACTCTGCGGGGCGTCCTTGTTTGGGCTCTCTTTCAATGCTTTCACTCCAAAAGCGCGGCGGCCTAGACCGCCATCCCTTCCCGCTCCATGTAATCCACCAGCTTGCGCACGGCACTGTCGGCCAGGTGGCCGTCCAGCGCGAGATAGTGCTTCAGGATGTCATAGATCGACTTCAGGCTATGCCCGGTGATCGATGCGATTTCCGGCACCGTGCAGCCGGCGCGCGCATACCATGTGACCGACGTGTCGCGCAGATCCGGGAAGGTGAAGCCCGTGCCCTCCGGCGCCGCCAGCGACTTGCAGGGCGGCAGCAGCCAGATGGTTGGCGGTTCGTCATTGCGCTGCTCGGCGGCGTGCTGGGCGCGCGCGACGGCCGTCGCAGCCTCGTCGACAATGCCGGCGATCGCGGCGTCGCGGACCATCTGGAAGTGATCGCGGAAGGTGCGCGTGTGATAGGGCAGCCCGGTTCCCTCATTGATGACGATGTTCGCCGAGGTTACGGCATAGTCGCGCCGCACCCGCCGCGCCCTGCCCGCGGCCAGCCGGTCGACCAGGCGCGGCGCCATCGGGATCGACACCCGCGCGCCGGTCTTGCTCTGCACGAGCTCGATCCGGTTGTTCGACGCCGCGCCGGGAATGAATGCCAGCACGTCGCCCTTGCGCTGGCCCGAATAGAACCCGGCCGCGATCGCGTCGCCGACTGCGGACAGCGGCACGCCATTGAATTCCACGAGATCCGACGCCGTGATCAGCGCCGTCAGCTCGGTCTCGCTGGCAACGCGCAGGCGCACCGGCGGCGTCTCCATGTCGAGCCGCCGCGCCGGGTTCTCGACCGTCTGGCCATGGATCTTCGGCAGCCAGCCGCGCAGGCGGCCCCATTCGAGCATTGCCTGGATGACGGTCAGGGCGCCGCGTGCCATGGACGCGGTGCGCAGCTGGCACAGATGCTCGTACAGCGCCTTGAGAATGACAGGATCGAGACTGGCGATCGGCGCCTGCCAGATCGGCTCGCTCATCACCGGGCGTAGCCAGGCGGTGTAGGATTTTCGCGTGCTGGCGCGCAGGCCGTCGATCTTCAGGCGGGCATCGCCCAGCCATTGCGGGCTGCGCGTATAGGCATCCCACAGATCGCAGACGCGCCGGGCGCGCTGCACCGGCGGCGTTCGCAGCTTGCGGCCGGCCTTGCGCTGGCCGATGATCTCGTCGCGCTTGGCATTGGCAAAGCCGAGTGCTTCCTCGAGCGAAAACCAGCGGCCGTCGTCGTGCTTCAGATCCTTGCCGGTGTAACCCATCGCGCGCTCGCGCGGCCCCGGAACGAAGCGCGGCCGGTAGCTGCCATCGGCCTGCGGGCGCGGCGCCACATAGGGCATCTTGATCTTTGCCATGGTCCCTCAACCTCGGCGGAAAAAAGGAACCCGGCACGATGGCCGGGCGGTGTCAAGGTCACTCGGCCGGTTGTCCATAGGTCTGGCGCAGGAACCGGTTCCACTCGGCATCGCTGTTCGGCATGGGCGGCGCGATGCTGTCATTGGCGGCGGCCGGCGGCCGGCGCGGATCGTTGCGGGTCAGCCAGGCCTCCATGCTCGCCCGGTCATAGCTGGGGCGTCCTGTGGAGGTGATGGGGCGCGGCATCCCGTCGACCATGTGCAGCTTCGGCCGGCGGCGATAGAACGTCGCCACGGTCACCCCCAGGCGCTTGGCAACCTCGGCGGCATGCATGGGCTCGCTTCTCATGACCGGCTCCTGCTGCAGCCATCACAGCGGTGAAACCACTCGCCGGACAGCATGTAGGCGCGATAGCCTTCGGCCTTGGCCTCGGCGAGCGCCTCGTTGAAATTGCCGGAGGCGGTGTCTACCGCCTCCGTGCAGTTGTCGCACTGGAAGCGCCAGCGTCCGCCGACCCTCTCACTGCTCACGGCGTGAAAACCGGGGGCTGAACATGTCTTTCAGCTTGCCATTATTGCGATCGAGGTGGCGATAGATGCCGCAGACATCGTGGGTGAAATTGAGATCGTCCGCATCGAGAAGCTCCTGCAGCCGCAGCGGATTGCCGTTGCAATGAGTGGCGGTGAGATCCATCTGCGTTTCGATGACGTCGGCGCCAAACTTTTCGTGGGCGCGCAACCCGATCTTGCGGATGATGTCGGCTTCGCTGGCCGTGACGTTCCAGCGGATCCTTGTCGCTTCGCGGACTTCGGTGGCGGTGCGTCCCATCGCCCTACTCCGCCGCCTGCTGGAACTGGACGGCACCGACCGCCGCCGTCTCGGCGAGCGTCCTGGCCAGGCTGAGCACTGCCTGGCGGTGGTTGGGGTCGACGATCTCATTAAAGGCGCGGGCGAGCTTGGCGCCGTCGTTGGTGGCCATCATGGTCAGCGCCTCGGGGTTGGCCGCCTCGGTGGCGTCGCCGCCGAGCAGGGCCGAGGTCGAGGTGCCCAGCGCCTTGGCGATCTCCGCCAGGCGGGCGGCGCCGACGCGATTGACGCCCTTTTCGTATTTCTGGATCTGCTGAAACGAGACGCCCAGCGCCTCGCCCAGTTCCGCCTGACTGATCTTCTGCATGTTGCGGCGGGCGCGAATGCGCGTGCCGATCTCGCTGTCGTGTTGTCCTGCCGATCGCTGCTTCATGATTGCGTTGCTCCCTCTGCGTGCAAATCGAGGTGAGCATACGCATGCAGACAAAATCTGCAAGTATGCAGGTTAAAATCTGCTTCGTTTCACGTGGAACGGCGTATGCGACTGTAATACCGTAAGCCGTATGGGGCTTTTCAACTGGTTTCTCGACGCCGCGATCATTGCGGCGAATGTCGGCACCATGTTCCTGCCGTGCTGGCTGGCGCTTCAGGGTTACATGGTCGTGCGCATTCGATATGCGGGTTTAGATGCAGAGCACGTCACGGCCGCTCACCGTGCGGCGCGCATCCACGTGCTGATCTCGCTTGCAATATCGTTCGGGATCGAGTGGGCACTTTACAAGCTTGTGGGCTTCCCGAATTGGATCGGTTACGTCACCGGCTCCTAGCTGCCGCGAGTGGCTGAAAGGCTATGCGGGCGATAGCTCTCGCGAATGACGCCCGCGATCTTGACGCGGTCGCCATCGACAAGGATCGGCTTATAGGCAGTGCGGTCATTTGCCGCACCCACAAGAAACGGCGGATCATAGACGCGCCAGACCGTCTCTGCGGCACCGTGCTGATAGTCCACGACCTGCGCGCAGACTGCATCTTGTGGGCGCGCCGATATCGTGTCGGGCAGGTGCTCGACGAACACGAGATCGCCAGGCAAATAGCCAACACCTTCAAGGGCCATGGTCTTCAGGCGCCACACATGCATGTTGCTCCGCCCACGCAGAATAGCGTCGACGATGACCGCCAAATCAGCCGCTTCCCTGCCCGCATCGAACCGCGATGCCTCCGAGAAGCCGATCACCGATGATCTGCTCCGATTGGCGAATTCTTCCGGTCCAGGCACCTTATACGTGCCCTTGATGCGCTCGATCGTTTCTGGTGCGAGCGTTCCAAGATAATCTTCGTTATTCAAAATGCGCGTGATTGTGGTGTCGCTCACGCCTGCGCCTATGGCTAGCTGGGAAGGTTTTAATTTTACCTTCTCCAGAACCTCCAAAAGCCATTTGCGCTGCTGCGTCTGAACCTCGCGCTTCGCTTCGGTACGCCCGCCCGATCTCGCCACAGTCCGCCTCCGACCGGCATGAATGCCGATCGCTATATGCGGTGCTTCGAGGCTGTGGGTTTCCGTAAACATTTCTGTTGCAAGGATGCCGCAAATCAGATTTCGGTCTGCAAGTATGCAGATGAAACACGGATTAGCGGCCTTGTCCAATCGCCTTGCAGAACTGACGGAGCGCATTGCGCTCATCCGGTTGCACAAAAAGACAATCGCAATTCGCTGCGGGCTCGATGAGAGCACCATTGGTCGCACCCTTAAGGGGCAAACCGTGCCGCTCTCATCCACGCTCGACAAGATCGAGGATGTGGTCGCGGCTGAGGAAGCTTTGATCGCAGAGCATCTCAACAAGCGGGGCGCCGCAT